>JACRKB010000048.1 GCA_016235545.1 Verrucomicrobiota bacterium | reverse complement strand
GAGCTGCCGCGCGCGCTGCTTCACCGCGAAGTCCTCATCGCCGTGGCGGTGGGCGCGGGGCGTGGGCGCGGCGGGTTGGGCGGGCGGGGGCATCGGAGGGAAAGTAATTAGTAATTAGTGCTTAGTCGGCGCGGTGGGTTCGGAGCAGGCACTGATTACTGATCACTAATTACTTTCCCCCCTCAGGCTTCCTGCTCGCCCGTTCCTTCGTTCAGCTTGTCCAGATACTCTGTCATGTCCTCGACCTGCTCGAAGAGCGCCTTGGTGACGAAGACGGGGCGCTTGTGCGCTGCAGCCAGGGCGAGGCAGTCGCTTGGGCGTGCATCAATCTCCACGAACTTTTTGCCCAGCTCGTTCTCCTGCTTGAGGATGAGGCGCGCGAAGTAGGTCGAGTTCTTCAGGTCGGTGATGATGACGCGCTCGACGCTGATGCCGAAGCCCTTGAAGACGTTGACCATGAGGTCGTGCGTGAGCGGGCGTTCCTTGGGCTGGTCGCGCAGGAACATGCCGATGACCGCGCCGAGGTTGTGCTCGACCTGGATGACGAAGACTTTTTCGTCATTGCCCACGAAGATGGCGCAGCCGCTGTTCGCCGGGAGAATCCCGCGAATCTGCACTGGCACCACTTCGTTCTTCATGCCGCGAGTCTAGGCGTGGAGCGGTGGCGTGACAAGTGACTCGTGGCAGGTGAAAGGCACGAGGGCGCATCGTGCCGGCGAGTTGCGCTCGCCGTCGGGCGTGCTGCGCGCAGGGGACGGCGACGGCAAGTCGCGGGCACGGGACCGCACAGGAAGTCTCAGTCCACGAAGAGAAACTCGTTCGCCGAGAGCAGCACTTGCACGAGCTGAGCCCACGGCGGGAGAGGCGGGAGCACGAGCACGTCCGCGCCGCGGAAGTCTTGTTTCGCATCCCACTGCTTCGCGGGCACGGCCCCGGTCGCGGCAGCGGTGTTCAACTCGGTGAGCACGGGCGACCACTTGAACTCGTCGCTGTTCAGGTTCGCGCGGAAGTCCACGATGAAGTCTATCGTGTCGCCAGCCTTCACGGCGGTGCTGGCGACGCGCAGGTCCTCCGCCGCGTTGTGCACGGTCACGGTGCGGAGCTGGCCGGCGCGGCTATGGGTGATGAACGCGCGCACGCCGTCACCAGCGCTGGTTTCGTGCGCGATGCGGCCCGCGATGCTGACGACGCAATCACGCGGCGCGACCCACCGGCGGACGACGGCGTGCTGGAGGTCGTTGCCCGCATGGCCACCGTCGGCGGTGAGCTGTGCCCAGCCGAGCTTCGCATCCGGCCACTGCGGGCCGCCCTGCCATGCGCGCCCGGTGTAATGCGGCAGCGCTGCAAAGTTTTTCAGCCTGCGCGCGGCCTCATCGAACTCGCCGTAGCCGTAGCGCCACTGGTTTTCAGGCGGCGGCTTCGGCGGTTGCGGGTGGTTCGCCTCAGCGTCTGCGACGAAGCGCACAGCGGCGGCGGTTTGCCCCGGCGTCGGCTCGCGCTGGTAGAGCGCGCTGTAGAGGAGCCGCACCTTTTCCTCCGGCGTGCTGAGGCCGGTGAAATCTTTTTTTCCGACGAACGCCTTCGCGCGGTCGGCGACGAACGGGTGGTTCAGGAAGAAGAGCGCCTGCTGCGACACCGTCGTCTCGTGGCGCTGCGGGATGTGAAGATCGGGATTTGCAAAGTCGAAGACGCGGAAGACGCCTGGCAGATACTGGCGGTCCACGAGGCCGTAAAGGCTGCGGCGTTTGCTGCCAAAGATGTCCACCGGCTTGCCGCCGGGCTTGGGGTCCAGCTCGCCGCTGGCCATGAGCAGGGAATCGCGCAGCTCCTCGAAGTCGAGCCGCTGGCGGTTCGCGCGCCAGAGCAGGCGGTTGTCGGGGTCGAGCGCGGCGGCCCGCTTCCAGTGTTCAGTATTCAGTTTCCAGTTTTCAGTGGGCCGCCCTGACGCCGGTGCCCCCACTGAATACTGGTTACTGAACACTGAAAACTCCCCGCTCTGCTGATACGCCGCGCTCGTCAGCATCAGCCGGTGCATCGCCTTCAAACTCCAGCCCTCGGCGATGAAACGGCGGGCGAGCCAGTCGAGCAGCTCGGGATGGCTGGGCAGCTCTGCGCGCAGGCCGAAGTCGCTGGGCGTCCTCACGAGGCCCGAGCCGAAGTGGTGGAGCCAGACCCGGTTCACCATCACCCGCGCGGTGAGCGGGTTGTCCGCGCTGGCGATGGCGCGGGCCAGTTCGAGACGCCCGCTGCCCTGCGTGAAGGGCTGGCGTTGCGGGCCGGCGACGGCTTGCAGAAACTGTCGCGGCACTTCCGGCCCCTTGTTCTTCGGGTCGCCGCGCAGGAAGACGCGCGGGTTTCCGTTCGGCTCGCGGTCGGTGACGATGAGCGCGTGGGCCGGCGAAATGGGCGTGCGGATGAGATGGCGGTCCACCTCGCCTTGGAGTTTCCAGAGTTCCTCCGTGTGCTTGGAGATGAGCAGCAGCTCCGTGTTGACGATGCCGTCGGGCGGGACGACGGCGGGCGAGTTCGCACCGTGGAGAACTTGGCGAAGCGCCTCGGCCTGCGGGTCGGGCAGCGCTGTGGGCGGGGGAGAATTGTTCGTCTTCGCGAGCGCCAGCGCGGCCTGCCACTGCTGCTCAATGTCAGAAAGCACCTTGCCGTAACGCTCGGCGACTTCGCGCATGGATTTGGGCGGCGGGGCGAGGATGGTTTTGAGTTTTGAGTTTTGAGTCTTGAGTTGGGCGCTGGCCGCCGCGAAGTTCTCCTCCGGCAATTGCGCGCTGGCGTGCCACAGCGCCCACACGGGGTCGCCGCGTTTCTTCGCCTGCTCCAGATACGCCTGCCAGCGGCGGACGGTCGTGGGTATGAGGTCCTGGTCGGTGAGGATTTGGTCGAAGCCCTCCTCCGGATATTTGTGCAGCTCGAACTGCGCGAGCAGGTATTCCGTCACGCGGGCGCGGGCGCGGGCGGTGGTTTCATCGCGGCGCGCGGCCAGCGTTGAGTTCAGCTTGTCGAGGCGGGTGCGGTGTTCCTTCTCGAAGGCGGCCAGCGCGTCAGACTTTTCCGGGAACTCAATCTGCACCAGCTCGTCGGCGCTGCTCTGGAACACGCCGTAGAGCGAGTAGTAGTCGGTGGTCGGGATGGGATCGTATTTGTGGTCGTGGCAGCGCGCGCACTGGACGGTCAGGCCCATCGTGCCGCGCGTCACCACGTCAATGCGGTCGTCAATAATCTCGTGCGTCACGCCGATGAAGCGGCGGCCGGTGGTCAGAAAGCCGAGGGCGGCCAAGTCGGGAAGTGAATAGTGATTAGTGATTAGTGCGGAGGGCGTCGTGGTGGCGGCAGCCTCTGTGACTTTGGATGTTGGACCTTGGACTTTGGACCCTTCGACGAGTTGGTCGCCGGCAATCTGAAGCATGAGGAAACGGTCGTAAGGCAGGTCGCTGTTCAGCGCGCGGACGACCCAGTCGCGGTAGGCGTGGGCATGAGTGAAGAAGCGTTCTTCGCGCGCATAGACGTAGCCCTTGGTGTCCGCATAACGCGCGACGTCGAGCCAGTGCCGCGCCCAGCGCTCGCCGTAGTTCGACGAGGCGAGCAGGCGGTCCACGAGCATGGCGACGGCGCGTTGCTCACTTTCCCGCCTGCCCGCTTTCTCACCTGCCTTCCCGCCAGCAGGTGAGAAAGTGGGAGAGTGAGAAGGTGAGAATTCCTTCACGAACGCCTCGACCTCTTCCAGCGTCGGCGGCAGGCCGGTGAGATCGTAGGTCATCCGGCGAATCAACGCGCGCGGGTCAGCGGGCGGTGAGGGTTTCAGCCCGCTGGCCTCCAGCTTCGCGAGGATGAAGTGGTCCACCGGGGACTGCGGCCACGCCTTGTCCTTCACCTTCGGCAACGGCTGGTCCTTGGGCGGCACAAACGCCCAGTGGGTCTTCGCTGACCGCTGAGCGCTGACGGCTGACGGCTTCTCGTCCCTCGGGTCCGGCGCTCCGGCGCGAATCCATTGGTCGAAGTCGGCGACTTGCTGCAGCGAAAGCTTCTTCTTCGGCGGCATCTGCAAGTCCGCGCTCGTGTGGCGGATGGCTTTGAGCAAAAGACTTTTCTCCACGTCGCCCGGGACGATGGCCGGCTCGCCGGACTTGCCGCCGAGGCGCAGGCCATCGCGCGTGTCCACGCGCAGGCCGGCCTTGAGCGACTTGCTCTGAGCGCTGTGGCACTCGTAGCAATGCTGCGCCAGCACGGGGCGGATGCGGCGCTCGAAGAAGTCGAACTCGGAGGGGGAAGCTCCAAAACCCAAGCCCAAAGCTCCAAAGAAACCCCAAGCTCCAAGCACGAACGCACGCGCGGCGGCCCCGCGTCCGCTGGCAGGGCGAGACTCCGTCGAACCCCATTCGCCGGCGCAGGAGGCGCGAGCACAGCGAGCATCTCGGGTGGGCGCTGTGACTCCAGAGATGCTCGCTGCGCTCGCCTCGCTCCGCGCGAATTGGGGCTCGACGGAGTCTCGCCCTACCGGGCGGTGGGAGAAGGGCGCGCTGGTTGTCAGAGCTGGCATCACGGTGTCTGACGCAGCGTGGCGGCTGGGATTCGCCGTGAAGGAGTTGTGGCGCAAAGGCCGCGAAGGAGGCGAAGGCATCTTTCTCCTTCGCTCCCTTCGCGGCCTTCGCGCGACCCTGCTACAGGGAATCCCGGCTTGAGTTGGCCCGCCTGTTCCCTGACGCTTGCCGCCCAAGCAAGCATGAGCCAGCGCGCCTTAGTCATCGTGCCGACCTACAACGAGCGGGAGAACCTTCCCCCGCTCGCCGCGCACATTCTCAAACTGCCGACGCCCGTGGACCTGCTCGTCGTGGACGACAATTCCCCCGACGGCACCGGCAAGCTCGCCGACGAGCTCGCCGCCAAACATCCATCCATCCACGTCCTGCACCGGGCGGAGAAGAACGGCCTGGGCCGCGCCTACCTCGCCGGCTTCAAGTGGGCGCTCGCCCGCGACTACGAGTTCATCATGGAGATGGACGGCGACTTCTCTCACAACCCGGACGACATCCCGAAGTTCCTCGCCGCCGCTCAGGCCGCCGACCTCGTCATCGGCTCGCGCTACTGCAACGGCATCCGCGTCATCAACTGGCCGCTCAACCGCCTCGTCCTCTCCCTCGGCGCGGCGAAGTATGTCCGCATCATCACCGGCATGCGCATCAGCGACCCGACCGGCGGCTACAAATGCTTCCGCCGCGCCACGCTGCAATCGCTCAATCTCGATGCCGTGCAGTCCAACGGCTACAGCTTCCAGATCGAGCTGACGCACAAAATCTGGCGACAGGGGCTGGCCATCGCCGAGGTGCCCATTGTTTTCACCGACCGCTTTCAGGGGAACTCGAAGATGTCCAAAGGGATCGTCAAAGAGGCTCTCTTCATGGTGTGGAAGCTGTGGTTTCAGAATGGGTTTAGGCGCTCGCCGGGGAAGAGGTCCTGACCGGAACATTCCTTGCCACGGAATGGCTTCGGTTATGGGAAGCTCCAAACAAAAACGGCGTCCCGTTGCGGGGACGCCGTTCGTTGAGTTCACCTTGAGCCGCGCGCTTACAGGCCCTTGCCGATGATGTATTTCACCAGGTCGCCGACGCGGTTGCTGTAGCCCCACTCGTTGTCATACCAGCTCACGAGCTTGAAGAAGCGGCTGTTCAGCTCGATGCCGGAGCCGGCATCGAAGATGGAGGAGGACTTGGAGTGGATGAAGTCGGTGCTGACCACTTCGTCGGCGGTCCATTCGAGGACGCCTTTGAGGTAGGTCTCGCTGGCCTTCTTCATGGCGGCGGAGATTTCAGCGTAGCTGGTCTCCTTCACGGTCTTCACGGTGAGGTCCACGCAGGAGACTGTGGGCGTGGGCACGCGGAAGGCCATGCCGGTGAGCTTGCCCTTCACCTCGGGGCAGACGAGGCCGACCGCGCGGGCCGCGCCCGTGGCGGAGGGAATGATGTTGATGGCCGCGCTGCGTCCACCCTTCCAGTCCTTCTTGCTCGGGCCGTCCACGGTCTTCTGCGTGGCGGTGTAGGCGTGGATGGTGGTCATCAGTCCTTCCTCGATGCCGAAGCCTTCCTTCAGGAGGACGTGGACGACGGGCGCAAGGCAGTTGGTGGTGCAGGAGGCGTTCGAGATGATGTGGTGTGTGGCCGCGTCATACTTCTCGTGATTCACACCCATGACCACGGTGATGTCCTCGTTTTTGCCGGGGGCCGAGATGATGACCTTCTTCGCGCCGGCGGCGAGGTGGCCCTTGGCCTTCTCAGCCTCGGTGAAGAGGCCGGTGGACTCGATGACGATGTCCACGCCCAGCGCCTTCCACGGCAGCTCGGCGGGGGACTTCGCGGAGACGACGCGTATTTCCGCGCCGTTGACGATGAGAATGTCGTCCTCGGCCTTGTCGGCGGCGGATTTTTTGGAGCCGACGGTGCCGCTGAAGCGGCCCTGGGTGGAATCGTATTTGAGCAGGTAGGCGAGGTTGTCCGCCGGGACGATGTCACCGACGGCGACGACTTCGATTTCCTTGCCGACGAGGCCCTGCTCGACCATCGCGCGGACGACGAGGCGACCAATGCGGCCAAATCCGTTGATTGCAACTTTCACTGCCATAGTTCGTGTTCGTTAAGGTTCAATTCCAGACCAACAAGCCGCGCATCGTATCGGCGAGCAAGGGACCGTCAATCCGCAAATCCGGCGATGTGGCGGCAGGGGCGCACGAGCGGCCCAGCCCGCGAAAATCCAGTTGTCCCTCCTTTCCCCCGCCGCCTAAGCTGCGCGCGTGGAAACAGCCTCTGCCCCGCCGGCCAAGCCCGCGCTGTTGCAAAGCGTGCTGGCCCTGCCGCTGCCGCAGAGCTACCTCAATTTCGTCGGCCACCAGATTTTCAGGCTGCTCCAGACGATGCAGGGGGTGGGCGCTTTCGCGCTCATCACGCTGGGCGTCACGCTCACGAAGTTCAACGCGTCGTGGCGCGTCATCCACCCTCTCATCCGCGCGCAGATTGATCGGGCCGGGGTCCGGCTGCTGCCGGGCATCGTGCTCCTGGGCCTGGCGCTGGGGCTGGTGATAGTGGGGCAGACGGTTTCGCTGCTCCAGAAAGTGGGCGCGGAGCAATACGCCGGCACGGTGATGGTCACGGTCCTCATCCGCGAGCTCGGCCCGCTGGCCACCGCGCTGGTGGTGCTGGCGCGCGTGGGCACGGCCATCGTCATCGAGCTGGGCCTGAGCCGGGCGCAGGGCGAGGTGGAGGCGCTGGAGGCGCTGGGGATTGACCCGGTGCATTACCTCGTCATGCCGCGGGTGATCGGGCTGGCGGCGGCGATCTTTTCGCTGACGGTTTATCTGATCCTTGTGGCCGTGGTCAGCGGGTATCTCTTCGTGTTCCTGCAGGACGTGCCGCTGTTGCCGGGGGATTACTTCAACCAGATCGCCCGCGCGCTGGCGTGGGAGGATTTCGCGCTGCTCGGTCTCAAGACGGCGACGTTTGGAGCGATCATCGCGACCGTGACCTGTTATCAGGGCCTGGCGCAACGCCTGCGGCTGGAGGAGGTCTCCGATGCGACCACTCGCGCGGTGGCGCAGAGCGTCGCGGGCTGCGTGCTGGCTGACGCGCTTTTCATCCTGGTCTATCTGTTCATGTAGGACATGGCCAAGCCCCAGGACAACCCTTCCGTCCCGCCGCTCATCGAGCTGGTGGGTGCGAGCATCGCATCCGCGCAGGAGCCGGATGTGGCGCTGGTGGAGGGCGTGGACTGGAGATTGATGCCGGGGGATTTCTGGGCGGTCGGCGGCCTGCACTGGACCGGCAAGAGCGACTGGCTCACGACGGTGGCCGGGTTGCAGCGGACTGCCGCAGGCACGCACCACCTCTTCGGGCGGGAGGCGACTTCGCTCACGCAGACGGAACTGGTCGCGGAGCGGCTGCGCGTGGGGCTGGTGTTTGAGAATGGAGGAAGGCTCTTCACCCAGATGACCGTGGAGGAAAACGTCTCCCTGCCGCTGCGCTACCACCGGAATTGCCCTCAGGGTGAGGCCCGCGAGACGGTGGCCACCGTGCTCGAACTCGCCGGGTTGAGGGAGTTCGCGGGGCAGAACGCCGGCCAGCTCAACCGCGGCTGGCGGCAGCGCGTGGCGCTCGCCCGCGCGCTCGTCCTCCAGCCGGAAGTGCTCCTGCTGGACAACCCGCTCGCCGGGCTGGACCCGCGCCAGACCCGCTGGTGGCTGGACACGCTCGCCGCGCTCAACGCGGGCCACCCGGCCTTCGTGGGCCGTCCCCTCACGCTGGTGGCCACGACGGACGACCTGCGCCCGTGGCAGGAACGCGCGCGGCAGTTCGCGCTGCTGCAAGGCCGGCGGTGGTTGTCACTTGGCGGGCGGGCGGAGCTGGCCGCCAGCGCCGAGCCGGCCCTCCATGAATTCATGACCGCATGAACAAGCGCCCCTTTTTCCCAATCCCGGTTCCCCATTCCCCATTCCCATTTTAGAGCCATGCCCCTGCAAGACCTCACCCCGCAACTCCGCACCCGCCTCAGCCGCGTCGAGCACACCGTGGGCGTGTTCGTCATCCTCGCCACCGCGCTGCTGCTCTCGGGCTTTGGCTACTACTTCTACTACACCGCGAAGAACAAGGGCTGGTTCGATCTCAAGGCCCCTTTCTACACCTACGTGGACAGCGCCGGCGGCTTCAAGACTGGCGACAAGGTGAAGATGATGGGCTTCGACGCCGGCGAGATCACCGCCATCCAGCCGATGGCACCAGACTCGGAGGAATACTTCGACCGCCGCTTTGTCTATGTCGAGTTCGTCATCCGCAGCCACTCCGTGGGCTACATCTGGAACGACTCCCGTGTGCGCGTGAACGCGGGCGACCTCCTCGGCGGGCGCTACCTGGAAATCCTCCCCGGCGGCTGGAACGGCTACACCAATCTCGACGGCTCCAAGAAAACCCTGCGCGCCGCCTACGAGGTCAAGGGCAAGCTCATCACCGCCAGATGGCAGGATCAGTCCGCCAACTACACCAACTGGAGCGTCGGCTCCACGCCGTATTACATCGTCGCCGACGAATCCCTCGCCCTGACCAAGCGCGCCGAGAAGCTCGTCTCCCAAATCGAGACCGCTCTGCCCAACATCCTTGGCCTCACCAACCAGGTCACCGCGCTCCTGGCCACCAGCACGCGCACCCTCACAGGCCTCGACGCCCGCGTGGCCGAGCTGAAGCCCGTTGTCAGCAACGCGAACTTCCTCGTCGCAAGCCTCCACCCCGTCAGCTCCAACGTCCACCGCATCACCGCCAACCTCACCAACCCTGCCGGCTCCCTCGGCACCTGGCTGCTGCCCACAAACATGAGCACCTCCGCCGAGCAGGCACTCCTCTCCGTCCGCACCACGCTGGCCGACGTGCGCACCACCTTCAGCAACGCGAACACCACGCTCGCCGACACCCGCCGCCTCATGAGCACCGCCGACACGAACCTCACCACCCTCGCGCTGAATCTTGACCGTTCGCTGACACACCTCGCCAACCTCACCAGCAACCTGAACGCGCAGGTCGCGGGCAACACCAACCTGCTCACCGAAGTCTCAGCCGCCATCGTCCACACGGACGGGTTGGTTCAGGGGTTGAAGCGCCACTGGCTCTTGCGCTCCGCCTTCAAAGAAAAGCCCCCCGTCAAGCCGGCGAAGTGACCGCCCTGCGCGTTGGGCGCCTCTCAGTTTCTTGCAGGTCCAATGTGGCGAGTGATGCAGTTGGGCCGCTCCGCCTGCTCGTAACCCTGATCCTAATCTTGCTCCTCCTCCCGTTCCCCGCAGCGGAGCAAGATTAGGATCAGGATTACGAGCAGGTCCCGAAAAGCCTCTTGCGTTGCCAGAAACGGAGATGCGCCTCCTGCTCACAATCTTCATTCAGGGGGTTGCCAAGCCGTCCTCCGTCCGTATTATCCCGCCGCACCAAACAAATGCGACAGTTCACCACCATCGCCACGAATGCCTTCATGGAACTGGTCCGGCAGCCGATTTTTCTGCTGCTCACGACTCTGTCCTCCCTGTTCATCGTGTTCCTCGCGGCGGTGCCCTACTTCGGCATGGGAGAGGACACGAAGCTGGTGAAGGACAGCGCGCTGGCGGTGATGCTCATGATCGGGCTCTTCGTGGCGGTCCTGAGCGCGTCCTCGTCCGTGGCGCACGAAATCCGCACCGGGACGGCGCTGGCGGTGCTGGCCAAGCCGGTGGGGCGCGCGAAATTCCTTCTGGCCAAATACTGCGGGCTGGCGGCAGCGCTGGCGGTGCTGGCCTACGTCAACACGCTGGCCACGCTGCTGGCGAGCCGCATGGCGTTCGATGCCTATGGCGAGGCGGACCTGGTCGGGACGGGAATATATTTCGGGGCTGTGGCTCTGGCATACGTGCTGGCTGGGTTCACCAATTACTTTCTGCGCCGTCCGTTCGTGTCGGACGCGGTGCTCTTCGTGACGGTGATGACGAGCATTGCCTTTGTCGTGCTGGCCTTCTTCATCGAACTCAAGCGCAACGGCGCAACGGAGGCTGGGATGTATGTCGTGGACTGGCGGCTCCTGCCGGCGTGCGTGCTGGTGCTGCTGGCGTTGCTGCTTTTTGCCGGGCTGGCGCTGGCGTGCTCGACGCGCTACGACACGGTGCCCACGCTGGTCATCTGCACGGCATTGTTTTTGCTCGGGTTGATGAGCGATTACCTGTTTGGCCGCCGGGCGGAAGCCGGTGTGTGGTGGGCGACGGTGTTTCACACGGTCCTTCCGAACTGGCAGTTGTTCTGGCTGGCGGACGCGATTGAAGGCACCCGGTCGCACGCGATAGCGGGCGTCTGGGGCTACGTGGGCAAGGCCATCGGGTATGTGGTTGGATATTTGGGCGCGTCGCTGGCCGTCGCGCTGATGTTGTTTGAGGACCGTGAGCTGAGCTGAACAGATGGAACGCAACTTGAAACCGACCGGGCTGGTCAACCTCCTCTTTGCCCTCGCCGCCGCCGGCGTCGGGACCTTCATCGCGCGCGCGACCGCGTCCTACACGGACGAGGTGGTGGGCGTGTTCCTCGGGCTGGGTTTCCTGGTGGCCCTGTTCAGCTATTTCCAGATGCGGATGGAGGCCCGCGAGAAGCTGGAAAAGCTCGAGCTGGACGAGCTGGCCAAGTCCGCCCGCAACACCGCGCTCTTCGAGGCCACGGACGCGGAAGCCTTCCCCGCGCGCCGCGCCCGCGAGCAGTTCGAGCGGTGGCTGGTGCCGGCTTTCTGCATCGTGCTGCTGGTGCTGCAGGCTGCTGCTGCTTGGTGGCTCGGCAAGCAGGTCCTCAATCCCGAGGCCCGCGAGGTGCGCGCCTCGCTGCCGATGATGGCGGCGTTCTTCGGCTTCCTCTTCTTCCTCCAGTTCCTCCCGGGCCGCTACTCCGTGAACGTGGCGCGCCTCGAAGGCCAGCGGCTGCTGCAACCTGCCGGCAGCTACCTGCTGCTGGGCGCGTATCTGTGCCTGCTGGCGGCGGCGGGCAACGTGGCGATTCACTTCGGCCACTCGAAGGCGGATCTCTTCATGGCCCGCGCATTGTGCGTGATTCTCACGCTCGCGGCGGTCGAAAATCTCTTCGCGCTCATCCTCGAAATTTATCGGCCGCGTGTCCGGGGCCAGGCGGCGCGCGTGCTTTACGAGAGCCGTCTCGTGGGCCTGCTCGGCCAGCCGGAGAGCGTCTTCACCACGGCGGCGCACGCGCTGGACTACCAGTTCGGCTTCAAGGTTTCCGAGACATGGTTCTTCCAGTTCCTTCAAAAAGCGTTCCTCTGGCTGCTCCTGATTCAGGCCGGCCTGCTCTGGCTTTCAACGAGCTTCGTCTTCATTGAGCCTGAGGAGCAGGCGATCTTGGAACGCTGTGGCAAGCCAGCCGAGGGCCGCCCCGTCCTCGATCCCGGCTTCCACGTCAAGTTCCCGTGGCCGATTGACTCGGTGTATCGCTTCCAGACCCACCGCGTGCAGACCTTCACCGTGGGCGTGGTGACCAAGGAGGATGATCACGGCGCGGCGCCGGAGAGCACGATCGTCTGGACGAAGAGCCATTACAAAGAGGAGTTCAACCTGCCCGTCGCCAACAAGGAACAGGACAGCGCTTCGAACACCAACGCCGCCGGCGAGAAGTCTGCCCCGCCCGCCAACCTCGTCACCGCCAGCGTTCCGGTGCAGTATCAGATCAAGGACATCGTCGCTTGGGCCCGCAACCACGCCAATCCGAACGAGCTGCTGGAACGCCTCGCGACTCGCGAGGTCGTGCGCCACCTCGTGAGTGTGGACTTCTTCGATTTCATGTCCGTGGGCCGGCAGAAATCCGCTGACAGTCTGCGCGCCAACATTCAGAAGGCCGCCGATCAGGAGCAGCTCGGCGCGGAGATTCTCTTCGTCGGGCTTCAGGACGTGCACCCGCCTGTCAGCGTTGCGGAGGCCTTCGAGGCCGTCATCGGCGCGGAGCAGACGCGCGCCGCGAAGATACTCACAGCAGAGGGCGAGGCTGCAAGGATGAGCGCGATGGCTGCGGGCGAGGCCCAAAAGGTGCAGGACACCGCCCGCTCCTTCGAGGTCCGGCGTGTCGCCGAGGCCGGGGCAATCGCCGGGCAGTTCCAGCACCAGATGGCCGCGTTCGAGGCCGCGCCGACCGTCTATCCGCAGCGCCTCTATCTGCAGACCTTCGCCAAGGCCATCGCCAAGTCCCGCAAATACATCATCGCCACGACCAACGCGCAGGAGATGATCCAGCTCAACCTTGAGGACAAGATTCGCGAGGACCTGTTGAACTTGGAAATCCCAGCAAAGAAATGAGCCGAGAGATTAAGAGTAAGATTACGATTAAGAGGCCGACAGCGGCTTCGCGTCTCCTGCCTCCTCTTAATCTTAATCGTAATCTTACTCTTACTCTTACTCTCAATCCCCCTCTCTGACCGCCCCCCACTGACTATGCGCAACCCAGTAACCTTCGTCCTCGGCCTCGTCATCCTACTCATCTTCGGCTCCATCTCGTTCCTCTTCCAGGTGCGGCAGAACGAGGTCGCCTTTCTCACCACCTTCGGCAAGGCCGACGAGGGGATCATCAAGTCCGGCCTGCACCTCAAGCTCCCGTGGCCCATCCAGAAAGTCCACCGATTCGACGCCCGCGTGCATAACTTCGAGGGCAAGTTCGAGGAGGCCCAGACCCTCGACCAGCGCAACGTGCTCGTGCTCGTCTATGTCGGCTGGCGCATCACCGAACCCCAGAAGTTCAACCGCAGCTTCCCCGGCGGCGTGGACGACGCGAAGCGCAACCTCGAAAGCCTCATCCGCAGCGCCAAGAACGCCGCCGTCGGGCGCCATCCCTTCAGCCACTTCATCAACACCGACCCCGCCCAGCTCAAGTTCGAGGACATCGAGAAGGAAATGCTCCAGCAGGTGGCCGGCACGGCGAAGGAAAAGTTCGGCCTCGAAATCAAATCCCTTGGCATCAAGCGCCTCGGCTTCCCGGAGAGCGTCACGCAAAAGGTGTTCGAGCGCATGAAGGAGGAGCGCCAGCGCCTCGTGAAGCAGTTCGAGGGCGAGGGCGACCGCGAGGCGAGCATCATCCGCTCGAAGGCCGACCGCGACCGCAGCGAGCTACTCGCCAAGGCCGAGGCCGAGGCCACAACCCTCCGCGGCAAGGCCGAGGCCGAGGCTGCGAAGGCTTACAAGGCCCTCGAACAAAACCCGGAACTCGCCGTGTTCCTCCAGAAACTCTCCTCGATGGAACAGGTCTCGAAGGAGCGCGCCACGCTGATTCTCGACCAGAACACGCCGCCCTTCGACCTGCTCCGCGCCACCAACTCCCCCGCCCGCCCTGCCGGCAAGAAGTAAGCAGCCTGCCATGAGCGATCACGACCATTCTCATTCCCACGGGCCGGGCGACCCCAGCCACAGCCACGGGCCGGGCACGGAAGCCCCGGCGCATTCGCATTCGCACGGCCCCGGCGCGCCCGAGCCTGAGCACGAGTTGCCGATGGAGGACTCCAGCACGCAGGCCCTCTCCGACGCGTTGAAGAGCAGCTTCCTCGTGGTCCGCGTCGTCATGGCGGGCCTCATCGTCCTCTTCTTTGCCTCCGGCATTTTCACCGTTGGCCCGCAGGAGGTCGCCATCAAGCTCCTCTTCGGCGCGCCCACCGGCATCGGCGAGGCTGCATTGCTCAAGCCCGGCCTCCACTGGTCCTTCCCGTTTCCCATCAACGAGATTGTCAAGATCCCGAAAGGCCAGGTCCACACTGTCGTCTCCAGCGCGGGCTGGTATCCCGTGACGCGGGAACAGGAACTCGCCGGGCAGGAACCGGCCGCCGGGGGCACCCTCAACCCCGCCACCGACGGCTACACCCTCACCGCCGATGGCAACATCATGCACGTCAAGGTGACGCTGCGTTATTACATCAGCGACCCAGTGGCCCATGTGTTTGATTTCACCGCAGCCTCAAACCTCGTCCAGAACGCGCTGAACAACGCGCTCCATCACGCCTCGGCGCAGTTCACCGTGGACAAAGCCACGCGCCAGGACATCGCCGGCTTCAAGGAGAGGCTGATGAACCGCGTCCAGCAGCTCGTCTCGGCCCAGAACCTCGGCGTCGAGTTCGACCCGCGCGGCTGCGACGTCACCGCCATCCCGCCGCGCCAGGTGAAGGCCGCATTTGACGCCGTGCTCGAGGCCGAGAACGACAAGCGCAAGACCATCAACACCGCGCAGGGCGAGGCCAACACCACGCTCACCCGGGCACAGGCCGAGGCTGACGCCGTCCGCAACGCGGGCCGGTCCGACGCCACGCGCATCGTCCAGTCCGCGCAGGCGGATGCCGACTACTTCCTCGCGCGCCTGCCGGAGTTCAAAAGCAACCCGCAGCTCTTTCGCGACCGCCGCCTGACCGAGACGATGGCCACCGTCCTGGCCAACGCGCAGGAGAAATACTTCCTCGTCGAGCGCTCCGACGGAACCCCGCGCGAGCTGCGCATCCTTTTGAACCGTGAGCCGTTGAAGCCGGCTGCGCCGAAACAGCAATGAACCCGTTTCGAGTTTTGAGTTTTGAGTTTCGAGTTGGCGTCCGCCGCACGCGGGCCATTCGGAGCTTCGGCACAACTCAAAACTCGAAACTCTAAACCCGAAACTTTCTCATGCAGGTCACCTCCCTCCTCAGCCAGCAGGACGAACACAACCACGCCGACGGCGAGAAATGCTCCTCCTGCGGCGACCACGATCACGCCACACAGCAGCTCGGCGTCACGATCCTCGGCCTCATCCTCATCATCAACTCGTTCATCATCGAGTGGTTCACCGTCAACGGCAAGACCATGGCTGACCTCAGCGCTGGCATCGGAGCCATCGTCCTCGGCTGGCCCATCGTGCTCGTGGCCGTGAAGGATCTCCGCCGGGGCAACCTCACCACCAACGAGCTTGTGGCGCTTGCAGTCCTCGCGTCCTTCGCCAGCGGCCACTATCAGGAAGCCGGCGTCGTGAGCTTCTTCATGCTCCTCGGCCAGATCATCGAGAGCCGCACAGCCGAGGGCGCCCGCCTCTCCATCGAGTCCCTCATCAAGCTCACGCCCACCAAGGCCCGCCGCATCGTCGGAGGCAAGGAGGAGGAAGTCGCCGTCCACGAGCTTGCCAACGGCGATGTCATCCGCGTCCGCCCCGGCGACAACGTCGCCGCCGACGGCCAGATCGTCTCCGGTGAAGGCTCCATCAACCAGGCGAACATCACCGGCGAATCACTCCCCGTGGACCGCAAGCCCGGCGACCCTGTCTTTGCCGGCACCATCAACCTCACAGGCGTCCTCGAAATCAAAGTCACCCGTGCCGGCACCGACTCCACCCTCTCCCGCGTGCGCGAGCTGATCCTCGCCGCTGAGAAGACCAAGCTGCCCATCATGCGCATCGTGGACCAATACATGAGCTTCTACACGCCGCTCGTGCTGGTCATCGGCGCGCTCGTGTGGGCGTTCACCGGCGAGTTGAGCCGCGTCATCGCCGTCTTCATCGTCGCCTGCCCGTGCGCGTTCGTGCTCGCCACGCCCACGGCGATGGTCGCCGCGCTCTCCGCCGCCGCGCGCCTGGGAATCCTCATCAAGAACGTCGCCGACATCGAGCTGGCCGCGAAAATCAACGCCTTCGTCTTCGACAAGACCGGCACGCTCACCACCGGCAAGCTTGCCGTGAGCCGCCTCGCGCCTTTGAGCGGCACGGCCCCCGCCGAGCTGCTCCGCATCGCCGCGAGCGCCGAGCAGTTCAGCAACCACCCAACGGCCAAGGCCCTCACCGCGCTCGCGCTGGAGGCGGGCGTTCCGCTGAGTGACCCGAAGAATTTTGCCGAGACTGCCGGTCGCGGCGTGAAGGCGAACGTGGATGGCACGGTCGTCCTCGTGGGCCGCGCGCAGTGGCTCAAGGACAACGGCGTGACCGGCGACATCCTCGGCTCCGTGGACGTGAACGAGACCGAGGGCTACAGCCTGCTCTTCGTCGCGCGCAACGGCGCGTGCATCGGCTGGGTGGGCCTGCAGGACGAGACGCGCCACGAGGCGAAGGAGGCGTTGCACGACTTGAAGGAGATCGGCGTCCGCCGCGTGGCGATGGTCTCCGGCGATCGCCAGCCCGTCGCCGCCCGCGTGGCGAAGGACATCGGGTGCGAGGAAGTCGTGGCCGAGTGTCTGCCGCAGAACAAGGTCGAGTATGTGAAGGCCATCCGTGCCAAAGGCTACCGCGTCGCGGTGGTGGGCGACGGCGTCAACGACGCGCCCGCGCTGGCCGCCGGCGACCTCGGCATCGCGATGGGCGCGGCTGGCAGTGAGGTGGCCATCCACAGCGCCACCATCGCGCTGATGAACAACGACCTCCGCCGGCTGCCCTTCCTCATCCGCCTCTCTCGCATGACCCGCAGCGTCATCAACCAGAACTTCCTCTTCGGCATCGTCTTCGTCATCGGCGGGCTGGTGCTCGCGGCGTTGAGCTACATCAACCCCATCGTCGCCGCGCTGATGCACGTCGCCGGCTCGCTCATCGTCGTCTTCAACAGCGCCCGCCTCGTGCGCCAGGGCGAGGAGCTGGAACCCTTCCAGGCCGGAGCGCCCGCGAATCCGCCGTCTGCCGGTGGCGCGAGCAAGCATGAGGCTGCCGGCCAGTTGCAGCCGAAGCTGGCGTGAGGGGAGACGCGATGTGTCCCATACCGCAATCTGCCACAAATAGTTCGGCCGAGGCGTCGCGAAGCCGTTTCGATAGCCAGCCCGGAGGGCTTCTGGAACTTAGCCGGGGGCACCGCCCCCGGAATGAAACCACCAAATTCCCGCGTCCCGGAGGGACGCCGGAAAGCGCCCAATCGCAATTCCGTCGCCCCGCTGGGGCAAAATCTTTTTCAGGACCGTGTCCGGGGGCGGTGCCCCCGGCTAAGCTCCGAAAGCCCTCCGGGCTGGATAAAGTGGATTTTCGCTATCGGAAGGTCGTCGCCATCGAGTCGGCGAGCTACGTCGCTCAGTATCGCCTGCGGCTCCGCTTCGATGACGGGAAGGAAAACTTGGTGGATTTCGGCCCGTTCCTCACCGCCTCGGCGCACCCATCCATCCGCGCATATCTCGACAAGTCCCGCTTCAAGCAGTTCACCGTGGAAGACGGCTTTCTCCACTGGAATGACTTCGAGTTGGTGTTCCCGATGGCTGACCTCTACGCGGGAACCATCCAATGAGCACCGAAGCCTTTACACGCATGGGTGGAACCCTCTCATTAGCACCCGGCTTCAGCCGGGTGATTGGCGGCGGAGAAAAGCCAAACCGTTTCAACGGTTTGGCCGGGTGCGCCACGACCGCCGGACGGAAACCGTTGAAACGGTTCCCTTGCGCTTGCCGCCCGGACACCCGGCTGAAGCCGGGTGCTAATGAGAGCGACTTCGCTGCCCGATGAAATGCTTCAACCATCGTGAACTCGACGCCATCGCGGTGTGCAAGCACTGCGGGAGGGCGCTTTGCTCCGGATGCGTTGTGGAAAGCTCCGGAATGTCAGCCTGCAAGGGACGGTGTGAGGCCGAGGTTGAAGCAAGCCACGCAGAAACCCAGTTCACGCGGTATAACCTTGTGTCACTGGTGCCCATGTTTCGGCTCTTGGCATTCCTTGGCTACCCGGTTGGGGTGGCCGGGGTTAGTGTTGGTAGCTACGCGCTGGTCATGGGGATTGGCGGTCGCGTGGAACACACGATGTTTGTAGTAGTAGGCGTAGGTCTCATTGCGATGGGACATTTTTTCCGCCGACTTGCCCGTGAATTCAAACGCCGCGCTGCGAAACTCCCATGACCGCCCTCGACACCCTCCAGCCCGAAGCCTCCGCGCGCACCGTCACCGAGGCCGTCATCTCCGTGCGCGGCCTCACCAAGGTCTTCAAGGATTTCTGGGGCCGGCCCAAGGCCCGCGCGGTGGACAACGTCAACTTCGAGGTCCGGCGCGGCGAGGTCTTCGGCCTGCTCGGACCCAACGGCTCCGGCAAGTCCACCACCATCAAGCTGCTGCTGGGCCTGCTCTACCCGACCAAGGGTCACATCGAGATTTTCGGCCACTCGCCGCGCCATGTGAAGACCAAGGCGCGCATCGGCTACCTGCCCGAGGAGAGCTACCTCTACAAGTATCTCGACTCACGCGAGACGCTCGACTTCTTCGGCAACCTCTTCGAACTCCCGCCCGAACAGAGGAACAAGCGCACCGAGCAGCTCCTCGAAATGGTCGGCCTCAACCAGGTCCGCAGCCGCACCGTGGGCGAATTTTCCAAGGGCATGCAGCGCCGCATCGGCCTCGCGCAGGCGCTCATCAACGACCCCGACCTCGTCATCCTCGACGAGCCGACCGCCGGCCTCGACCCGCTCGGCTGCCGCGAGGTGAAGGACGTCATCCTCGCGCTCAAGAACCGTGGCAAGACGGTCATTCTCTCCAGCCATCTTCTCAGCGACGTGGAGGATGTGTGCGACCGAGTGGTGATTTACTACGGCGGCAAAATCCAGGCCGACGGCACGCTCAAGGAGCTGCTCACCGAGCGCGACTCCGTGCGCATCACGCTGCCCGCGCTGCCGCGCGAGGCGATGGAAAACATCCTCAGCACCATCCGCCGTGATGTGGCTGCTGACCGCATCCAGCTCGACAACCCGACGCAGAATCTGGAGAGCTATTTCCTCGGCGTGGTGAACCGCGCGCGGGCCAGCGAGCAGAACACCTCCGGGGCGACTTCCGGCAGCCAGGTCGCCGAATACCTGCGAGGTGGGGCGGAAGCCGGAGCGCAGCAGCAGGCGCGCGTGCTCGACCGTCTCGTGGCCGGGCCCGCCGCACCGGATGTGGTGGAGCCGGTGGTTCTGACGCCCAGTGCCGTGCAGGTGGAACAGCAGAAAAAACTGGAAGCCCTCGCCGCTCCGGCTCCTGTCGCGCCCGAGCCGCATGTTGAGGTCGCCGCGAAGCAGGTGCACGACGAGGCGAAGTCCAACGAGAGGCTCGCGAACCTTCTGGGCAAGCCGAAGTAATCGTCATGTCCGCCCATTTTGAAATCCTGAGGCATCCGCACCAGGGCCTCGCCGCCGTGAAGCACGGCTTCTCATGGCCTGCGGCGATGCTTGCCTGGGGCTGGGCCTTGGCCATGCGCGTCTGGCTTCCCGGCGCAGCGCTGCTCGTCGTCCACGTGACGCTCGCGCTCATCGCCACCAAGCTGGTCTCCGAGAATTCTGGTTTGCTCATCGCCGTGGGTGTCGGTCTGCAGGCCTGTTTCGGCGCGCGCGCAAACTATCTTCTAAGCCGCGCGTATCAGGAGCGCGGCTATTTCTATCAGGGTCTTGTTCCCGCCACCTCTCCCGCTGACGCCATCGCGAAGTTCAAGGCCGTCGGCGAGGACATTCCCGCCGAGTGGCGGCTTGGGGTTGCCCCGGCACTGTTGACCGTGCCGGCGGGCTTGCGGCAGTTGCTGGCCGTCGCGCGGCTCACCATCAAGGCCGTAGTGCGCTATCGCCTGCTGCCCGTGCTCGCCGTCCTGCTCGTGCTCGTGGTCGTCGGCCTGCCCCTCGCGCTGAAACACGACGGCACCGCGCGCGGCCTCGTGCAGATCGTGATCACCTACACGCTCAGCGCGGTCACGGCGATCCTCGGCCTGGTCACGCTCTGGCTGGCCACCGGCACACTGGCGCGAGATGTGGAGGATTGCTCGATGCAGATGGTCGCGGTGAAGCCCATCGCCCGCTGGCAAATCTGGCTGGGCAAATGGCTCGGCATCATGGGGCTGAACTTCGTGCTGCTTGGCCTCTCCGGCCTTTCGATTTACCTCCTCATCCAGTGGCGCGCGGCGAGCCTGCCGGACAAGCAGCAGGCCATCTTGAAGAACGAGCTGCTCATCGCCCGAGGCTCGCTCAAGGAAGTGCCGCCGGACATTGACGCCGACGTGGAGAAAGTCCTGAAGGAGCGCATCAAGGAAATTGGCGCGGTGGCCAACGGCGCGGACCTCGCACAGGTGCGCAAGGATGTGAAGGAGGCCATCAAGTCGCAGTATCAGGCCGTGCCGCCGCAGCAGACTCGCCCGTGGGTGATCGAGACCGGGCTGGCCCGCGGCCAGTTGGAGAACACGCCCATCTACCTCCGGGTCAAGTTCCGCAGCGCCCAATACAGCCTCAAGCCTGAGACTTACGGGACTCTGTGGGAAATCGGCCCGCCCAACGCGACCAACCGCGTCCGCATCAGCCGCCCGCTCACCACCGACACCTTCCACGAGTTCGGCATCAACCTGCTCGACCAAAAGGGCAATCCCGTCTCCGACCCGGTCAAGGGCGGCAAGTTCAAGAACCTTCTGGATGCGGAGGGCCGCCTCTTCATCCTCTTCGGAAATCCCAACCAGGCCGCCGTGCTCTTCGACCTCGAGGAGGGGATGGAGGTGCTCTACCACGAGAGCGGCTTCGGGCTGAACTTCACGCGCGGCACGGCGATTGTCTTCATCTGGCTGGGACTGCTCGCGGCGGTTGGGCTGGCCGGCGCAAGCTACCTGTCCTTCCCGGTCGCCGCTTTTTTCTCCATCACCGTCCTGATCGTGGGCATGAGCAGCGGCACCATCGCCACGGTGGTCAAGGACGGCACGTTCGGCAGCACGAACCACGACACCGGCGTGCCCGAGGGCGTGCTGGGCGCGGTGGACTTCATCATGGTGCCGCTTTTCAAGACCGCCCACGACGTGCTGACGCTGGTGAATTCCTTCTCGCCGATCGACGCACTGAGCACGGGCCGCAGCGTGTCGTGGATGACGCTGCTGCGGGCGGTTCTGCAAATCTGGTGCCTCATCGGCGGCATCTTCGCCGCGTTTGGCATCCTCGCGTTCACGCGGCGTGAACTGGCGACGGCGCAGGGCAAGGGCTGACATGAACGATCGCCGCTTTTTCAAACCCCTGCTCACGCTGCTCGCGCTCGTGCTGCTGGTCGGCGTCAACTTCGCCCAGCGCCAGCTGACCGCCGAGCGCACGCGCCTCAAGCTCACACGAGTCGAGGCGGACCAGAGCATGCCCCCGGCGATGGCCTTCACCGCCGTCGCGCTGGGCGGCTTCAGGGGACTGGTTTCCAACGCGCTCTGGATCCGTCTCAACGACCTCCAGCTCGACGAGAAATACTTTGAGATGGTGCAGCTCTCCGACTGGATCACAAAGATGCAGCCGCACTTTGTCGCCGTCTGGGTGCATCAGGCGTGGAACCTCTCCTACAACATCTCGGTGAAATTCCCCGACCCGAACGACCGCTGGTTCTGGGTCAACCGCGGCATCGAGCTGCTGCGCGACGAGGCGCTCAAATACAACCCGAATGAGACGCTTATCTACCGCGAGCTGGCCTGGCACTTTCAGCACAAGATGGGCGCGAACCTCGACAACGCCCACATGACCTACAAGCGCGAGTGGGCGCGCCAGATGACCGAGGTCTTCGGCAGCCAGTCCAAGCCCAACTGGGAGGAGCTCCTCAGCCCGCAGACCGACGAGGCAAGGCTGCGCACGAAACTCCTCCGCGAAAAATACAAGATGGACCCAAAGCTCGCGCGCGAGGTGGACGAGCAATATGGCCCGCTCGAATGGCGTCTCCCGGAGACTCACGCAGTCTATTGGGCCTCCCTGGGCCTGAAGAATTCCAAGGCCGAGCAGCTCATCACCCTGCGCCGGGTCATCTACCAGTCCATGCAGCTCGCCGCGCAGCGCGGGCGGCTCATCTACAACCCGGTGGACAAGTTTTTCGAGTTTGGCCCCAACCTCGTCGCCATCCCCATGGCGAACGAAGGCTACGAGCAGATGCAAGGTGGCGACCCGGCGAACCTCGACAACATCAAGAACGCGCACGCGAACTTCCTCAAGCAGGCCATCACCGATCTTTACTTGCACAACCGTGAGCAGGACGCCGCGCGCTGGCACGACTACCTCGGGAAGAAATACGTCGGCCGCTACACCAAGCCCGGCCAGACCGTCACCGAGTTCGTCCTGGAGCGCTACAAGGAGCTGATGGACCTGGGCAAGGACAAGGTGCAGAGCGCCATCGAGGGCATGTTCATGCGGCACTTCTACGAGCTGGCCATCGGCGAGGACGATCGCGCGCAGGGCTACGTGCGCCTCATCCGGGAGATTCACCGCGAATACGCGAAAAAGGTCGAGCGCTCCGAGCGCGACCGCGTGGACCTGCCGCCACTGGCGACGCTGCGCAAGCTGGTGCTGGACCGGCTCGTTGACGCCCCGGCTGGGGAGGGTTGGAATCCACAGATGCGCCTGCAACTGCTCACCGCGCTGAACCTGCCTGTGCCCAAGAATGCGCCGTGGCTCACCGCGCCCGCCACCGGCACAGCGGTGGCGCAAGCCGGCACCAACCGCCCGTCCACCTACATCCCGCCCTCGGTGGACCTGAACATGCCCGAAACCAACCTCAAGCTCGGCAAGGAGTTTCTCGCCAAGAACAAGCAGCAGGCCGACATCGTCGAGCGCCCCAGCGGCCTGCAATACCGCGTGGTCACGGCTGGCTCTGGCAAGCTGCCCACAGAGAAGAGCAAGGTGCGCGTCCACTACACCGGCAAGGTGATAGACAAGAAAACCCTCCAGCCCGGCGGCATCTTCGACAGCTCCTACGAGAAGAACCTGCCTGCCGAGTTCGACGTGACCGGAGTCATCAAAGGCTGGACTGAGGCGCTTTTGCTGATGCCCAAGGGCAGCAAGTGGCAGCTCTTCATCCCGCACTACCTCGCCTACGGCGAGCGCGGCAGCCCGCCCGGCATCGGCCCGAACGAGGTGCTCTACTTCGAGATCGAGCTGCTCGACATACTTGGGAAGTAGGAGTCAGAAGTCAGGAGTCAGGTCAGGGTGCAATTCGCGTGGGCGCATCTCAGCTTTTGGCGACTTCGGCGAGGCGCTGCCCCAAACCCGGAGGGTTTCAACCCGAACTCCGAAATGGAATGGCCGCAAAAAACGCAAAGAGAGGAGATTGCGGCCAAGAGTCCGCAGAGTGAAAGAGTTCCGGGCAATGTGATGAAAGCCCCTGTCTTCTTTGCGTTTTCTTGCGCTTTTTGCGGCCAACTTCGGAAGTCGGGTTCAGCCTAGATTCCGCAGTTGAACCTCACGCAAAGGGCGCAAAGGGCGCAAAGGAAAAGACTCTTGAAACCGCGACCTCTCACCCGTTGGGTGAGAACTGCCGGCGCCTACATTTGGAAGAAATGCCATTCGGCGTTGCATCCTTCGCGTCCTTTGCGTGAACCAACTGCGGTTTTTTGGTTCAGAGGAATCGTTCCGGGTCAAAATCTCCCGTCGCGGCTCTCGAAGTGGGTGGGCTTGCCGAGGTCGGGGCCGCCGCGCATCACCCACTCGGCCACCCAGCCCAGCAGTTCTTGGGCGGACACGCGGGGCGGGCCGAAGCGCCCGAGGCACCGGGCGGCGTTGTTCAGCAATGCGGAGCTGCTTTCCGCGCCGGTAAAGGTCACGGGGCGGCTCATCCGGCGGGCCAGTTCCCCGGCCACGTCGCGGACGCGCAGGAGTTCGGGGCCGGTGAGGTTGAGCACAAACGGCGGCGTGGCTGTGAGCGCGAGGGTCTGGAGCGTGTGCGCGTTGGCGTCGCCCTGCCAGAGGCAGTTGAACCAGCCCATGCCGAGGTCCACGGGCTGGCCGGCCCAGATTTTGCGCGCGAGGTCCACAAGCACGCCGTAGCGCAGCTCGCAGGCGTAGTTGAGGCGGATGAGGGCGGTGGGGATGCCCAGCGTGCGGCTGAAGTGCTCGAACATCCGCTCGCGCCCGAGGCAGCTCATGGCGTATTCGCCGAGGGGCTGCGGCGAGTCTGTCTCCACGGAGCCGCCACTGCTGACGGGCACGAGGCCGTAGATGTTGCCGGTGGAGAAGGCGGCGATGCGGCTGCGGCGGAATTTGCGGCACACAACTGAGGGGAGCCAGGTGTTCATCGCCCAGGTCAGCGACTCGTTGCCGGTCGAGCCAAACTTCATTGCCGCGCAATAGACGACGTTCTCCACGTCCGGCAGTTGCGCGACGGCTTCCTCGTCCATCAGGTCGCAGCGGATCGTCTCGATGCCGTGGGCGTTGAGATGGGCGGCTTGGGCGGCATCCGAAAAGCGCGAGACGCCCAGGACGCGGCGGCGTGTCCCGGCGGCGTCGGAGGCGCGCCGGGCCATGCGTGCGAGGGTGGGGCCCATCTTGCCGGCGACGCCAAGGAAGAGGAAGTCGCCGGGAAGTTCGCGGAGGGCGGCGATGACGCCGGGGGCTGGCTCACTGAGCCTGTCTTCCAGTTCGGCGAGGGTGGCTGGGGTGGTCATGCTCCTATTTGAGCCAGTGATGGCCACTGATGAAGACAGATGCAGAGGGGAACCGATTTCCATCTGTGCTTGTCTGTGTCCATCTGTGGCTTCCTATTTGAGCAGCTTGCCGACGAGCTTGGCCAGTTTGCCGCCGAGGCTGTGGTCAATCACCGTGTGGTGGCCGACGACGGTGGCGCAGCGTGAGCAGAGGAGTTCAATGGTCTGCGAGCCGTGGAGCGCCGAGGCGCGTTCGCGCACGGGCTGGGAGACGCCGCACTTGGGGCAGTGGAGTTCCGACGCCTTGAACTCGTTGAACTGCCGGCCCACGGTCAGAGCGTGGCGATGACGCGGAGGATGTCGCGGAGGACTTCCACTGGCGTCTGGGTGGCGTTGATGTCGCGGACCACGTCTGGCCCGTAGAAGTCGAGCACGGGCTTGGTCTCCTGGTCATAGACCTGAAGCCGGGTGCGGATAATGTCGAGGTTGGCATCGTCGAGGCGGTTGTCGCGCAGGGCGCGGCGCTGGAGGCGCTCGATCATTTTGTTCCGGTCGGGGCAGGTGAGGTGGAGAAGTGCGCGGACATCGAGTGTGCCCTGAAGCATCTGGGCCTGGGCTGCGTTGCGCGGGATGCCGTCGAGCACGACGGTGTCGCGCTCGGGGTTGAAGCGGCCCAGCATGGTGTTGGCCTGGATGTTGTTGCGCCAGAGGTCCACGGTGGCCTCGTCGGGGACGAGTTCGCCACGGCTGGAGTAATCGAGGAAGGTGTGGCCCAGGCGGCTGTCGGCGTTGAGGTTGCGGAACACGTCGCCGCAGGCGCAATGGTAGTATCCTGGGATGGTGCCGAGGATTTTGCCCTGCGTGCCCTTGCCGGAACCGGGTGCGCCGAAGAGCAGAATGGTGCGGAGCTTCATGGGTCAGCCTTCCTGGGGACGGAGGTGGATTTCCGAGACTTCGACGATTTGGAGGGTCTGGTCGAGGGTGCCGCCGCCTTCCTGAGGGCAGTTCACAACGACCTCGGTCTGGCTGATGCTGACGACGCGCTTGCTCCAGAACTCGCCGCCGGTGGCTGTGACCCAGACGAGCCACATCTCCTTCTCGGCGGGGCCGAGGACGGCTTTGAAGAAGCCGCCGAACTTGGTTTCGATGAATCGTTTGTTGATGTTGGTCTCGCCCCGACGATAGACGGCTGGTTCGAGCTTCGGGGCGCCTTGCGGCGCGGGGGCAGTCACGGGCGAGGCGGCGGCGACGGGTGCGGCCGTGGCCCCGGGCTTGGTGGTGGCCACGGGTTTGTGCCCGGTGGCAGCGGGGGCGGCCTCGTCTGACTTCTTGCCGAAGGCGAGGCCTGGCTTTTTCTTGCCGGGGCCTGCGGGTTTTTCCTCCGGCTTTTGCGCATCCTTGGCGGCCTGTATCGCGGCGGCCTGCGCCACGGCGTTGGGCTTGGTTTCATCCACGGTTTTCACCGCCGGCATGCAGAGGAAGGCGATGGGTGCGAAGAAGCCAATGCCGGGAATGGCGGACAAGCCCATGACCAGCTGCTTGGGACGGCGACGATAGAGGGCCACCTCGAAACCCGCGTAGATGATGCCCGCATAGATGATGATCAGGCTCAACCAGCCCACGCCAGTCGTGAACACCCCGGCAATGATGCCCGGCTTTTCCGGCAACACGGGCTTCTCCGCCACTTCCTTTGGCTTCTTCCACTCGCGCTTGGAGGCCACGACTTCCGGGATGACAACCTCCCCGCCCGCGCCGACACCTGCGGGAGCGGCGTCCTCGATGAGCAACTCCACAAACTGGCGCATCTTCGGATTCTTCGCGATTTCCTTGAGCGTCTCCTTCGTGA
Organism: Verrucomicrobiota bacterium; assembly: GCA_016235545.1. Lineage (GTDB taxonomy): Bacteria > Verrucomicrobiota > Verrucomicrobiia > Limisphaerales > SXTU01 > SXTU01. The sequence goes on along the minus strand of JACRKB010000048.1, from coordinate 5,916 downwards.
ATTTGCTCCATTCCGTGCGCGGCAACATCTTGCCCTCGGTGTTCTTGATCACGACGCTCTTCTCGTTGGCACCGAGCGCCTCGCCAGTCAGCAAAGTCCCGTCCTTCAATTTGAATTCCGCGCCCAGCGACACACCCGCCAGGCAGACCAGCCCCGCGACGAGCGCGCGTTGAAATGTAAGCCGTTGCATGGTGGGCGATGTTGACCAAAAGCCCGCGCCGGGCAAATAGAAAAAACAGCGGCCACCGAGGGGAGACGGAAGTCAGGAGCCAGGAGTCAGAATTCGGACGATTCCTGGCTCCTGACTTCTGCTCCGGGCGCATCTTGGCACAGCCCCACCTTGGCAGGGCGATGATTCATGCGCCCCGCACGGGGCGCCGTGCGCTTGGAGCCAACCCCGGTGCGTGCGCTCCGCAGGCGGAGCTTCCCACCGGCTACCTTCATGCGCGACTCCTGCGCGGATTTCCCCGCTGACTCCATTCCACTGGAAACAGCGGGGAACCTTTCGCGGCCATTCCACTTCGGAGCTCCGGCTAGTGATGGGGCCCTGCCACTACTTGGTGAGGAGGAACTCCAGAAGGTCGGCGACTTCCTGCGCGGTGAGCGCGCCGAGCAGGCCCTCCGGCATCGCAGAGAGGGCGGACTCGCGGGAGCTCGCGACTTGCGTGGCGGGGATGCGTCGTTCTGTGCCGTCTTCGATGCGGAGGAGAAGTTCCGTGGGCGTGCGCGACTTGAGGAAGCCGGTCAGCTCAGTGTCGTCGCGGAGCATCACTGAGTGTGTGCGGTGCTCGGGCGCGACGAAGAGGTTGGGCTGCGTGATGTGCGTGAGCAGCGCGGCGCGGTCGTATTTGCGGGCGATGCCGGTGAGGTCGGGGCCGAAGTCGCGGCCCGCGCCGTGCGCGCGGTGGCAGCGGACGCACTGTCCGCCGGACTCGTTGGCGAAGACGGCGCTGCCGCGCTTGGCATCGCCGCGCAGCGCGAGCACTTCGGACGGGGCGAAGTCCGAGCCGAGCGTGCGGCGGCGTTGCTCGGGCGGGAGGAAGCGCTGGAAGAGGTCGCGCACGAGGGCGTTGGTGTTCATCGAAATTCCAGCGACCAACTGGTTGTGGGCTGCGGTTGGCAGGTCGTTTGCCACGAGCGCGGTGCGCAATGAGGCGCTGTTGCCGGTCAACCTGGTGTCCGCGTCCGCTTCAGGCTTTTTCATGTCTCCAACCCATTTGGCCACCAGCCTTGCACCCGCCTCATCCACCGTCCGCGACCCCGTCATCGGCATGTGGCCCGCACCTTCTGTCGCGATGCGCCAGAGGAGCGCGGAGCTGTAAGGCCGGCCCGGCGCGATGACGCGCGCATCGTCGAGGCCGAAGTCGCCGCGCGTGGGCCTGGCATCCACCGCCCGCAGCTCGGCAAGTTTCTTGTCCGCGTTGAGGTGTGCGGGCACGGCCCCGCCCGCGCCGGTGCGGTGGCACGCCGCGCAATTGGCGTGGAGCCAGGAGCGGGCGCGCAGGTCGAGCGGCTGCGTCGCGTCGTGCGGGCTAACAAGGCGGGCGAGGTCCTTCGGCACGCCGCTCACCTGCACGAGGCCACGCGCTTCGAGGCGGCGGAGTTCGCTGGGTGTGGTGGTCTGCCCCTTCGCTGGCGAGTAGGTGGCCGCGCCGAGTTGCAGCCAGTTGAAGCCGACGGTTTCGCTCGCCCATGCGTTGTGGCAGCGGAGGCATTCGGCGCGGCTGTGGAAGCGCCACGCCAGCTCGCGGCGTCCGCCGGGCGCGGTGGCGTCGGTCACGTTGAAGGTGTCGCCCGCGCCCTCGGCGGGGACGAGCGCTGCGTCGGATTGCGCGGAGTTCCAACGGTAGGTGTAGGGGTTCCAGCCCTGGCCGTCGAAGTGGAGGAGCTGCGTTTCGATGCGGCGGGCGCTGGCGGAATCGCCCTTCTTCATCTCCAGCGTGAGCGTGCGGGCGAAGACTGTGTCCGTCGGAAAACGCCACATGAAGCCGGAGATGACCCTGCGCGCGTTGGTCGTGGCGATGACGCCCTGGCCGGGAATGGCGAGGTGGTGCTGCGCGACCGCGCCGTCGTTCCACATCGGCGCGGCGGGCGCGTAAGGCTCGACGCCGGGCGCGGGCGAGAGAGGCTTGAGAGAGGCGAAGAGGCCGGTCTCGGAGAGCCTGCGCGGGAAGGCCTGGTTCGCAGGCGGCGCGGGGTTGGGGGCAAAGCGGTGGATGCCGCCCTGATGATCGAGGATGAGCAGTTCGTTGTCGGCGTCCTCGGCGAAGGAGACGGGTTTCAGCACCGTGTCGCAAAGCTCGTCGTTGGAGAGGAGCTTGTCGCCGTCGTGGCGGAGTGCCCAGAATTTGCCGGTCTCCCAGTCGCCGAAAATGTATGCGCCGATGAGCTTGGGAAACTTCTTCCCGCGATAGAAGCGGCCGCCGGTGACGCTGGCTCCCTCGCTGTGCGGGATGGCGACGATGGCGGGGATGATGGGGCCGGGGCCGGGCCTCACGTCTGTGCGGACGCGGGAGTTCGGGCCCTCGGTGATGGACCAGCCGTAGTTGCCGCCACGCTTCACGCGATAAACCATCTCCCACTGCTCCCAGCCCACGTCGCCGACCCACAGCATTCCGTCCGGCCCGAAGCTGGTGCGGAAAGGATTGCGGAAGCCGAACGCCCACACCTCGGGCCGCGCGCCGGGCGTGGTGACGAAGGGGTTGTCCTTGGGCACGGCGTAGTTGTTCGTGCCCTCGGTGCGGTCCACGTCAATGCGCAGGATGGAGGCGAGCAGGTCGGAGATGTCCTGGCCGGTCTTGTGCGGATGGTCGGGCGGGTCCGGCACGGCGGCGTCGCCGGTGGAAACATAGAGCATCCCGTCGGGACCAAATACGAGCGTGCAGCCGTTGTGGCCGCCACTGAGCCAGCGGAGGATGACGCGCTCGCTGGCGGGGTCGAGGCGCAGCGGGTCCAGCGACGTGGCGGTGAAGCGCGAGACGCGAGCGCCGTTCGTCTTGCCGAAGCTCTCGTTGTTGTTGATGAAGATGAATCGGTTCGTCGCGAAACCGGGGTGGAAGGTGAATCCGAATGTGCGCGCGGAATCGGGCCGGAAGGTTGTGAAATCCAACGCGAGGTCGGTGTTCGTCACGCCGGCGTCCGGGCGGAAGGAAACCAGCCTGCCGCCTTCCTCCAGCAAAACCCAGCGGGCGCTCCCTGGCTGGCGCATGAACTCGACCGGTCGGTTGAAGTTGAGCTGCGGGAAGGCGCGCTCGACCACGAAGGGCGCAGGAGGATTCGGCGAGCCGGTGACGCGCGAGGTGGACCACGGCGTGCGCGGGGCTGCGGGGGCGAGGAGGGTCAACGCGAGCAATGTCACCAAAACTGGTAGGGTGAGACTCCGTCGAACCCCATTTGCCGACGAGGAAGGCGCGAGCCAGGCGAGCATCCCGGCCAGACGATTCGAGAAACCCGCCGTGCTACCCTCTCTGCGCTCGAAGGGTGGCTCGACGGAGTCTCGCCCTGCCGGGCTGGACAGGGCCGCGATTGCAAGTCGCCGGCACGGGGCGGGGAATGGGCATGGGCCGCTCATAATCTTGGGCGGCGTATTAGACCGACGGGAAACTTTTGGCGAGCGGGGATTGCGTGGCTTACTGGTAGTTCAAACCATTTGCCATGCGGAGAGAGTCAACATCATTCACGCCGACGTTGAAGGTGCCGTTCAGCGGGTTGGCGGTGGCGGAAGTGCGCTGGGTTGGGTGAGTCATGTCGTTGTATTGGGTGTTGACGCGGATGAACGCGCCTTTCCAGACGTAGTTCTCGACGTGACCGTCGGCGAAGGAAATGGCGGCCCCATTGTTGTGCCGGCCCGAGGGCGGGTTCCAAGTGTTCCAAGCCCCTCCTTGCAGCGCGCTCAAGGGCCGGATGCCGGCGGCCCCGTTGTCGATGCTGACCGGGTTCTCCTCCAAGAAGACAATCAAGTCCGAGGGTTTTTGTATCTCGGCGATGCGTCTGACACTGCGCGCCTCCACCGTGCAGTTAACCCCGACCGACATCGCATAAGACCGGTGGTGTGGAATGCCCGCAGGAGCGCCCGCAACAGTTTTTGCACGCGTGCCGGGGCAGACGTAAATCTTCTCCGTGTTGTGGTAAGGGAAGAGCTTGCCGTTGCGAATCTCGCTCGTGTAAGTGGCGCTGCCCAGCTGGACGTTGCCCTGAATCCAGGCGTTCGGCTCGGCAGAGGTGGCGGCAGCCGGGGCGTTGTTGTTGGAGATGATTTTGTCCTCGTGATCGTCGCTATACATCGTGATGGCCAGTTCGAGCTGCTTCAGCCCGTTCATGCACTGCGTTCCGTGGGCCTTCTGCTTCGCCTTGCCCAAGGCGGGCAGGAGCATCCCCGCCAGAATCGCGATGATGGCGATGACGACAAGCAATTCGATGAGCGTGAAGCCGGCCCTGGGGAGCGGTCGCGCGGCAAAGTCCGTTGATTTCATGTCGGCCAAAGTTGGTTGCGGGTCGGGCTACTTATCCCGCCAGCCGGCGCGCATGTCAATTCGCCACACAACCGGAGCGTCTGACTTCGCGCCAAAGCCCAGGGGGCGCGCGAGCCGCGACGTGCTCGACGGGAGGTGGCTTGTCCCTTCGCACCCCCTTCGCGGTCATCGCGGGACAATTGCAAATTGATACCGAACCTCAGCCTGTGCATCCTCGGCCAGCATGCAATCCGCCCGCCGCCACTTCGCCAGCGACAACTACGCCGGGGTCTGTCCGGAGGCATGGAAGGCTCTCGAAGAATCCAACTGCGGCCACGCCCCCAGCTATGGTGATGACCCTTGGACCGCGCAGGCCGCCGACCTCTTGCGAGAAACATTCGAGATGGAGTGCGAGGTGTTCTTCGTCTTCAACGGCACGGCGGCAAACTCCCTCTCGCTCGCATCTCTGGGCCAGTCCTACCACAGCGTCCTCTGCCACGAGACCGCCCATGTGGAGACAGACGAGTGCGGCGCGCCGGAGTTTTTCAGCAACGGCATGAAGGTGCTCACCGTGCCCGGCGCGGATGGGAAGATTGACCCCGCCAGCATCGAGCGGATGGTCAGGAAGCGCTCCGACGTGCATTACCCCAAGCCCCGCGCCGTCAGCGTCACGCAGTCCACCGAGCTGGGCACGGTCTATTCCACCGCAGAGCTGAAGGCCATCTGGGCCAGGACGAAGCAGCTTGGCCTCAAGCTGCACATGGATGGCGCGCGCTTCGCCAATGCCGTCGCGTCCCTGGGCTGCAAGCCGCGCGAGGTGACGTGGGAGGCCGGCGTGGACGTGCTGTGCTTCGGCGGCACGAAGAACGGCTCGCCTGTGGGCGACGCCGTGGTCTTCTTCAACCGCGAGCTGGCGCACGAGTTCGACTACCGCTGCAAGCAGTCCGGCCAGCTCGCCTCCAAGATGCGTTTCCTCTCCGCGCCGTGGGTGGGGATGCTCAAAGGTGGCGCGTGGCTGAGGCACGCCGCCCATGCGAACGCGATGGCCGCGCTGCTCCACGACGAGCTGGTGGCGCTGCCCGAGCTGCGCCTCATGTTCCCGCGCGAGGCGAACGCAGTCTTCATCGAGATGCCGCCGTGGCTCATCACCGCGCTGCGGGCTGCGGGCTGGAAATTCTACACCTTCATCGGGCAGGGCGGCTGCCGCCTCATGTGCGCGTGGGACACGACGGAGGCCGACGTGCGCGCCTTCGTGGCCGACGTGAAACGCCTGCTGGTCGAGGCGCCGAAAGACATCCCCGTCAGCGCGGCGAATCACCGGAAACTTTAGCCAACCATGCAGTTGAGATCGTGGAGGGTCGCGCGAAGACCGCGAAGGAGGCGAAGGAACGCTGGAAAGCCATGTCTGTGCAAAACTCACTCGACGGTGGGTCGCATGATGCGTCGCATTCTCGCTGTTCACTTC
>JACRKB010000050.1 GCA_016235545.1 Verrucomicrobiota bacterium | reverse complement strand
GACCAGTCAGGCCGCACCGTGGGCATCCTCTCCAAGACCGACTACCTCAAGAAAGTGGACCGCAAGCTCATCCTCGTGGACCACAACGAACTCTCCCAGGCCGTCCACGGCGCGGACAAGGTCGAGATACTCGAAATCATTGACCACCACCGCATCGGCGCGCTCACCACGCAGCAGCCCATCCTCTTCCGCAACGAGCCCGTCGGCTCCACCAGCACCATCGTGGCCGACTGCTTCTTCCGCCACGCCGTCGAGCTGCCGCCCAGCATCGCCGGCCTGCTCCTTGCCGGCCTCGTCTCCGACACGCTCAACCTCACCTCGCCCACCACGACCGCGCGAGATGCGGAAATCCTCGCCAAGCTCGAAGCCATCTCCGGCGTCAACGCCACCGGGTTCACCGAGAAACTCTTCGCCTCCGGCTCCGTGCTCACCACCAAGCCCGCCGCGCAGGCCATCACCACCGACTGCAAGGAATACATCGAGGGTGGCCGCGCCTTCAGTGTCGCGCAGATCGAGGAGCTGGGCTTCGACCAGTTCTGGAAGCGCAAGGCCGACGTGCTCGCCGCTCTGGAAGAGCACCGTCAGGAACACGGCTACTTCTTCGCCGCCCTCCTCGTCACCGACGTGGTGATGCAAAGCTCCCTGCTGCTGCTGGCCGGCGCGAAGAGCTTCGTGGCCGAGGTGGACTACCCCAAGATCGAGCCTGGCATCTTCCAGCTCGATGGCGTCGTCTCCCGCAAGAAGCAGCTCCTGCCCTACCTCACCCACGCGCTGGCGCAGGTGAAAGGTTAGGGAGGGAGGCAGAAGGCAGAAGGAATAACGAGGGGCAGACGCGGTTTGAGGCGCGAATCAGGTTTTGATCGGGATCGAGAGAAGTTCGCTCTCCTCGCGTAGCGAGGGCTTGATGGTAGCCGTGGGTTTCAACCCACCGTGCAGGCCGACGATAACCCGCGTCGCGTAGCGACGTTTGAATCACCTCCTTCCACACCATTCCGTCGGCGACGTTCCGGCATCGCTACGCGACGCATGGCTAACGCACGCCGAACCGTGGGTTGAAACCCACGGCTACCATCAAGGGGTCGCTACGCGACCGCTCAAAAGCTGACTTGCGCCCGCAGCTCGGCACTTTTTCCCATTTCCGTTTGCCTTCGGCCCGCCGTTGCGGGGACGCAAGTTGACGGGCAGGTGCCTTTGGTCTTTGATTGGCGCATGCAACTCTCCAGCCTAAAGGTGTTCTGCGACCTCAGCGAGACCGAGAGCTTCACCAAGGCCGCGCAGATCAATGGCGTGACCCAGTCCGCCGTCAGCCAGCAGATCAGCGCGCTGGAGCGGCAGTTCAAGGCGCAGCTCATCGAGCGGAGCAAGAAGAAGTTTCGCCTCACGCGCGAGGGCGACATCCTCTACGACTACAGCAAGCGGATCTGCCACGCGTATGACGAGCTGGAGAACAAGCTCGCGGAGTCGCGCGACATCGTCTCGGGCACCATCCGCGTGGCGACGATTTACAGCATCGGGCTGCACGACTTGCCGCCCTACATGAAGAAGTTCCTCAAGGGCTTCCCGACGGTGAAAATCCACGTGGAGTATCGCCGCGCCAACCAGGTGTATGACGATGTGCTGGGCAACGCCGTGGACCTGGGCCTGGTGGCCTATCCGGCGAAGGATCCGCGGCTGGACATCGTGCCATTGCGCAAGGACCGCATGGTGCTCGTCTGCCATCCGCAGCACACTTTCGCCAGGCTCAAGTCCATCCCCATCTCCGCGCTGGCGGGGCAGAAGTTCATCAGCTTCGAGCCGGACATCCCGACTCGGAAGGCGATTGACCGCATCTTCAAGGAGCACAACATCTCGGTGCAGACGGTCATGGAGTTCGACAACGTGGAGACCGTGAAGCGCGCCGTGGAGATTGATGCGGGCGTGTCCATCCTGCCACAGGCGACCATCGCACAGGAGGTGTCCAAGGCGACGCTTGTTCAGGTGCCCTTCGAGGGCGAGGAGTTCCACCGCCCGCTGGCGGCGCTCATCAAAAAGAACAAGGTGCTCTCGCCGGCGATGAAGCAGTTCCTCGCCATCGTGAAGGAGGCGTAGCCTCCCAAGAGTCGGTGCCGAAGACATTCGCTCTCTCTCTGCGTTCCTCCGCGTCCTTTGCAGTGCCATCGCCAAACTTCGTCGCTGAGAGAAGGCAAAAGGTAAAAGGAAGAAGTCAAAAGTGAGCTAAACCCGAATTCCGAAGTCACAGGCTGAAGGCCAGCCACATAACAGCCAAGGGCAACGCCCTGGGTGAAAGGAACGAAGCCTCGCCGCCCTGAAGGGGCGGAACATTTTTGTGCCGCCCTTTCAGGGCTTAGCCGCTCGTGGTCGTATGTCCCGGGGCGTTGCCCCGGGCTGGTTTGTTGTGCTCCTTCGGAGCGCAGACTACGGAGTTCGGGCTAAATAGCGGCTCGGCATTTTTCCCTTTTGCCTTACCCCACCCCTCATCCGGCCTACGGCCACCGTTGCCCCCTGCTCCGAGGAAGGGAGAAGGCGCACTTCGAGTCAGAACTGTGCGCCCAGCAGCCACGGGGCGAACTCGTCGTCGCCCAGGCCCGCGAGTTCGCTCTTGGTTTTCTTGCCGCTGGCGACGGCGATGATTTCTTCGAAGATGCGCTGGCCGACCTGTTCCACCGTCTCCGTGCCGTCGAGGATGGTGCCGGCGTTGATGTCCATGTCCTCGATCATGTGGTTGTAGATGGCGGTGTTGGTCGCGACCTTGATGCAGGGCGAGGGCTTGCAGCCATACACGCTGCCGCGCCCGGTGGTGAAGACGCCGATGTTGCAGCCGCCGCTGACGAGGCCGGTCATGCTCACGGGGTCGTAGCCGGGCGTGTCCATGAAACCGAAGCCGGGCGTGGTGATTTCCTCCGCGTAGGCATAGACAGCGGCGAGCGGCGACTGCCCGCCTTTCGCGACTGCTCCGAGGCTCTTCTCATAAATGGTCGTGAGGCCACCCTCCTTGTTGCCATAGCTGGGGTTGTTGTCGATGGAGCCACCGTTCGCGCGCGCGTATGCTTCCCACCAGTGGATGAGGTCCACAATCTTTTGGCCGACGGCGCGAGAGACGGCGCGGCGCGTGAGCAGATGTTCCGCGCCGTAAATCTCCGGCGTCTCCGCGAGCACGCTGGTGCCGCCGTAGCGCACGAGTTCATCGGAGGCGACGCCGAGCGCGGGGTTGGCGGTGATGCCGCTGTTGCCGTCGGAGCCGCCGCAGTTCTCGGCGAGAAGGAGTTTGGAAACTGGCTGCGGCGTGCGCTTCAGCGCGTTCGCGGCGGGGAGCAACTTCGCGACGGCGGAGGCTGCTGCCTCGACGGTTTTGCGGACGCCGCCGGAGTGTTGAATCGT
>JACRKB010000049.1 GCA_016235545.1 Verrucomicrobiota bacterium | reverse complement strand
GGTGAAGCTGTCGAGGCCGTCCATGAGGCCGATGCCGTCCACGTCACGACGGAAATTGTCGAAGCTGGTGAGGAGGCGTTTGCGGTCGTCGAGGCGGTCTAGGGTGAGGCCGTCGAGGAGCATGTCGTCCTTGCCCGCGCCGGAGGGTTTGAAGGGCGCGTGGCCGATGCCGAGGAAGCCGGGCTTGCCGGCGTCCGCCCAGCGCATCTCGCCCATCTTGGGTGCGAGGCCGAAGAAGGGCGGGACGGACTTGTCCACGGGGCCTTGGAGCTTGGAGAGGACGGAGCCGAGGGAGGGCCAGCCGCCGGGGGGCTGGTTGCGGGCGAGGCGTCCGGTCTGGCATTGGAAGGCGTTGTGGTCGTCCAGCGCGCCGACGAGGGAGCGGATGAGGACGAGTTTGTCCATGATGGCTGCGGTGCGCGGGAGCAGCTCGCTGATCTGGATGCCGGGGACGTTGGTGGGGATGGGTTTGAGCTCGCCGCGAATCTCGCGCGGGGCGTCCATCTTGAGGTCGAACATGTCCTGATGCGGCGGGCCGCCGGGCAGGAAGATGTTGATGATGGCCTTGTGGGATTTGCGGATGCCCGCATGCGCCTCGACGCGGAGCAAGTCCGGCAGCGTGAGTCCGCCGAAGCCCAGCGCGCCGATGCGGAGGAAGTCGCGGCGCGACTGTCCATCGCAGAAGGCGCGCGTGGGTTTTCCGAGCAGTGTCAACATGGCGGTAGAATAGCTCAGTGTGCGACGAGGGCGAGCGGAGATTCTTTCACCAAACCTGAACGATTCGTTAGCCACGGATGGAACACAGATGAAACACGGACAAGGAGATTCAGCAGGAGAGCAGGAATGCAGGAGGCAGACAGCAGCAGCAGCCTTCGCCTCCACCATGCCTTCCTGCCCTCCTTATGAAAATCTTCTCCTTGTCCGTGTTCCAACTGCGGCCCGACTGCACCGCTCGCTGCATTGGGTCTGCAAGACACCGAGATGGGCTTGTCGGTGGCACTGTGCTGAATTTGAGATTGCTTGAGGCGCCACTCTTGCGCCAGCCTGCTAACGCTAACAACCAACCAACTACCATGTATTTCGGCGCTGATTATTACCCCGAGCACTGGGTCTTTCCCTACGACGGAACGGCGGAGGAGCCTGAGTCACGCTGGGAGCAGGACGCGCAGCTCATGGCGCACGCCGGCATGAACGTCGTCCGCATGGGCGACTTCTGCTGGGGCCTTTGTGAACGCGAGGAGGGCAAATACGACTTCGCCTGGCTGCGCCGGGCGATGGATGCCTTCGCTCAGAACGGCATCAAAATCGTGTTGGCGACCCCGACCGCCGCGCCGCCCGTCTGGCTGCTGCAAAAGCACCCGGAAATTCTCCCCTTGGATGAGAACGGCCAGCCGCGCCACGAGGGCACCCGCCGCGCCTACTGCATGAACAGCGACGTGTATTGGGACTATGCCAGGAAGTTCGTCCGCGCGATGGCGGAGTCGCTGGGCAACCATCCCGACATCGTGGCGTGGCAGATTGACAATGGCGTGGGCCGGCACAACACGGAATACGCCTTCAACCCCGAGACGAAACGCGACTGGTGTGCGTGGCTGAAGGCCAAATACGAAACGGTGGACCAGCTCAACGAGCGCATGGGCCTGCGCTTCTGGGGCCAGGTGGTCAACAAGCACGAGGAAGTGCCCATGCCCCTGCCCACGCCCACCGCGCACAACCCGGCGCTTCTCACGGACTGGCGGCGGTTCTCCAGCGACACCTGCGTGGCTTTCATCCGGATGCAGGCGGAAATCCTCCGCGAAATCACGCCGAAGATTCCCACCACCACGACCATCCGCCCCTACGCCACGCAGATTGACAACTTCGACCTCGCGGAAGCGGTTGACCTGGTGTCGTTGGACAGCGACGCCGCGACCGGCCACAAGTCGGCGGAGAACGCGATGACCATCGACATCGCCCGCTCGCTGAAGAAAAACGGCGAGGCGGAGGGCTTCTGGGTCATGGAGCAAAAGGCCGGCAACGTCGCGTGGGCCGAGGCGAACTCACTCGTGCGGCCCGGCGTGGTGCGGCTCTTCAGCTACCAGCTCCTCTCACGCGGCGCGACGGGCCTGCTCTACTTCTACTGGCGGATGCCGCGCATCGGCCCGGAGAAATTCTACGGCGGCGTGCTCACCCACGACGGCCTGGCAAAGAACCGGATGTTCCAGGAGGTCATGCAGGTGGGCCAGGAGTTGCAGACGCTCCAGCCCTTGCTGGCGGGCACGCAGGTGCAGGCCGATGTGGCCATCCTCCTTAGCCATGCGAGCGACTGGGCGCTGAACCAGCCGATGCGCCCCAACAAATTTTTCAGCCAGCGCGAGCACGTGCAGCTCTATTACAGCGCGCTGCACGACCGGAACATCCTCGTGGACTTCGCCCGCCCGAGCGACGACCTCTCCAAATACAAACTCGTCATCGCGCCCTCGCTCCACATGATCTCCGGCGGCGATGCGGACATCCTCCGCCTCTACGTCCACAACGGCGGCACGCTCGTCGGCACCTTCAACACCGGCCTCGTGGACGAGAACAATCTCGCCGCCACCGACCCGCCGTATGAGATGAGCGACATGTTCGGCCTCAAGGTCGTGGAGTTCGACCCGCTGCCGCCCGGCGAGGAGAACCACATCACCATCAAAGGCGCCTTCCCCACCACCGGCCTGCACAGCGCGCGGCTTTGGTGCGACATCATCGAGCCGGGCGAGTGCCAAATCCTCGGCACCTACGCGCAGGACTTTTACGCTGGCAAGCCCGCCATCACCTTGAACCAGTTTGGCGAGGGCCGCGCCATCTACGTCGGCACGATGAGCAGCCTGCCCTTCTACCACGACCTCGTCACCTGGCTCCGTCAGACCTGCAGCCTGAATCCGCTGCTGCGCGTGCCCGATCAAGTCGAGGTGTCCATGCGCGTGCGCGGTGACTACCGGATTTACTTCCTCCTGAACCACCACCAGACGCAGTCCGTCCACGTGCAGTTCTTCAAGCCCGTGCGCGACTGCCTCACTGGGAAAAACATCTCCGGCGGCTACGACATTCCCGCCAAGGACATCCTCGTAGTGGATGAACAAGCCGCCCCGGCCTGACCGCCCCGTCGCCCGCCACGCGGCCTTCACCCCCCGCGAGCGCGCGCTCGCGGCGTGGCGCGGTGTGGATGTGACCTCCCTCGAAAGCGCGGGCAAGAACCACAGCCGGCCTCTCTCCTCGCTTCTGCCCGGCGTGCTGACCAGCCTCGGCCTCGATCGCCGTCAGGCCGAGGCGGAGATCATCAAGGTCTGGAACAGCCTGCTGGACCCGCGCGTCACCTCGCACGCGCAACCCACCGGCATGAACAAGGGCACCCTCTTCGTCACGGTGGACAGCAGCGTGTGGCTCGATGAAATCGTCCGCTACCGCCGCCGTGAAATCCTGGATCGCCTCCAACACAGCTTTGGCAAGGAGACGGTGAAGCGCATTTCCTTCCGCGTCGGTTGAGGCGCGGGGGGACGTGTCGCGTGTCGCGTGTCGCGTGTTCCGTGCCAGCACTCGAACGCGCTGAGATGTCATCACGAAACACCAAACACGCTGCCCCTTCAACCCTTCAACCTTTTAACCCTTTAACGCTTCCCTCCGTCCTCCGCATCTCCGCCGCATAGCCCTTGCGAAACGTCGGATACTTCAGCCCCCACCCCAGCTCCGCCCGCAGCCGCCGGTTGGAAACACGCTTGTGCGTCACGCCACGCTTGCGCCCCGCGTTCTCCTCCGCGCCCGCGAATGGCGGCAGCGGCTTGCGCAACTGCGCTGACAGCCAGCGGAAAAAGTCCAACTGCGACACCGGCTCGTCATCCGCCACGTTGTAAATCCGTCCCGGCTCGCCTTGCTCCAGCGCCGCGATGGCCGCGCCCACCACGTCATCGCGATGAATCATGTTCAGCAGCCGGCTGCCGTCCCCGCTGATGCGCGCCTCGTCGCGGAGATACTGCTGAAACAAGTGCCCGCGCCCCGGCCCGTAAATCCCCGCCACACGCAGCACAACCGCTGGAAAACTCCGCTGCCGCGCCGCAGCCAGCAGCAAGTTCTCCGTCTCGACGAGCAGCCTCCCCGTCTCCGCCAGCGGCTCCGCCGCGCTTTCCTCCGTCACCTCCACCCCGGTTGTCTGGCCATAAACACTGGTGCTGCTGGTGTGGACGAACTTCCGCACGGTGCCGCCCTCGAGCCACGCGATGAGATTTCTCGTCCCCTCCAGATACACCTCGCGATACACGTCCGCGCCGCCCTTCGAGGAGGACACCGTGTTGACCACCCAGTCGAACGCCCCCGGCAACCCGCGCAGACTTGCCGGCTGTGTCACGTCGCCCACCACTGGATTCACGCCCCCCGCGAGCAGTTCTCCCTTGCCATCCTCTGTGCGCCGCAGGCCGAAGACCTCGTGCCCGCGCCGCGCCAGCTCCGCGCCCAGCGGCAAGCCCACATAACCACAGCCCACAATCAGCACACGCACCCGCACAGCATGGCGGGTAACCGGCGCCGTGCCCAGCCGGATTGAGACGGCCGCGAGTCGTGCGCCTTCCCGTCTGGCTCGAAATCTTAATCCTC
>JACRKB010000007.1 GCA_016235545.1 Verrucomicrobiota bacterium | reverse complement strand
GCTGACACCGCAGAGGCGGGACAGACGCAGTGGCCCATGATCAAGGGCTGCAATCGCGGGAGTTTTGGGATTATGGGTTCTCTCCTCGTCTCCTCAGAAGAGCAGGAGCAGAATCACGAGCAGTAAAGACCGCCTGGATTGTTGGAGGTCACTCTGGGCGCAATTGAGGAGTGGCCAGGACTTCTGGTTCCAGTTTTCTTTGCGCCCTTTGCGCCCTTTGCGTGAGGCAAAAGTGGTTTCCCGCGCCGCAGCGTTCGACTAATTTCACGCCAGCGAATCCGTCGCCGACAATGAACACCAAAGACCTCATCGCCCTCGGCGTGCCGCCCGGCGAAGCCACACGGCGCGGCATCGCATTCATTGCGGAGTTCATCCTCAAAGGCGGCGACAAACTGCAACTGCCTCGCGAAGTCGAGACCGTCGTCCGCGCGCCAGGCGACTTCACCCACGACATGTTGCGCGGTGAGTTCGCCCGGGCGTTGCTCAATTCCACCCGCCCCATCCACGCCGCCGTCGCCCCGTGGAAGCAGTGGGGCGAGGGCATCGAACCCGAGGCCGTCAACCAGATGGCCCGCGCCTGCCAGCTCCCCATCTCCGTCGCCGGCGCTCTCATGCCCGACGCGCACGTCGGCTACGGCCTGCCCATCGGGGGCGTGCTCGCCACCGATAACGCCGTCATCCCCTACGCCGTCGGCGTGGACATCGCGTGCCGCATGAAGATGACCGTGCTCGACCTCCCCGTGCGCGAGCTGGACCGCCGGCGCGAGCGGCTCATCAAGGCCATCGCGGACGAGACGCGCTTCGGCATCGGCGCGCACTTCGAGCAGCCGCGCCAACACGCCGTGCTCGACGCCGACTGGAACATCAGCCCCGTCACCAAGCTCCGCAAAGGCCGCGCATGGTCGCAGCTCGGCACCAGCGGCAGCGGCAATCACTTCGTTGAGTTCGGCATCTTCACCGCGAGCCAAACCATCAACGGCCTGCCGCCCGGCGAATACGTCGCCCTCCTCTCGCACAGCGGTAGTCGCGGCACAGGCGCGGCGGTCTGCGAGCACTACAGCAAGCTCGCGATGGAACAGCTCCCGGAGTTGCCCAAGGAGCACAAGCAGCTCGCCTGGCTATCCCTCGACTCAGCGGAAGGCCAGGAATACTGGGCCGCGATGGAGTTGATGGGCCAATACGCCGCCGCCAACCACGCGCTCATCCACCAGCACATCGCGGAACACCTGCGCGTCCAGGTGCTCCTCGATTTGGAGAACCACCACAACTTCGCATGGAAGGAACGCCACATCATCGGTGGCGTGGAACGCGAAGTCGTCGTCCATCGCAAGGGCGCGACACCCGCCGGTGTCGGTGTGCTCGGCATCATCCCCGGCTCGATGGCCTCGCCCGGCTTCGTCGTGCGCGGCAAGGGCAACGAGCCATCGCTCAAGTCCGCGTCGCACGGCGCGGGCCGCGTGATGAGCCGCAAGAAGGCGACCGCGACCTTCGAGTGGCACAAGGTCAACCGCGTGCTTCGGGAAGCCGGCGTCCACCTCATCAGCGCCGGCCTCGACGAAGTGCCGATGGTCTATAAGGACATCCACCAAGTCATGGCCGCGCAGAGCGACCTCGTGGAAGTCCTCGGCCAGTTCGACCCCAAGCTCGTGAAGATGGCCCCGCCCGGCGAGCGCCCGGAGGATTGAGGAAGCTGCCGGAAACGGGAGCAACGGATAGCATACGAAATGCGGTGCGAACCGCCGCCCCATTGGCTTTAATCGCCCCGTGCCCGAGCCGTTACCCATTCCAAGAAAGCAAACATCGTTGAAGCTCGGTTGGTGGCTGCTCGGTTTTCTCGTGCTCTCGGCACTGGGATTGTGGCTGGCCCATGAGCGCGGCAAAGCACAGCTCAATGCCTACAAACGCCAGCTCATTGCCAAAGGAGAGCGATTGACGCTGGCAGGCCATGTGCCGCCTCCCCCGCTGGCCGCGAGCAACGGCGTCACTCAATACCGCAAGGCCATCGAGCGCCTGCCCAATTCGGACGACATCGGGGGAAATTTGCACCGCCCGTTGCCGATGGTCGGGATTGCCTCCGGTCGGGCGATGGTCAGTTGGAAGCAAGCCAGGCTGCCCCGCGAGAACGACAAGCACTTCGTCGCCAATCTGTGGCCAAATTTCTCCGCACACCTTGCTGACAACCGGGAGAAACTTTCAGAACTGGCTGCCACACTGGATTTGCCCGCCTTCAATTTCCCGTTCGATGCCGTAAAATTCCTCACCAAGTCGGAGATGGAATGGTTCATGGCGACCACCAAGGGCCAAGACTGGTTTGTGTCGGCGACATTGCACGGCCTCCGATTCGATGCGGTGGACGACGCGTGGCGCTGGTGGCGGGCCGGCTCCCGGCTGGCGCTCCGCTCTCAGAATCCCCGCGCCGTCATCGGCCTGCTGATTCACAACCGGCTCGTTTCGCGTAGCAGCACCGTGACATGGGAGGCCCTTCAATTTTCCGGCTGGAAGGATGTGCAGCTCGCAGAAATCCAACAGCTCTGGCTCGAACATGACGCGCTCCAAGCTGTGCTGGAAGGATTCTCCATGGAGCGCGCCTACACAGTTGAATCCTTCGCCCGGTTCCGGACCAACCTGCCTGCGTTGTGGACTTCAGCGCAAGTGCAACGCGGCGGCATGGCCGCAGTGATGGCGGGTCCGCCCGATGCTTGGACAACTGCACTGCGCGACGCACCCTTGGACACCTTGCGTGACACGCTTCCCTTGCTCCCTTGGCCATTTTGGACTTCTTACTCGGAAGAACGCGAGGCGTTGCAACTGCAATCGGGCATTGTGAACGCATGGTGGACGGCGAAGACCGTCGGCTCGTTGCAACGAGGCTTTGCTGAAGCGCAGGCGTTGACCCCGCTCCGCTCCACCAACAATTTCTGGCAGCTCTTCGGTGAGGACACTTTCGATGTCTGGTCCGCCTCAAGGATGGTCGTCCACGCTACTATCGTCGTGCAGGCCCGCCTCACGCTCACGGCCATCGCACTGCACCGGCATCGCCTGAAGCACGGCAGTTTTCCGACGGGACTGAGCGCACTTGTGCCCGCCTTCCTTCCAGCCGTCCCGAGTGACTTTATGGATGGGCAGTCGCTCCGCTACCGGCTGGAAGCCGACGGGCAGTTCCGCCTTTGGTCCGTGGGCGAGGACTTCAAGGACGACGGCGGTGACGCCAATCCCGTTGCGCCACGAGTGGTGGATGCGTCCGTGAACTGGCTCAAAGGCCGTGACTGGGTCTGGCCGCAGCCTGCCACCAAGGCGGAAGTCGCCGCCTACCACGCGGCCCTCGCCGCCCACCGCTCACCGGCACCTTGAGTCCCGCTGGCCGCGCAAGAGGATCTCGTGGAAGTCCCCGGCCAGTTCGACCCAAGCCTCGTGAAGATGGCCCCGCCCGGCGTGAGGCCGGAGGGTTGTCCGAACTCCGAAGTCGGCGCCCCGAAGGGGCATAACAAGTCAGCCCGGGGCAGCGCCCCGGGACTTACGTTCAGGAGTGGCCAAGTCCTGAAAGGGCGACACACAATTGTTCCGCCCTTTCAGGGCGGCGATTCATCTCCGGCGATTACCCAGGGCGTTGCCCTGGGCTTGTAATGTGGCAGGCCTTCAGCCTGCTACTTCGGAGTTGGGTTAATCCGGATCCATGCAGTTGAGCCACGGATGGAACACGGAAATATCACGGAACAGCAGGCGACTGTCCTGACGATGCCTGCCGTGTTCGCGTCACCGTTTGGTGTGCGCGTTCAGCTCCTTGGGAGGATGCGTTTTCCCCGTCCCCATCCGTGTTTCATGTGTGTTCCATCCGTGGCTAAAGAATCGTTCCGGTTAATCCCGAACTCCGAAGTTCAGCCGCGAAAGGT
>JACRKB010000046.1 GCA_016235545.1 Verrucomicrobiota bacterium | reverse complement strand
GGCCTGCCTTCGCCTCCTTCGCGGCCTTCGCGCGACTCGTTCACTTCGTTCCGGCCTACGTCAGGTCGAACACGAGCACTTGCGCGGGCTCACACGCCGTGAGGTTCAACGTGGTTTCCTCGGACAGGCCTGCGCCGTCGCCTTCGCGCAGGGGCGTGCTGTTCAAGGTCAGTTCGCCTTCCGCCACCTGCACCCACGCGTGGCGGCCGGGCTGGAGAGGGAGGGAAATGGTTTCGCCACCGACGAACTTCGCGAGCCAGACGTCGCAGTCTTGTTGCAAGGGAAGGCTGCCGTCGCGTCCGCCGCCGCTGGCGATGAGGTGGAGCTGGCCGGTCGCGGCAGTGGCGAAGGATTTCTCGGCGTAGCTGGGAGCGACGTTCTTGCGCGCGGGGAGAATCCACGTTTGCAGAAGGCGCAGCGGCTCGGTGGGCGAGTCGTTGAACTCGCTGTGGGTCACGCCTGTGCCGGCGCTCATTTGCTGGGCGTCGCCAGCACGCATGACAGCGGTGTTGCCCATGCTGTCGCGGTGGCGGAGCGCTCCGCGCAGGACGTAGGTGAGGATTTCCATGTCGCGATGCGGGTGCATGCCGAAGCCGCCGCCGCCGGCGATGACGTCGTCGTTGAGCACGCGCAGGTGGCGGAAGTGGACCCAGCGCGGGTCGTGGTAATCGGCGAAGGAGAAGGTGTGCGCGGACTGGAGCCAGCCGTGGTCGGCGTGGCCGCGCTCGGCGGCGGGGCGGAGGGTAATCATGCTGGCATTTGGGTTTCGGCAGGTATAATTGTTGCCCACTGCTACTGGAAAGGCCCGGCCATGAGAATCGAAGAAATCCGCAAAATCAACGAGGCGAATCCGTTCAAACCCTACACGGTGCGCGTGTCTGACGGCGACGGGCTTCCTGTGCCGCACCCCGACTTCCTGTTCATCCCACCCGTCGGCGGGACGGTCATCGTCGTGGACCTGCAGGGCTGTGTGACATTGGTGGACGCGAACCACATCACCAAACTGGAGTTTAGTGCGGCACGCGCGGCGAAGCAGTCTCGCTGAGTTCACGGTGTCAAAAGGTCGTTCTGCTTCTCGGTCGTTGTGCCGGTGGCGAACTGCCGTTAGCATGCTCTTCATGAACATGGTCACCTTCTCCGTCCGCACGCTCTTGTTCAGCGTGTTGGCACTGCTCGCCACGCACGTCCTCGCCGCGCCCAAGCAGCCGAACATCCTTTTCATCTTCAGCGACGACCACGCGTATCAGGCCATCAGCGCCTACCAGCATTCCATCAAGCTGGTGCAGACGCCCAACCTTGACCGCATCGCCAAGGAGGGCATGATTTTTCACCGCGCGATGGTGCCCAACTCCATTTGCGGCCCGAGCCGCGCGACGGTGATGACGGGGAAATACAATCACCTGAACGGCTTTTACAACAACTCGAACAGCCGCTTCGACGGCGCGCAGCAGACCTTCCCCCGGCTGCTCAAGGCCGCCGGCTACCAGACCGCCATCGTCGGCAAGTGGCACCTCACCGGCGCGGAGCCTTCGAGTCTGGGCTTCGACTACTGGGAAATTCTCCCGGGGCAGGGCGTCTATTACAACCCGCCCATGAACCGCATGGGCCAGCAGGTCAAGCACACCGGCTACACCACGGACATCATCACCGACCTCTCGCTCGAGTGGTTGAAGCGGCGCGACAAGTCCAAGCCGTTTCTGATGATGGCGCAGCACAAGGCGCCGCACCGCGAGTGGTCGCCGAACCTGAAAAACCTCGGCTGGAACAAGGACCAGAAGTTCGCCGAGCCGCCGACGCTCTTCGACAACTACACTGGTCGGGGTCGCGCCGAATACGAGCAGGACATGTCGCTGGAGAAGACCTTCACCAAGCTCGACGCCAAGCTCACGGTGCCGGGCAGCTTGAACGAGGAGCAGCGCAAGACTTGGAATGCCTACTACGAGCCGCGCAACGCCGAACTGGAAAAGGCCAGCCTCACCGGCAAGGAGCTCGTCCGCTGGCGCTATCAGCGCTACATGCACGATTACCTCGCGTGCATCCTGAGCGTGGATGAGAGCGTTGGCCGGCTGCTGAAGTTCCTCGATGACGAGGGCCTCGCGAAGGACACCATCGTCGTCTACAGCAGCGACCAGGGCTTCTACCTCGGCGAGCACGGGTGGTTCGACAAGCGGTGGTTTTACGAGGAGTCGCTGCGCACGCCATTGCTCGCGCGCTGGCCCGGCGTGACCAAGCCCGGCAGCGTGAACCGCGACATCGTCAGCAACCTCGACTTCGCCAGCACGTTCCTCGAAGCCGCGGGGCAGCCCATTCCCGGCGACATCCAGGGCCGCAGCCTGCTCCCCATCCTCCGCGGCCAGACGCCGGCTGACTGGCGCAAGAGCTTTTACTACCACTACTACGAGTTCCCCGGCGCGCACAGCGTGCGCAAGCACTACGCCGTCATCACCGACCGCTACAAGCTCGTCCACTTCTACGAGCCGGACGTGAACTACTGGGAGCTCTTTGACCGCGTGAAGGACCCGCAGGAGATGCGGAGTTTTTCCGAAGACCCCGCCTACGCGAAGACGCGCGCCGAACTGCACACCGAGCTGACGCGCTTGCGCAAGGAACTCAAAGTCCCCGACCAGGATGCGCCCGAGAGCATCATCCGCCCGAACGCGCCGAAGGGTGAGCCGGGCGCGAAGAAGAAGAAGAAGTCGGACGCGAAGTAGGGCGGAGCCTCTGGGGGAAAATTTTCAGTGTTCAGTTTTATGTGTTCAGAACGCGCAAGGGGAATCGTCTGCCGCTCACTTCTGAACACTGAATACTTTCGGTCCCGCCACGGACGACTACTTCAGCTCCTGCCAGCGCGACCACGCGAGGCCGGGCCGCTCGGTGCGGAAGGTCACGAGCCGCGTGTGTTCCACTTCGGTCACGTAGGCCGTGCGTCCGTCCGTCCCGCCGAAGCAGATGTTGCTGGGCTTGGCTCCGAGCACGGGCACCTTTCGGATGGTTTCCCCCTTCGGTGAGACGACGGCGACGGTGCCCTCGCCGTAGCGGGCGATGTAGAGGTTTCCGTCCACGTCGCACCGGTGGCCGTCGAAGCCGTGGTCCTCGAACTTGCGGAGGAGCCGCTTGTTCGTCAGCGATTTGTCCGGCGCGATGTCGAAGACCCACAGGTTCCGCTGCACGCTTTCGTTCACGTAGAGTTGCCTGCCGTCCGGGCTGACCTCGATGCCGTTGGTCGTGCCCATGCCGGACGCGAGGCGCGTCGTTTTCCCGTCGCGGTCAACGCGCCAGAGCTGGCCGGTGCCCTCCTTCCAGTTCGGGTCGCTGGCGAAGAGCGTGCCGTCCGGCGCGATGGCGAGATCGTTGGGCTGGCTCATCTGGGGCTCGTGCGCGAAAACGGAGACTCGTCTCGTCTTCATGTCCACGCGCAGGACGTTGTGCCCCACGTAGTCCGCGATGAACATTGTGCCGGCGCGGTCGAAGACGATCCCGTTGCCGGTGCTCTGGCCGGGGAGGGTGAGGAAGATTTCCGTGCGCCCGTCGGGCGTGGTTTTGCCGATGGTCTGCTGGCGCGCAAAGTTGACGGCGTAGATGTTTCCCTCGCGGTCGCAGCAGGGGCCTTCGATGCCGGGGGTGAACTCGCCGGGCTGGGTGAGAGCACGCGGTGTCCAGAGCGGCTCACCGGTGCCGGGCGAGGCGCAGCCGGAGAGGGCAGCCGGGACAGCGAGGGACAGGGGAAGGCGTCGCAGGAACGTGCGGGTGGTCATCATGGGGGGAAGCTAACGCGCCTCGCGCGGGCTTGGCAATCGCCGCCCGGTTGCATTGCATCCCTCGGGCGCGCAGACTCCGCGCCGCTGCGCATGAAGACACCGCTGCTAGTCGAGGTGGAGTCCGGCTCCACGCCGGAGATGCTTGCCGCCTCGCTGGCTGGCCAGCCGGGAGTGGTCCTGCTCCGCAGCGCCGGGTTCGACTCGCCGCACGCGCGCTACTCGTTCGTCGCCGCGCGCCCGTTCCTGACCTTCCGCTCCTTCGACACCCGCTGCGAACTCAGAGCCGGGAACTCAGAACCCAAAACCCAATTCGGCAATCCGTGGCGTGTGCTGGACGAGCTCATGGCGCGCTACGAGCTGCTCGACGAGGTGGACCTGCCTTTCCCGCTGGGTGGCTGCTTCGGCTACTGGGGATATGACCTGAAACATTTCGTCGAGCCGAAGCTTCCGCGCCGTGCGGTCAATGACCTCGAACTGCCCGACTGCCACGTCGGCTTCCACGACAGCCTTGTCGTCTTTGACCATCGCCTCGGCAAGACGTGGGTTGTCTCCACCGGCCTGGATGTGGACGGCTCGCGTAGCGAAGCGCGGGCGGAGGAGCGTGCGGCGTGGTGGCGCGAGCGACTGGCACGGCAGGAGGAGCCGGCGACCGGAGGTGCAACCAGCGCCCAGTGTCCCGTGTCCGGTGTTCAGTCGAACCTCACCCGCGACGCCTTCATCGCGCGCGTGGAGCATGCGCAGCGCTACATCCGAGCGGGGGACATTTATCAGGTGAACATTTCGCAGCGCCTCAGCGCGCCGACGCAGCTCACCGGCTGGGAAATGTTCGGGCGTCTGCTGGATGTTTCACCCGCACCATTCGCGGCTTTCCTCGACTGCGGCGAGTTTCAAATCGCCTCCTCGTCCCCGGAGCTTTTCCTCCGCCTCAGCGGCCCGCACATCACCACGCGCCCCATCAAAGGCACCCGCCCGCGCTCTGCCGACCCGACGCGCGACGCCCAGCTCACCTACGAGCTCCAGACAAGCGCGAAGGAAATGTCCGAGCTGGTGATGATCACGGACCTGTTGCGCAACGACCTCGGGCGCGTCTGCGAATACGGCTCCGTGCAGGTGCCCGAGCTGGTGCGGCTGGAGCGCTACCCGCAGGTGCAGCACCTCGTCAGCACGGTGGAAGGCCGGCTGCGCGAGGAGGTGACGCACTTCGCCGCGTTTGCCTGCTGCTTCCCCGGCGGCAGCATCACTGGCGCGCCGAAGTTCCGCGCGATGGAGATCATTGATGAGCTGGAGCCGGTCACGCGCGGGCCTTATTGCGGCTGCCTCGGCTACCTCGGCTTCAACCGCGAGAGCCAGTTGAGCATCACCATCCGCACGGCGGTGCGGCAGGCGGACCGCACGCATTTCCACGTCGGCGCCGGCATCGTGGCGGACTCCGTTCCTGCCGCGGAATATGACGAGACGCTGGCAAAGGCGCGCGGATTTCTCGCAGTGCTGGACGCGGCCCGTGAGCGGGACACTCGTGTCCCGGAGACTGTGGAGGAGCGAGGCTGAATCGAACCTTCTGTGCGAGATGCCGGCAAACACGTCCGCCCGGATCCCGGCGCAACCACGTGAGGAAGCTGGGGCAAATTCACCGACCGACTGTCGTGACGATGCCTGCCGTGTTCGCCACCACCGTTCGGTGTGCTCGTTCAGCTCTCTCGGAGGATGCGTCCTGCTCCTCCCCATCCGTGGCCAAAGACTCGTTCCTGCTTATCAAAATCCTCGTTCCATGATTCGCCACGAACTGCGGTTCGTGGGAATTCCCCTGGCGTTGAACTCCCGCTCGAAGTCCGTCGTCACGGCGGCCAGATCGGCCGGCGTTTCCACCTCGGTGAAGGCTGCATCCGCTCGGAAGACGGCGAGCATCTGCGCAAAGTAATCCACATGGTCGGTGCGCAGATGCACCACGCCGCCGGGCTTGAGCGCGCGCCGGGCCAGTGCGGTGAAGCGCTCGCTGATGAGGCGATGGCGCGCGTGCTTCACCTTCGGCCACGGGTCGGGGAAATAGACGTGGATGGCGTCGGCGCTTGCGGGCGGCAGGAGGTATTCGAGGAAGTAGCCGATTTCGATTCGCACGAGGCTGAGGTTGGTCAAACCCGCTCGACGGCCTCGCTTGTCCGGTTTGCGGATGCGGCCCAGCAAGCGCTCGACGCCGAGGAAGTTCCGGCCCGGATTCCGCTGCGCCCACTCAACGATGAAGGAGCCGTCGCCGCAGCCGAGTTCGACTTCGAGCGGCTGGGGCGTGGGGAAGTGGTCGGCGAGCGTGAGCGGCTGGAGGATGGTGCGGAACTCGTGGAGGAGCGTGCTCCGTGTTCCGTGCTCCGTGATTAGGTTCGAGCGCGTCCCTGCCATGCTCACGGAACACGGAGCACGGAGCACGTTCGAGTCTGCTTCGGTTGCCATCTCGGTCGCGTTCACCACTTCACCGGCACGGACAGCTTCGCGCCGAACTTGTTCGTGTAGAACAACTGCTTGTTCGCCTGGCCGAACTCGTGGACGAGCTTCGTCACCTTCACGTCGTAGCAGCAATACTCGGCGATTTCCATGAGCTTGCCCTCCTTATACCACCGCAGCGCCTGCATCCCATCGGCGGTCTTCTCCACGCCCAGCGACGCCGTGGCGATGGCGTCGAGCGAGACGCGGTGCGGCAGGGTTTTCGTCAAGTCCACGAGCAAGTCGAGCGAACGCAGTTGTGTGCTGTAGTCGAAGAACTCGTTGTGGCCCTGCAACACCTCGAAGTCGAACCGCTCGGTGTTGAAGCCCACCACGAGGTCCGCGCGGCGCAGCTCTTCGATGAGTTCGTTCACCTCGCGCTCGCCGTAGATGCGATACGCCCCCGCCGCCGTGCTATAGGTCACGCCGATGCTCATGCCCATGCGGCGGATGTTGCCCCAGCCGCCCACGTCGTCCGCAGACTTCTGCGTTTCGAGGTCGAAATAGACGATGTTCTTCATGCGCGGCGGAGAGAGCGTAGCCAGCGTGTCCGGTGGCGGAAAGAAAAGTTTGCCCGGCCTCCGACCGTCCCGCACCATCCGCCGGTTTGTAACTGAATGAGCACCGCTGTCGCTGAACCGCCCGTCGCCCCCGTCGCCCCCGCGCCGAGGCCCTCGCCTGCCGCTGACTTTTCCAAGCCCGTCGCGCGCCCGCAGACCTCGAAATGGCAGCTCCTCAAGGACGTGCTGAACCACGGCGGCCCCGGCTACCTCCAGTTCGCCATCACGAATATCTGCAACGCCGACTGCGGCTTCTGCGGCTTCGCGCGTTCGCAATTCGACCCCAAGAAACGCCACAGCGTCACGCTTCAGGAGGCGAAGGACGTCGTGGACATCGCCAAGCGCAACCACATCGGCTACCTGCTCTTCGTCGGCGGCGAGCCGATGGCGCACCGCGACCTCCGCGCGATGGTCCGCTACTCCGCCGAGCAAGGCATCCACCCGATGATTTGCACCAACGGCGGCCTGTGGAACGACGACAACATGAAGGCCCTCGCCAACGACGGCCTCACCAGCGTCATCATGTCCATCGACGCCCACGACGTCGCCAAGCACGAGGCCAATCGCGGCCTGCCCGACGTGTGCCGGAAGATCAAGAAGGCGAACGAGTTCTTCAAGACCGTCGGCATCCAATGCACCGCGAGCATCACGGCGAGCCGGCTCATCGAGGACTACGCAAAGCTGCCCGACTTCCTCCGCACGCTCGGCTTCGAGAGCTGCACCTTCAGCTATCCTCTCACCAGCCTCGCCTCCAGCTACCTGAGCTTCAGCGACAGCGGCCTGGTGAACTTCAACAACACCGAGTTGCTCGCGCTCTTCGAGAACATCAAGAAGATGAAGCACACCAGCGGCTACCCCGTGGTGAACCCCACCGAGTCGCTCGACGAGATGCAACGCCACCTGCGCGGGGAGAAGGAGCAGTTCGGCTGCCTCGGCGGACACAAGTATTTCTACCTCGACTGGAACCTCGACCTCTACCGCTGCCACGCGTGGGACAAGCCCATGTGCAAGGTCTATGAGTGGGACGACTCCAAGCTCATCCGCGATGGCTGCACCAAGTGCATGATTGACTGCTACCGCGACCCCAGCGTCCTCCAGCACGTCGCCATCAACGCCAGCGACGCCTGGCACGCGCTGAAGAAAGGCGACGTGGGCACCGCCGCGATGAAGGTGCTCGATTCGAAGAACCTCACCTCGCTCAAAGCCGTGTGGGAAGACCGCAAGTGGATTGGGAAGGTGTGAGAACGAAACGTGTTCCGTGCTCCGTGCTGCGTGACTACGGCAGAACGCGCTCGGACTAAATCACGGAACACGAAGCACGGAACACGTCGCTCATGTCCAAAGTCTATTTCTACTACTCGGCGATGAACGCGGGGAAGAGCACCCTGCTCCTCCAGTCCAGTTACAACTACCAGGAGCGTGGCATGAACACGCTCGTCCTATCGCCGCAACTCGACACCCGCGCCGGACCGGGCAAGGTCGCCTCCCGCATCGGCCTCTCGGCGGAGGCGCGGGCCTTCAAGCGGGACGATAACCTCTACACCCTCGCCGAGGAGGACCACGAGAAGCGCATCCTCTCCTGCGTGCTCGTGGACGAGGCGCAGTTCCTCACCAAGGCCCAGGTCGAGCAGCTCACCGACCTCGCCGACCGACTGCGCATTCCCGTCCTCTGCTACGGGCTTCGCACCGACTTTCAGGGCAATCTCTTCGAGGGCAGCCAATGGCTTCTCGCGTGGGCGGACAACTTGATTGAGCTGAAAACCATCTGCCACTGCGGCCGCAAAGCCACGATGGTCCTGCGCCTCGACGCCAGCGGCGCGCCCGTGAAGACCGGCGCGCAGATCGAGATCGGCGGCAACGAGCGCTACGTGTCCGTCTGCCGCCGCCACTACAAGGAAAGCCAGAACGCCTGGCTGTTGTAGCGGCCCCGGTGCGCGGGCGAATGCCACGCCGTGGCGCGAACCATCCGCTGCGACCTGGCAGGCCAAGCTCCAACCTCCAAAAGTGTGGACACATCGGACAGCGCGTTCATCCTCCCGCTCCAAGCCAGCCTATGAAACCCGCGCCCTTGCTCCTCGCCAGCCTTCTCGTTGCAGTTCATCACCCGGCCGATGCCGCCGCCCTGCGCGTCTCGGTGCAAGCGGGGGAATTCGACCGGCAAGGATCCATCGTCTCCTTCAACCTGCCGACAACTGCGCGCGATTGGCAGCGGCTGGAAACGGAGTCCGGGAGCGCGGTGCCGTTCCAGGCGGATGTGGATGGCAAAGGCTGGTTCGTGCTTGAGGACTTGAAGGCTGGAGCCACGAAGTCATTTCGCCTCACGTCTGGGGCGTCCGCAGCCGAGGCTGTGACGGCGAAGAAAGACGGCGCCTTGGTGCGCCTCGCGGCAAATGGAAAACCCGTCGCGACCTATCAGACCACGCCCAGCGAACCACCGGCCGGCGTGCCCGCCCACTACCGGCACGGCGCTTATCTCCATCCCGTGATCACCCCCTCCGGGCGGCTCGTCACCGGCGACTACCCTTCGGACCACCGCCACCAGCGCGGCATCTTCTTCGCGTGGACGAAGACACACTTTGAAGGTCGGGAGCCGGATTTCTGGAATCTTGGCAAAGGCACCGAGCAGGTCACGGCGGCCACGGAGTTCGCCGCCCTGGACCGCACATGGAGCGGGCCGGTGCATGGCGGATTCGCGAGCCGGCACCGTTTCATGGACTACCTCGCGCCGGAGCCGAAGGCCGTGCTGCGGGAGCAGTGGGTGGTGACCGCCTACAACGTCGCGGCCAGCGGTGGCAAGGCGTGGCTGCTGGACTTCGTCTCCACGCAGGAGTGCGCGAGCACGAGTCCGCTCAAGTTGCCCAAATATTTCTACGGCGGCCTCGGCGTGCGCGGCCAGGCGGCGTGGGATCCGGTGGACGCTGTCAGCTTTCTCACCTCCACCGGTGACGACCGGAAGAAGGGCGACGCGTCGATGGCGAACTGGGTCCACATGGGCGGCCAGGTGGAAGGCGCGCTGGCGGGCCTCGCGGTGCTCATTCATCCGGACAACTTCCGCTCACCCCAACCGCTGCGCCTCAACCCCAAGAACCCCCAGCTCTGCGTCGCGCCATCGGCGACCGGCGACTGGGAAATCAGCCCTGGCAAGCCCTACGTCTCACGCTATCGCTTCGTCATCAGCGATGGGCCGGCGGACAAGGCCGAGCTGGACCGGCTGTGGAATGATTATGCCAAGCCGCCGATGGTGACGGCGGCGATGGAGTGATCCTGAATCCAGCAGTTGAAACTTGACGCCAAGCCGCACAGACGCGGGGCCGCGAAACAATCGACATGGTTCGTTTCGCTCCCAACTTCACCCCGAAGGCGAACGCGCCTCCGCATTGTAATACTAAACGCCATAGATATTCGGCACAATAAGCCGGACATCCCGTGACTCATCTGGGAACCACACGCATGCCTCACCCCTATTTCAAACTCACCCTGCCCCAAGCCGGGCGTCAGGCGCCGGACGTCCAGGCCCAACTCCAAGCCGGCCTCCAAGCGGGCCAGTGGCGCACCGCTGGCCAGGTGCGGGAGTGGTTGGAAAAGACCCACCACATCAAACGGGCCGAGCGCTCCATCTATTACTGGCTGGGAAAATTGTCCGGGGTGCTGCGGGTTCCGCGCCCCGTCCACATCAAACGGGACCCGAGCGCCGCCGCCGCGTTCCGGGCCGAGTTCGGCCAGAAGTTCGCTGACCTGCAACTGCCAGCGGGCCGAGCGGTGAAGGTGTGGGTGCTGGACGAAGCCCGCTTCTGGCTGCACAGCCAGACGCGCCGCTGCTGTGGCCTGCGGGGGTGCCGGTGGGGATGCCGCGCCAGCACCGTTACGAATGGGAATACCTGCATGGGGCGCTGGAAGTAGTCGAGGGTCAGAGCTGCTTTGCCTTTCTGCCCTCGGTGGGGTTGGACCTGACGGCGCTGTTTCTGACGCAACTGGCGGCGAGCGACCCGCAGGCGGAGCACGTGGTGGTCTATGATCAGGCGGGCTTCCATCTGCGGCCCGGTGATGCGCGGGTGCCGGCGCGGGTGCATCTGGTGCTGCTGCCGCCTTACAGTCCGGAGCTCAATCCGGTGGAGGGCGTGTGGGACTACGCAGGACGCGACCTGCAACCGGGTGTTCGCGACGCTGGACGAGCTCCAGGCGGCGGTGACGGAGCGGTTGCGACTGTTTTGGGAGGAGCCGGGCCGGGGGTTGCGGCAGGTGCATCACTGGCTGCACGCTCAAGCAAACAGTTTGTCCAAGCGCATTGTGCCGAAAATCATTAGCGCTTGGCATTTGTCCCTGTCTTGTCCCTGCGCTGCTTTGCGCCCTCTGCGCCTCGCTGAAATGAAGCGTTCTTCTTCAACTGTGTCGGTCCTGCTCCGACAGGTGACCTTTCACGGCTGGTCAACTTTTGGTTTTGGGAGTAATCACCTGCCAGCAGTTCCATGAACGACTCGCACCTCATCCTTGGCGTGGACATCGGCGGCACCAGCATCAAGGCCGCTGTCGTGGACACGCGCAAGGGCGCGCTCACCACCACCGTCCTCCGCGCCCGGACCCCTCAGCCCGCCACGCCCAAGGGCGTCGTCGCCGCCATCGCCGAGCTTGCACGCAAGCTCAAGTGGCACGGTCCCGTGGGCGTCGGCTTCCCAGGACTTATCAAGCACGGCGTCGTGCGCCGTGCGCCCAACCTCGACCCCGCGTGGGTGCGGCACGAGATCGTGGACCACCTGCGCCGCGCGCTGGCCGTGAGCCACGTCGCCGTGGGCAATGACGCGGACGCCGCCGGCCTCGCCGAGGCACGCTACGGTGCGGGCCGTGGCGTGCGCGGCACCGTCGTGCTTGTCACACTGGGCACAGGCATCGGCTC
Organism: Verrucomicrobiota bacterium; assembly: GCA_016235545.1. Taxonomy (GTDB): domain Bacteria; phylum Verrucomicrobiota; class Verrucomicrobiia; order Limisphaerales; family SXTU01; genus SXTU01. The sequence goes on along the minus strand of JACRKB010000046.1, from coordinate 44,254 downwards.
CGCCGTGCTGCACAACGGCTCCCTGCTGCCCGACACGGAGCTTGGCCATCTCGAAATCAGCGGGAAAGACGCGGAGACGTTCGCCTCCACCGTCGCCCGCGAGCGCAACAAGTGGACGTGGGAGCAGTGGGGCCGGAACGTGGACCGCTATCTCACCACGCTGGAATACATGCTTGCGCCCGACCTCTTCATCATCGGCGGGGGCGTGAGCAGCGAGCCGGAGCAGTTCTTCCGCTATCTCGAGAACGTGGAGGCCAAGATCGTCCCCGCCACGATGGGCAACGACGCCGGCATCGTTGGCGCGGCTCTCTTCGCAGTGCCGGGGATGCGGGCGCTGGCGCGGAAACGGAAGCGAAGCGTCGCGTAGTTGCCGGGGTGAGTCGGCGGATTCCAACTTTCAACTCTCAACCCCGCCCACAGGCCTCGGCGGCTACTCCTTCTCCAGCACCGCGTGCATCGCGTTGCTCAGGTTGTTCATCTTGTGCTGCATGTCGGAGATGACGCCGAGCAACTGCGTGGCCATGACCGTGCTCTCCTCCAGCTCGCGCCGGGTGGCTGCGAGTTCCTTCGCGAGAGATTCCACCCGGACATCCAGCTTGGAGAACTTCTGCAGGCTGCTTTCAGACAGCAATTGGAACAGCTCCAGAGCACCGCCCGAGCTGGCGGCGGGCGGGGCGTGATGCCCGTGAAGGCCGCCAGAGTCCATCCGCATCTGCTGCTCGTTTGCGACCTGGCGGTAGTGCTGCACCATCGCCTGATAAGTCTGCTCCTGCCTGCGCGCATTCTCAGCCTCGACCTTTGCCTGGCGCTCCATGAACCGCTGGCCGGTGCGCATATACACAAGGCATCCCAGCAGGACGATCAACGTCCAGAACATCGGGCCCTCGGCGGTGAAGCCAGAAAAATTGCTTGGGATGGCGGCAAGGATGCTCATGACACGTTCAGTTCTCCAACGGCAGATGCGCCTTCGGACTTTAGCACTCCCTTTTTACCGCGGTCTCTCCTCCTCGCCTCATCGGCAGTTCTGCTCCAGCAACTCTTCCACGCGCGCCAGCCAGCGGCCGGTGGCGATGCCGATGCGCTGCAAGTCCCGCGCCGCGACTGGCATCGCGGCGGCATTGGCCTGCTGCTCCAGCTTCGTGCAAAGCGCCGCAGCCGTCTCGGCTGGCGCACGGAACTCGCGCCTCAGCTCAGGGACGTTCAACTGCCGCAGCACCGAGGGCTGGTCGGAGAAGACTTCGTTGGTGAGCGTCAACATCCGCCTGCCCGCCGAGTGCAGCTCTCCAAGCCCCGCGAGCAGCACAGGCGGCGCGGCGTCTCCCGCCTCTTCCACGATTAGTTCACAGTAGCCCAGACTCGGGTTGATGGGCGTGCGCAGATCGTGCCGGAGGGCACGCAATGCCTCGGCGGCCGATGGGAGGCGCAGCCTTGGTCCCGGTGGCGGCGCCTCGCTCATGGCACGCCGGCCGGGCTGGGTGGCGGTTGCAACCACGCGGCCATCTTACTCAGCAGCCGATCAATCTCGACAGGCTTGGTTTCAAAATCATCGCACCCGGCCGCGCGCGCGCGCTCCTCCTCGCCCGACATCGCGTGTGCCGTAAGCGCGATGACGGGGATGTGGCGCGTGGCCGCAGCCGCCTTGATTTGCCGTGTGGCCTCCCACCCGTCCATGACGGGGAGGCCGAGGTCCATGATGACCATCTCGGGCAGCAGCTCGGCGCACATCGCCACTCCCTGCGCGCCGTCCACGGCAATGGCCACCTCGTAACCCCTGCGGATGAGCCGCCGGGACAGCATGTCGCGGTTCATCTCGTTGTCTTCGACCAGAAGGATTTTCGGCATGGGCTGGGCCCTTTCTGCGCGTGCCGGGGACAGAGCGCAAGGTTCAACTGCACTCACTTGGGCGGCGAGGGGCGCATCTCAGTTTCTTGCAACGGACCTTGCGGCTGCGGAGAAGCCCGCAGGGCTTCCACTTGACCGAATCCATGCAGTTGAAGATGCGCTCCCTTTAACGCAGAGACGCAGAGGAACGGAGAGTTGAGCGAAGGGGTTTGTGTTCACCATTTGGTGCTCCTCGCCGGTGGCTTCTCCGCGCATCTTTGCGTCCTCTGCGTTGCTGCGTTGAAGCGGAGCCATCGGATTTCAACTGCATCGTTCCGGTTTATGGTTCAGCCCACCGGCGGCGGGGCGAAACCTTCCCGGTAGGTGCGTGAGAGGATTTCCGCGTTCGCCTTGTCGTGGTTGGTGAAGCGGAAGCTGGCAGCGTCCCAACGCAGTTCCTGGCCCGGGAAGCGGGTGGCCTTCACCGCCAGCAGCGCGGGTTCGGTGATCCGTGATCCGATGTCGAAGGGGGTCCACAGCGGCTTCCTCGCGCCGAGGCAGTTGTCCGCCCAGTCCTTCCAATGGTGGCGCGGCTCGACCTGCGGCAGCGGTTCGTTCTCCACGGCCTTGCCCTTGCGGAAGATGGCGATTTTGCCGTCGGCCTCCAGCAGCAAGGTGCCTTCCTCGCACACGACCATGGTGCGGTTGGCACCCACCTTCATCGGCGGCAGGCCCAGCGCGGCAAACGACGGTTGCAGGCCGCTGTCGTTGTAGCGCACTACAAATTTGTCACGGGCAAACTTCCCGCCGCCCGGATAGGTGACTGTGCTTTGGTTGTGCGCCGAGTGTCCCGTGTTGGAAGGGCGGATGGTTTGGGTGAGCACCGCCTCCGGCGAAGGCAGGTCGTAGGCGAAGTAAAGCAGGTCGAGCAGGTGGCAGCCCCAGTCGGCAAGCTGGCCGCCGCCGGTTTCCCAGAAGGCGCGCCAACGGCGCGGAGCGAGGTCCTCGCTGTGGGGAAGGTCCGCGCTGATGGGGCCGCGCCACAGGTTCCAGTCGAGATAAACAGGCACCGGCTGGGCGGGCGCGTAAGCACTCCATGCGTCGGCGAAATAGTGGCCGCGCTCGACGGAGCCGGTCCAGACGCAGGCCTCGACCGGGCGACCGAGCTGGTTGCGGCGGAGCACCTCCACGGCCTGCATGCGCCCGGTGTTGCAGGCCCGTTGATTGCCCATCTGCGTCACAAGCCCGGGCCGCGCCTTGAGCCCGGCGCGGATCATCCGCAGTTCATCCAGTTGGTGCACCAGCGGCTTCTGGCCGTAGAGGTGTTTGTTGTGCTTCATCGCGGTGAGCATCATCGGCGCGTGGTGGAAGTCCGGCGTGTCCACAATCGCGGCGTCGAAATCGCCCGCGCGGCTGGCGTAGGCCTCGCGGTAGTCCTTCACCATCCAGGCACCGGGATGCTCCCGCTTCATCTTGTCGAGCTCGCGCTGATCCACGTCGCAGAAGCCGGCCCACTCGACCATCGGGTGGCCTTTCAGGCCGTTGCGCTGGAGGCCGCCAATGCCGCCGACGCCTGCCTGGAAAATGCGCAGCCGGCTGTTCTTATTGACCTGCGCCCGCGCCGGTCCGGAGAGGGCGGCAACGCTGGCGGTCAGCACGGCACCGGTTCTGAGGAAGGTGCGGCGGGTGATGGTGGAAGTGGAGGGGGCAGGCGAGGTCGGTTTCATAGTGCGTGGGCGACATGATGCTCAGGCGGCCCGGCAGCTCAAGCAAAAGCACGCTCGTTGCATCGGGTCGTGCTGGGGTTGCCCGGCTTGAGCCGGAACAATAATCGGAGGATGTGTTCGCCTCGTCCCAGTCGGTGTTTCACCTGTATTTCATCCGTGCCCGTTCAATCGCTGGCTGAGGACAAGTCGTCACCTCCGGCCTTTCCGCCGCCGTCCTACACCGTGTATGCTCAAAGCCATGCGCCACGCCTGCCTCGCTTTCGTCACGATTCTTCACGTCCTGTGCGTCCTGTGCGGCCTGTGCGGCCACGCCAGCGCGGCCGCGAGGCCAAACATCCTCATCTTTCTCGCCGACGACTCGGGCTGGGGCGACTACTCGTTCAACGGGAACTCGAACATCCGCACGCCGAACATTGACTCCCTCGCGCGTGGCGGCGCTGTGCTCGACCGCTTCTATGTCTGCCCCGTGTGCGCCCCCACGCGCGCGGAGTTCCTCACGGGCCGCTACCATCCGCGCGGTGGCGTGCGCGGTGTCTCGACCGGGCTGGAGCGGCTGAACGTGGACGAGAAAACAATCGCCGACGCCTTCAAGGCTGCCGGCTACGTGACCGGCGCGTTTGGCAAATGGCACAACGGCAGCCAGTGGCCGTTCCACCCCAACGCGCGCGGCTTCGACGAATACTACGGCTTCACCTCCGGCCACTGGGGCGAATACTTCGACCCGCCGCTGGAGCAGAACGGAAAGCTCGTGCGGGGCAAGGGCTTCATCGCGGACGATCTCACCGAGCATGCGCTTGGATTCATCGAGAAGAGCAAGGCGAGCCCGTTTTTCTGCTACGTGCCCTACAACACGCCGCATTCGCCTTGGGCCGTGCCGCAGGAGTATTGGAAACGGTTCGATGGCCAGCCCGTTCCGCTGCGCGCCAAGCCCGGCGATCCGGAGGATATCGATCAGACCCGTTGCGCGCTCGCGATGGTCGAAAACCTCGACTGGAACGTGGGCCGCGTGCTCAGGCGACTCGATGCTCTCAAGCTCGCGGAGAACACCATCGTCCTCTACTTCTCCGACAACGGCCCGAACTCGTGGCGCTGGAACGGCGGCATGAAGGGCCGCAAGGGAACCACCGACGAGGGCGGCGTGCGCTCGACGTGTTTCATCCGCTGGCCTGCCGGTGGCATACAGCCCGGCACGGTCGTGCGCGAGATCGCCGGGGCGATTGACCTGCTGCCCACGCTCACTGCGCTGGCCGGGGTGAAGCGCGTCGGGGAGAAGCCCCTCGACGGACAAGATCTTTCCAGCCTGCTCGCCGGCGCGCAGCGGCGCGGCTGGCCGGACCGGATGATTTTCTCACACTGGGGCGGCAACGTCGGCGCACGCACGCAGCAATACCGCTTCGACAACTCCGGCGCCCTCTTCGACATGATCGCGGACCCCGGCCAGTTGAAGAACATCGCGACGGAGAAGCCCGAGGTGAGCGCGAGGTTCGCCGCCGCTGTCGCCGGCTGGCGCACGGACGTGCTCGGCCAAACCACCGCGCCCGTGCCCAATGCGAAGGGCAAGGCCAAGGGGGGCGGCCTCCCGTCCGACGACCGCCCCTATCCCGTCGGCTACGCGGAGTTTCCCCTCACGCCGCTTCCCGCGCGCGACGGCGTGGCACACGGCGCAATCAAGCGCAGTGCCAGCGCGCCGAACTCCTCCTACTTCGTGAACTGGAAGTCCACCGAGGACAAGCTGACGTGGGACATAGCCGTCAACACGACCGGCAACTATGACGTGACAATCCTCTACGCCGCCGCCGATCCCGGCTCGACGATTGAACTCAGCTTCAACGGCAGCAAGCTCACCGGCAAAGTCGCGCCCGCGTGGAACCCGCCGCTCCGCACAAATCAGGACACCATCGCGCGCCCGCCCGCCGAGTCGCAGATGAAGGAGTTTCGCCCGCTGCACCTCGGGACGCTGCGGCTGGAAAAAGGTCGCGGCCCGCTCACGCTCCGCGCGCTGGAGATTCCCGGTGAGAGCGTGATGGAAGTGCGGCAGGTGATGCTCACGCTGAAGAAGTGAAACCCGATTTGAAGCCACCCCTGTTGCGCCCTGATTCGGATGTGACCAGCCATCGCCAGTCCCCGTCCAACTGCACGAGCCACACCGGCATGAACCCGCGCACCGCCGCCACTCTGTTTCTCGTTTTGATTCTGCCGCCCCTCGCGTCAGCCGAGGAACTGTTTGCCCGCCGCATCCAGCCGCTCTTCAAGGAGAAGTGCCTCGCCTGCCACGGCGATGACTCGAGGAAAATCAAGGGCGGCCTCGACATGAGGACGCGCGCCGGCCTGCTCAAGGGCGGCGAGAGCGAGAAGCCGTCGGTCGTCCCCGGCAAGCCTGATGCCAGCCCGCTCTGGCTCGCCGTCACACGCGAGCACGTGGACGAGAACTGGGCTGCGATGCCCCCGAAGGAAAACGACAAGCTCACGAAGGAGCAGCTTGCTTGGGTGAAGGAGTGGATTACTGGCGGCGCGCCTTGGCCGGATGCGAATCGGCTAGCAGAGATTTCCAAGGCCAACGCCGACAAGTGGTCCGCCGAGGACGGCATCACAGTGAAGACCAGCGGCGGCCTCTCCGCCGAGTGGACGAACCGCCGCTACAAGCCGGAGAATCTGTGGGCGTATCAGCCGGTGAGGAAACCGGCGGTTCCGGCAGTGAGTATTCAGTCCCGAAGCGCGCAGCCCGCCGCGTCCGGCGCGCCGTCCCCACTGAAAACTGAACACTGGATACTGAACACTCTCCCCGCGAACCCGATTGACGGCTTTATCAACCAGAAGCTCGCTACTGCGAACGCCCGCCCCGCCCCGCTCGCCGACCGGCGCACGCTCATCCGCCGCGCTACGTTCGACCTGCTCGGCCTGCCGCCCACGCCGGAGGAAGTCTCTGCGTTCGTGCAGGACAAGGACAGCGATGGCAAGGCGTTCGCAAAGCTGGTGGACCGATTGCTCGCCTCGCCGCACTACGGCGAGCACTGGGGCCGCCACTGGCTCGATGTCGTCCGCTACGCCGACTCCAGCGGCTTCGCGAACGACTACGCGCGCGGCAGCACATGGCGTTACCGCGACTACGTGGTGCGCGCCTTCAACAGCGACAAGCCCTACGACCAGTTCATCCGCGAGCAACTCGCCGGCGACGAGCTCGCGGAAGCCTCTCAACTCTCAACTCTCGACTCTCAACTTCTGGTCGCCACCGGCTTCCTGCGCATGGGTCCGTGGGAACTCACCGGCATGGAGGTCGCCAAGGTCGCGCGCCAGCGCTTCCTCGACGACGTGACGGACAGCGTCGGGCAGGTCTTCCTAGCGCACCCGCTCCAGTGCGCGCGTTGTCACGACCACAAGTTCGACCCCGTTCCCACGCGCGATTACTACTCCTTCCAAGCCGTCTTCAGCACCACGCAGATGGCCGACCGTCCGGCGGAGTTCCTGCCCGGCGAGAACATCGACGGCTTCGAGGAGAAAAAAAATCTCGAGCAGCGCCGCGAGTTCTACCTCGCGCAGCTCAAGCGACTCGATGACAAGTCCCTCGCCGCTGCGCGTGCATGGTATGCGGAACGAAAGCTCGACGCGAAAGTGTTTGAGCAGGCCGTAGAGGAAGTCACCGGCAAGACGGACAAGCGCGGACGCGAAGCCGGTTACTCCGAGGTGCGCGCCGTTCTTACGCGACGCGGCCTCCCCGAGGCGCAGATTCCGCCGAAGCTCATCGGCTTCACGCCCGAGGACTACGGCCACGAGCGCATCGCGCGCAAGGGACTGGAGCGCCTCAAGTGGGAGCTGGAGCGCTTCGAGCCGGTCGCCTTCGCCGTCTATGGCGGGCGCACGCCGGAGGTGAAGGCCGTCGTGAACCCGATGCGGATGCCGGCGAACCGCGTGGCAATTGGGGAGCTTGAGGAGACATGCATCCTCACCGGCGGCGACCCGTTCTCACCGGCGGCGAAGGTCGCACCCGGCGCGCTTTCGGCAATCACGCATCACGCATCACGCATCACGAACTCCATCACGGGCCGACGCCTTGACCTCGCCAACTGGATTGCCGCCCCGGACAACCCGCTCACCGCGCGCGTGATGGTCAACCGCATCTGGCAATGGCATTTCGGCCAGGCGCTCGCGGGCAACCCGAACAACTTCGGCGCGACCGGCAAGAAACCCACGCATCCCGAGTTGCTCAACTGGCTCGCCGCGACGTTCGTCGAGCGCGGCTGGTCGGTGAAGGCGATGCATCGGCTCATCATGTCGAGCGAGGCGTATCGGAGGGGGGCAGTGATTAGTGAGGAGGTAATTAGTAATCAGTCAGCGAAGGGCGCCGCGAAGTCACCCAGCCAACTAAGCACTGACTCACTAATCACTAATTACTCTCTGTTCAACCCACGCCGCCTCACCGCCGAGGAACTGCGCGACGCCATGCTCCGCGTCTCCGGCGAGCTGAACCCCGCGCTCGGCGGCATCCCGGTGCGGCCGGAGATGAACCTCGAAGCCGCACTCCAGCCGCGGCAGGTCATGGGCACGTTCGCCGAGGCGTGGCAGCCCTCGCCCAAGCCAGAGCAGCGCCACCGGCGCAGCCTTTACGCGCTGAAGATTCGCGGCCTCGGCGACCCGTTCATGGAAGTCTTCAACGCGCCCTCGCCCGACCTGAGCTGTGAAGCCCGCGAGGCCTCGACCGTCACGCCGCAGGTTTTCGCGCTCTTCAACAGCAAGGCCACGTATGACCGCGCGCTGGCGTTTGCGAGCCGCGCGCTGCGGGAGCGGGCAGCGGCCAGCGGGCAGCGGCCGGCGGTGATTGAGCGTGCGTTTCAACTGGCGTTCAACCGCGCCCCCAAGCCGGACGAGCTGAAGACGTGCCTTGCCCACTGGGACGCGATGACGGTGCGGCATCGCACGCTGAAGTTCGAGACGGCCGCGCCGCCGCGCTCTGTCACGCGCGAGGCCGTGGAGGAAAACACCGGCGAGAAGTTCAAGTTCACCGAGCCGCTCGAAGCCGCCGCCGACTTCGTCCCGGACCTCCAACCTGCCGGCGCCTCGCCAGAGTTGCGCGGACTCGCCGAGGTCTGCCTCGTGCTGCTGAACGCGAACGAGTTCGCCTACGTTTACTGAGCCAGCGTTCGGAACGCCGCCGCTACTTCTCCGCCGTCAGCTCATCCCAGAGCTGCACATAGAGTGCGCGCACTGCGGCATCCACGGCGAAATCGCGCGGGAGTTTGCGCTTCAGGATGAGTTCCACCGCGTCGCCCTTGTCCCGCGCGCGACGGGCGGGGCTGTTGTTCCAACTGTCGAGCTTGAGGGAGAGCAGAGCCTCCAGCGGGACGAACTGCGGCGTGGCGGAAACTTTGTCTGGCACCGGGAACGGCACGCGGCAGCCGGCCTTCACCACTCCGGCGGCGGGGAGGAAATTGATTTGGATGCCGGTGCGTTTATCGCGGAGCGTGTCCTCGAAGCCCGGCTCGCGCACGAACGGGCCGGACAAGTCACCAGTCAGAAACTCTGCGGCTTCCGCAGCGTCCGGCACGATGATGTCCGCGTCCAGCGTGACGCGAAAGTAACCGTGCTCCTGCACCGCCAGCCCGCCGGCGATGAGGTGCGGGATGTCGTGCTCGGCAAGCGACGCGACGGCGGCGCGGACTGTTTGCTCCAGTCCACTTGTGCCGGTCTGCTCGCGCAGGACGTATGCGCCCTCTGTTTCCACGTCGGCACGATGGTGGCTGGCGCGGGTTTTGTCAGACAGAAATTTCCAGTTGAGAAACCAGCGCGGTCGTGAAGTCTATTGCTCGATGCAGCCGTTTTTTCCCTGCGCCGGTCGCCGCGCCTTGCACGCACCGACTCGCCGGGACTTCGTGTATTCGCTCGGCGCAAGCCTCGGCAGTGTGGCGTTCAGTTCGCTGCTGGCTGCGGAGGTGAACTCCAAACTCCAAACCCAAAACTCGAAACCCGTTTCGCCGCTCGCGCCGAAACCGGTCCACCTCCCCGCGAAGGCCACGCGCTGCATCTTCCTCATGATGGAAGGCGGGCCGTCTCACATCGACACCTTCGACCCGAAGCCGAAGCTCGTAGAGATGCACCTGAAGGAATTTGTCCGTGAGGGCAAGATGAAGTCCGCGATGGAGAGCGGGAAACGCTACTACGTGCAAAGCCCGTTCAAGTTCCGCAAGGCCGGCCAGAGCGGAGCGGACATCGCGGAGAACTGGGAGCACCTCGCGAAGGTCGCCGACAACCTCTGCTTCTTCCGCGGCGCACAGGTGGATTCGGTGAACCACCCGACCGCGATGTATCAGATGAACACCGGCAACCGCTTCGGCGGCGACCCGGCCATCGGTTCGTGGGTGACCTACGGCCTCGGCTCGATGAACCAAAACCTGCCGGGCTTCATCGTGCTGCCGGAGGTGAGCTACCCGCAGGGCGGCGCGGCGAACTGGGGCAACGGTTTTCTCCCCGCGCATTTCCAAGGCACGCCGCTGCGCGCGAAAGGCTCGCCCATCCTCGACCTCACGCCGCCGCCGGGCATCACGCCAGAGCACCAGCGCCAGAACCTCGACCTGCTCGCCAAGCTCAACTCCGCGCACCGAGACGCCCACCCGCAGCACGACGAGCTCGCCGCGCGCATGGACGCCTACGAACTCGCCTTCCGCATGCAGATGGAAGTGCCCGGCATCCTCGACTTCGACAAGGAAAACGCGCAGCTCAAGGCCAGTTATGGCATCGGCGCGGAACCGACGGACGCCTTCGGGCGCAAATGCCTGCTTGCGCGGCGGCTCGTCGAGCGCGGCGTGCGCTTCGTGCAGCTCTACGCCGGCACCTGGGACAGCCACGACTACATCGAGCGCGCGCACGGCAACCTTGTCCGCCAGGTGGACCAGCCCATCGCCGCGCTCCTCGCCGACCTCAAGCAGCGCGGCCTGCTCGACTCCACACTGGTCGTCTGCTGCGGCGAGTTCGGCCGCTCGCCCGACAACGGCGTGCGCGGCGGCACCGCCTACGGCCGCGACCACAACCCGCACGCGATGACGATGTGGTTCGCCGGCGGCGGCGTGAAGGCCGGCCACACCATCGGCGCGACCGACGAACTGGGCGACAAGGCCGTCGCGCACGTCCACCACATCCGCGACGTGCACGTCACGCTGCTGAACCTGCTGGGCTTGGATGACAACAAACTCACCTACTTCCACGGCGGCCGCTTCAAGCAGCTCTCGCAGTTCGGCGGGCAGGTCATACGCGAGTTGATGGCGTGAGCGCGCCTGCGAAGGCCGGGGCTTGTTACTCGGTGTTGGGAGAACTACTCTTGAGCCATGCTTGATTGGTCCCAGTGCGCGGCGGTGGAACGGAACGCTGAGAAGGTCAGCGGCGCATGGGTTTTTCGCGGCACGCGCGTCCCGGTGCGCGCGCTGTTCGAGAACCTGGAGGCTGGTGCCCGGGTGGACGAATTCCTGGAGTGGTTTCCCGGCGTCACCCGCGAGCAAGTCGAGGCAGTCCTCGAACACGCTGAACGCAGTTTGGCAGTGGCCTGACTGCCTGACATGAGGATTCTCTTCGACCAAGGCACGCCCGCTCCTTTGCGTCGCCTCCTGCCCGGCCACACCGTGGCCACGGCTTACGAACGCGGCTGGGCGAACATTTCCAACGGCAATCTGCTTCGTGCGGCCGAGGCTGAGTTCGACGTGTTCGTCACCACGGACCAAAACCTTGGCTACCAGCAAAACCTCACCGGCCGCCGGCTTGCGATTCTGGTGCTGCCCACAACCCGGTGGCCGGAGATTCGTGAACACGCAGCCGAGGTCGCCGTTGCAGTTGAAGCCATGAAGCCCGGCGAGTATCGCGAGATGACGTGGTGAGCGACAGGCTTTGAGTGAACCGTTCGCGAACAGCATTGAGCCTGCGGCGGGGGCTGCTAGCTTTCGCGCGCATGAGTTTTCTCCGAGGCTTGGCCCTGCGCGCGTTGGCGCTGTGGCTTGCACTGGCTCCCGCCTCTCTGCGAGCGGCGCTGCCAGCGGGCGTGAGCCAGGGGGAGTTCCTCGGCTGGACGAACGCGTTGAGCCTGCGCGATGACCACGGGAAGGTGATGACGGTCGTGGTGCCGGACATCGGCGGGCGAGTGGTGCAATACAGCCGTGGCGGCGTGAACGCGCTGCTGGAGAATCCCGACAGCAATGGCAGAACCCTGGCGCAATTCCCCGGCGGTTTCTGGGTGGGAGGCTACCAGTGCGACTTTGGCCCCGGCTTGCTGGGCCGACCGGAGCGGCAGGCGGTGTGGCTGGGACCGCACGCCTCCGTCGCTCCGCGCGACCAGACGGCGGAGACGGCCAGCCCGCTGGATGCCGTCACCGGCCTGCGCCTGCTCAAGAGTTTCACGCTCGACCCGGACACTGGTGCGCTCGGCGTGGTGCAGCGCATGGTGAACACGTCGCCCAATCCCTCACGGCAAAATCTCCACGACCGAACGCTCTGCCCGGCGGGCGGCTTTGTCCTGCTCCCGCTGCCGAGGCAGAGCCACCATCGCGCGGGCTGGGCGCTGCTGCGCGCGACGGAGGAGGGTTCGTCCTTCGATGGCGAGCAGCCGGCTTCACCCAACGCGCGAGTCTTCGGTGATTTGCTCGTGGCGCAGGCATTGGGCGCGCCGGGCAAGCTCGGCTCCGACGCGGACGCGGGCTGGGTGGCTTACGTGCGGGGGCGGCTCCTGTTCGTGAAGTATTTTCAGACCTGGCGCGGAGCATTGTATGCGGGCGCGGGGCACACGGTGGAGTTTTCGTGGAACGACCAGATGGCGGCGCTGGAGCTGTTCAGCCCGCTGACGGCGCTGCAGCCGGGGAAGGCGTTCGACTTCCCGGAGCTGTGGCAGCTCATTGAGCTGAAGCAGCCAGTGACAACTTTCGATGATGCGTCTGCTGCGGCGAAGAAGGTGCCGCCATCCCCGTTCGCGCCGAGGCCGTAGCCGAGCCTTGCGTCCCGCTTCCCAACGCGACAAATCCGCCGCAGCCACCACACTTCACCCGTGCCAGACCAGCGCCAGACCCGTCCGTGGGTCGAATACACCGAGCTGACCGCGCTGTTCTTCATCCAAGGCGCGGCGATGGCGATGTGGCTCGTGCCGCTGAGCACCGTGCTGGACGCGCACGGCCTGCACGCCATCAAGCCATTCGCCTTCGCGACCACCGCGATGGCCGCATTCGTCTCGCCACTGTTCTTTGGTGCCATGGCGGACCGTCATGCCGCCCCGGTCAAAGTCCTGCGCGGCCTTTCGCTGGCCACCGCCGCCGCGATGGCGCTGGCATCTCTCGGGATTCAACTCGGCTGGAATCCCTGGCTGGTCCTGGCGCTCATCCAGCTCCACGCGTTCTGCTCCACGCCCACATGGAGCATCGCCTCCACCATCGTCTTCGCGCGACTGCGCGACGCAAAGCGCGAGTTCGGCCCCATCCGCGCGGCGGCCACGCTGGGCTGGATGGGCGGATGCTGGCTCGTCAGCGCTCTCAACGCCGACGCCTCGCCGCTCGCCGGCTACAACGGCGCGCTCACATGGCTGGTGGTCGCCGCGTTCACCTTCCTGCTGCCCAGCGTGGCTCCGCCCAACCCCGCCGGGAGCGTCACGCTGGGCCAGCGGCTGGGCCTCGACGCGCTCGCGCTGCTCAAGGACCGCGATCACCGCGTCGTCTTCGTCACCGCCGCGCTCTTTAACATCCCTTTCGCCGCGTTCTATCCCTACACGCCGCCGCACCTGAAGGAGCTGGGGCTTACGCACACGACCGCGTGGATGACGCTCGGCCAGGTCAGTGAAGTTTTCACCATGCTCCTTCTCGCACGGCTGCTGACGACTTGGAGGCTCAAGTGGATTCTCACCGCCGGCCTCGTCTTCGGTGTCGTGCGCTTCGCCCTCTGCGCGCTCGACAGCCGGGCGTGGATTCTCCTGGGCGTCTCGCTGCACGGCTGCTCCTTCACATTGGTCTACATCACCGCGCAGATTTATCTGGATGAACGGATCGATCCCGCGTGGCGCGCGCGGGCGCAGGCGCTCATGTCGCTGATGACCGGCGGCGTGGGAAATCTCATCGGCTACCTCGGCACCGGCTGGTGGTTCGCCGCCAACGCGAGGCCCGGCGGGGAGAACTGGCCGGTCTTCTGGAGCGGCCTCGCGATGGCGGTCGCGGCGGTGCTGGCCTACTTCCTCCTCACGTATCGCGGGCGTGGCGGCAATCCGGCGCATCCGCCTGCCATGCCGGGGAAATGACCGCTCTGGGAAAATTGGTTCGTGTGGGCTGATGCCGGACTCCGAAATCGAATCACCACGAAAGGAGTCCGAAGTCACGAGGCAGGAGTGGGTGGATGCCGGCTTCTGACTTCCGGCTCCTGCCTTCTTTCCTGTGCGCCCTTTCGCGGCCGAACTCCGGAATACGCCCTCAAGCCAATCTGGGCAGGAAGACGGGCAACGCGACAGCCGTGGTGGCGATCGCTGTCAAAACCTGACACGCTCCAAAAACCTGAGTGTCTGGGGAATCTGCTCCACGACCGCCGGGGACTCGTCCTCGATGAAGTAGAATTTCACGCCACTCTCCTTGGCGGCCTTGAGGATGGCCGGCCAGTTCATCTGGCCCGTGCCCAGCGGCACGTCGTTGCTCACGTCGGTCTTGCCGGAGAGGTCGCCGGTCTTCACGCCTTTCTTGAGGTCCTTGAGGTGCATCAGCTCCCAGCGGCCTGGATATTTTTTGAGCCACTGCACCGGGTCATGCCCGGGGAGGACGACCCATAGCACGTCCATCTGGAAGCTCACGTGTTTCGGGTTCGTCTCCTGGATGAGCAGATCCATCAGCGTCGAGTCGCCGTGTTTTTGAAACTCGAAGCCGTGTGCGTGGTAGAAGACCTTTATGCCCTGCCTTGCGCCGAGTTCGCCCGCCTTGTTGAAGACCGCGATGGCGTCGCGCGTGGCGGCCTCGCTGAACGGGGCCTTGTGCGTGATCCATGCGCAGCCCGCGTATTGCAGGCCGATGGCCTTGGCTTCAGCGAGGACCTTCTCCGGCTCGGCCTTCCAACGGTCGTAGGGGAAGTGGCCGCTGACGGGTTTCAAGCCGTGCTCGGCGAGCAACTCCTTGAGCTTCTCCGGCGGCAGGTTGTAGGTGCCGGCGGTCTCCACCAGCGTGAGGCCAAACGCCTTCGTCTGCGCGAGAGCCTTGGGCGGGTTCTGCGTGGCTATGCCGCGCAGGCTGTAGAGCTGGAGGCCGATGGGGCCTTGAAAACTCGCGCCCGTGCCCGTGTCAGCGGCGAAAGCGGCGAGGCCGAGGAGAGGGACGAGCGCAATGGCGTGGAGGAAGCTTTTCATGCGCCTCCTATAGCGGGAGACGCGGTGGAGGGAAAGCGCGTTTCTACACGCCCGCCAGCGGCAGCGCCGAAGTGGACGGCAGCACCATGTGGTCGGTGTCGTTGAAATCCTCCGGGCGCAGCATCCGCGTCTCGTCCACCGGGGTCATGAGGTCCTGCATGAAGCGGCGCAGGCTCTCGGTGTTGGGCCCCACGCGGTTGATGAAGAGGTAGCGCTCCACGTCGTTCATCATCGCCTCGGCGCCGGCGTAACGCTTCGAGGGGTCGCGCTCCAAGGCCTTGCGGAGGATGTCGCACAGCTCCCCGTCCACCCGGCTGTCGAGCACTGTGAAGTCCGGCAGCGGCGCGGTGGTGATGCGCCGGCGCGTGTCCTCCAGGTTTTCCCCGGCGAAGGGGTTGTGATTCAACAGCAACGTCGCCAGCGCCACTCCGGCGGTGAACACATCCGACCGCTCGTCCAGCGG
Source organism: Verrucomicrobiota bacterium (assembly GCA_016235545.1). Classification (GTDB taxonomy): domain Bacteria; phylum Verrucomicrobiota; class Verrucomicrobiia; order Limisphaerales; family SXTU01; genus SXTU01. The sequence continues at coordinate 28,911 of JACRKB010000046.1, read as the reverse complement.
CTGCCCGGTGATTTGCTCCGGGCTCATGAAGTCGGGCCGGCCAATAATCACATCAGGGCTGTCCTTGGGCAGAAAGCCGCGCGCGCGCGCGATGCCGAAGTCGGTGAGCTTCACGTCCCCTTGAAAGCTGACGAGGATGTTGCGCAAGTGCGCGTCCCGATGCACGAGGCCCAGAGGCGTGCCATCCTCGCCCGTCATGTCGTGCGCGTAAGCCAGCCCGCGCAGCACGCGATGGACGATATAGACCGCGAAATCCCGGGGCAGCCGCCCGCCCTGCGCCGCCAGCCGCGCGAGCAAATCCTGGCAGTTCAGCCCGTGGATGTGCTCCATCACGATGAAGATGTGGTTCGAGGTGCGGCCCAGATTATAGACCTGCGCGATGTTCGGGTGGACGAGCCGCGCCACCAGCCGCGCCTCGCCGATGAACGCCTTGATGACCTCGGCCTGCCCGGAGGTGGAAGGCTCGATGAGCTTGAGCGCGACCTTTTTGGCAAAGCCATACGCGCCGATTTGCTCGGCCTCATACACCACGCCCATGCCGCCCTTGGCGATGAGCTTGCCCAGGCGGAAACGCGCCGTGGCCTTCAGCTCCTCGCCGTCGTCCACCAATCCACGAATCAAATCAACGAAACTGGCCATGATTCAAAATCTCCATCCGTCAGCAGGCGTCGGCGAGCGGGGAAAGTTTGTTACCGGTCGCATCCTTGACGCCACGACGCACGGACAATGCACGTGCTCGGCCCTGGGCACAAGGCTGGGATTGTCGTGGCCGCGGCTGCGGTCGCATCCCAGTTTCTTGCCACGCAGAGGGCTTTCCGCTCCTGCTCGCAACCCCAATCCTGATCCTAATCCTGCTCCTTCCGTCCCGTTTCGATCAGCGGAGCAGGATTGGGATCGGGGGATTCGCTGCAAGCAGGTCAGTGCATCCCGCCTGACTTCTGACTGGAAGAATTCCGCTCAAGCGGGGGGAAGATGGAAGGACAGGCGCGACGCGTTGACCTGCTTGGAATCCGCTCCTGACCTCGGCGGTTACGTGGCTCAGAGCAAACTCGCCTGCCGCCCGGTGTTCGGCTTCAGCCCGAGTTTCTTGTAGCTCAACTCCGTCGCGACGCGGCCTTGCGGGGTGCGCTGGAGGTAGCCTTCCATGATGAGGTAAGGCTCATAGACTTCCTCGATGGTGTCCGGTTCCTCGCCCACGGCCACGGCGAGGGAACTCACGCCCACCGGACCGCCGCCGAACTTCACGATGACCGTCTCCAAGATGCGCTTGTCCATCTCGTCGAGGCCGTTCTGGTCAATCTCCAGCATCGCCAGCGCCTTGTCGGCGACCAGCTCGGTGATGCGGCCGTCGTGGCGGACCTGCGCGTAGTCGCGCACGCGGCGCAGGAGGTTGTTCGCGATGCGCGGCGTGCCTCGGCTGCGCCGGGCGATTTCATGCGCGCCGGTCTCGTCAATCTCCACGTTCAGCAGGCGCGCGGAGCGGACGACAATTTTCTGGAGCTGCGCGGCATCGTAGTAGTCCAGCCGCTCGCGCATGCCAAAGCGCGTGAGCAACGGCGCGGAGAGCAGGCCGCTGCGGGTGGTCGCGCCGATGAGCGTGAAGCGCGGGAGGTTCAGCCGCACGCTGCGGGCGTTCGGCCCCTGGTCAATGATGATGTCCAGCTTGAAGTCCTCCATCGCCGGGTAGAGATACTCCTCGATGGTCTTCTGGAGCCGGTGGATTTCATCAATGAAGAGCACATCGCCTTCCTCAAGATTCGTGAGCAGGCCCGCGAGGTCGGCGGCCTTCTCGATGGTCGGGCCGCTGGTGGCCTTGACGTTCGCGCCCATCGCCTTCGCAAGGATGTTCGCGATGGTGGTCTTGCCGAGGCCGGGCGGGCCGCTGAGGAGAATGTGGTCGTGCGCCACGCCGCGTTGGCGGGCGGCTTGCACGGAGATTTCGAGCCGCTCCTTGACCTTCGCCTGACCGGTGAAGTCCGCGAACACCGACGGGCGCAGCGTGGTTTCCAGCGCTGGCTCGGGATTGTTGAGGGTGGCAAGCGGTCGGTCGGACATCGCGCGAAAGGATGCGAGAGCGAGCGCGGCAGCGGCAAGGGGAAACCCGTGCTTTCCCGTGCTGGAGGACGCATCCCACATTCCTGCAAACGGCTCTGGACACGGTGAACTCTCCCAGCTGCGGAGCAGCGGCAGTGAGTAGCCCAGGGCGCAAGCCCTGGGTGGAAGCGCCCCAACTGAGCCCCAGCGGGGCGGCAGACTCCGACTGCGACATGAATGGATGGCAGCTCCTCTGCCGCCGCGCTGCGGCTCGCCCTCGTCACCTCCTGACCCACGGCTCACGCCGTGGGCTACTTTCTTTCGCAACTCCGTTGCTGCCCCCGATCGCCACATGGGTTGCACGAAGTTGAGATGCGCCCCGCGTTCCGTTCAGTTCGGCGTCTTGGCCGCGTCGGGTGTGTGGCCGGGGATGTGCGCGCCCTGCTGAATCCAGCGGATGATGTGCATCACCTCCTCGGGTGTGAGCGAGCCTTTGCCGGCGGGCGGCATCACGTCGTCGTCAGCGGGGGGCAGGAGGATGAGGCGCACGAGGTTGCTCGCGAAGGGATCGCCCGGCTTCACCGCGAGCTTGTCGCTGTCGCCGCCCTTGAGCGCGAGGGCTGGCTGGTCAATGCGATACTTGCCCTTCTGCTTTTCCGGGCCGTGGCAGCTCAGGCACTTGGAGTCGAGGAGCGGCTTCACCTTTTCGAGATAGAACTTCTCCTGCTCCGTGCCGCCGACTGCCGTGGCCAGCGCCGGTTCCGGCTCGTCCTCGACCATCGCCTTCACGAACTCCGGTGCGTTCTTGGTCAGGTAGCTTGATCCGTGCGTGAGGTTGCCGCCCTGATGGCCGGCGATGATGAGCAGCACGATGTTGACGAACAACAGCACGCGATAGCCGCCGCGCAAAAGCCGGTCTGTCACGGCGTCGGTGCCCGCGCGGTAGCCCAGCCACTGGAGGACCAGCGTCACCGCCGTGAGCGCGCCCACGGCGATGCCGAAATTCCGGTGCGACCCGAGCATCTTGGCGTCGTATTCCGCGCCGGTCGCGCGCAGCAGGCCCAGCACAATGGTCAGCAGCGTGGTGGCCACGCTGAGGCCGAGCATCAATGTGATCACCTGCTGCACCTCCGCCTTGCGCCGCCAGAGGTAATAGAGGTCCACGAGGAACGCCATCGTCACGAAGCCGATGGGGAAGTGAAGCAGGACGGAATGGAACGGTCCGAGGAACGGGCGCCATTGAAACAACCCGCCGCTCTGCGCCGCCGAGGCTGCCGGGAGGAACATGCCGCCGCCCACGAATGCCACCGCCAGCCAGACCCACGTGCGCAACCGGTTACGATTTGTTCTCATGCAATAGTCGCCCGCTCCGGCACCCTGCCGGGCCACGGGGCTTGAAGCGAGGATTGACCGTGAGCGCGAGCTCCAAACCTTTCCGATTTTGTCCAAATCACCGCCAAGCTTGGCACACCACAGGGCCAGGCACTGCGGGCGCTTCTCCCGCGCAGCTTTGCTTCCTCTGCGTCTCCGCGTTGAGGCGAATCCATCGTGTTTCAACTTCATGGTTCCGGCTGAGAGCGGCGGAAATTTTCCCCTCGCCTCGGCGGAAAGGCCGCTGCTAGGTTCGCCGGATTAGCGTCCGGTCAGTTCCGTTCGCACCGACAACAAACGCAATGAAAGCCATCACCACCGCCGCCCTCGCCCTCGGCCTTCTGGCCAGTTCCGCGACCGCCGCCGACACCAAAATGACCCTGAAAGACGACAAGGACAAAGTCAGCTACAGCATCGGCCTCAACATCGGCCGCAGCATGAAGTCCGAGGGGCTGGCCATCAACCCTGACGCCCTTGCAGCCGCGCTGAAGGACGTGTTTTCCGGGGCCAAGCCGCAGCTCACGGATGAGGAAGTCCAGACGGTCATGCAAAACTTCCAGAAGGAGATGGCCGCCAAGCAGATGAAGTCCCGCGAGGAAGGTCTCGGCAAGAACAAGGCCGAGGGCGAGAAATTCCTCGCCGACAACAAGAAGAAGGAAGGCGTGAAATCCACCGCCAGCGGCCTGCAATACAAGGTCATCAAGGACGGCACGGGCAAGACGCCCAAGGCCACCGACACCGTGAAGACCCACTACCGTGGCACCCTCATCAACGGCACCGAGTTTGACAGCTCCTACAAGCGCGGCGAGCCGGCGGAGTTCCCCGTCAACGGCGTCATCAAGGGCTGGACCGAGGCGCTTCAGCTCATGAAGGAGGGCGCGAAGTGGCAGCTCTACATCCCCTCCGATCTGGCCTACGGCGAGCGCGGCGCGGGCAAGGACATCGGCCCCAACTCGACGCTCATCTTCGACATCGAGCTGCTCTCGGTGAAGGCCGGGCAGTAAGCTTCAGCTCAACTTTTGCGAGAGCCGCGTCTGGCAACGGACGCGGTTTTTTTGCGGGCTTGGCCGGAAGTGTTCACTGTCCAGTTGGCCACGGATCGCGTGACTTGGGTCTCGCACTCTTGCACTTTTCCCCTTTCCCCATTCCCTGCCGGCAGGCATAACGCGCCGCCATGCATTCGTTTCGCTATGTCGGGAAAGAGCTGAGTTGTGAGGGCGTCGCCATCGCGTCGCTCGTGAAGAAGCACGGGACGCCGCTCTACGTTTACTCGCAGGCCACGCTCGAGGACCACTTCGGCAAGCTCCACGCCGCGCTCGCGCCGCTGGACCACCTCATCTGCTACGCGATGAAGGCCAACTCGAACCAGGCCGTCATGCGCGTGCTCGCCAACGCGGCCGGCGGCTTCGACACCGTGAGCGAGGGCGAACTGCGCCGCGTCATCGCCGCCGGGGGCGACCCCGTCAAGTGCGTCTTCGCCGGCGTGGGCAAGACCGAGGGCGAGATCGAGTTCGCGCTCAAGGCCGGCATCTACTGCTTCAACTGCGAGTCCGAGCCCGAGCTGCAGCGCATCAACAAAGTCGCCGCGCGGCTCAAGAAGATCGCCCCCGTCGCCGTGCGAGTGAACCCGAACGTGGACGCCGGCACGCACGCCAAGATCACCACCGGCACTTACGAGAACAAGTTCGGCATCGCCTTCGAGGAGGTCGAGGGGGTCTATGCCCGCGCGGCCAAGCTCAAGAACCTCCGCCTGCGCGGCATCCAGACGCACATCGGTTCGCAGCTCACGAGCGTGAAGCCCTTCGAGGCGGCGGTGAAGAAACTTCTGCCCCTCGTCACCAAACTGAACGCGAAATACCACTTCGAGTTCTTCAGCATCGGCGGCGGCCTGGGCATCATCTACAACCCCGCCCTCGCCAGCGGCGACGCCAAGTGGTGGCAGTCCGCCGCTGCCAAGGACATCCTCACGCCCGCCACCTACGCCGCGCGCGTCGTGCCGCTCCTGAAGCCGCTGGGCCTGCGCATCCTCATCGAGCCGGGCCGCTTCATCGTCGGCAACGCCGGCATCCTCGTCACCCGCGTCGAGTATGTGAAGCGGACCGGCAAGAAGAACTTCGTCATCGTGGACGCTGCGATGAACGACCTCATCCGCCCAGCGTTCTACGACAGCTACCACGAGATTGTCCCGCTCACGAAGAAGGGCGGCGCAACCGTCAGCTCCGACGTCGTCGGCCCCATCTGCGAGAGCGGCGACTACTTCTGCAAGGACCGCCCGCTGCCGAAGGTCGGCGAAGGCGACTGCCTCGCGCTCCTGAGCGCCGGTGCCTACGGCTCCGTGATGGGCTCGAACTACAACTCCCGCTCGCTCCCCACCGAGGTGCTCGTCCACGGCAAGCAATCCGCCGTCGTCCGCACGCGCCAGCCCGTCGAGGCCATCTGGGCCAACGAGAGCGTGGCGGGGTGGTTGAAGTAGTTGTGGAGTGCGGGGACTTGTCACCGCTTTCCGCAGGCGACTTGTCGCCGTCAAAACCCGAGCCGTGCTCGGACCTGCAATGCTCCCGCGCTCGCGCGAGCGCCACACCGCCTGTCCATCTGGACGCCAATGGTCCGCGACGGCGACGAGTCGCCTGCGGAAAGCGGCGAGAACTCGCCGCACTCCAAAGCGCGCGCCGGAGGCTGGACAGCGGGCGGGGTTCGGAACAGGGTGCGCTGGCCGGATGGGATGGGCTGTGTGGTGTGCAGTCTATCACCGGTAAGGCCTCATGGACGCCACGACAAATCTCGTGCCTTTGGATGTGCCGTTTGCGCAGTCAGAGCATCCGAGCGTCAGTCTCATTACCGAGCAGTTCGGGAGTTCTGTTATAGTCGTTGTTGCTCCGCATGGCACTGACCAGTATCCAAAGCATCTCGTGCGCTTCGACAAAGTCCTAGTTGCGCTCTATTACGAGGAGGCGCTTGGATTACGCGGCAAGTATCCGGTAGTTGCAGGCGCTCAGAGTTCCGGCTGCGCTTATGTTTGGCCAGACTCTCCGTGGTTGCGCGCGAGTCATGGTTGGGCTGTTGACTTTCTGAAGTGGCCAGACCTACGGCACTACATAATTTTTGGCGCGGACGATGTTGTTGAGCTATTGGCGGCAGGCGCACCAAGGGTAGAGAGGATTGATGAGAGATGCGTTATTGAAACAAAACATGAGGTCTAACCAGTTGACAGGCTGCGCACCCTTCCGTTGGGCCTGACACTTTCGGTTCAGTAACTCCCCCCGCCTCCTCCGCGTCTGTTGCCGCATTGCAACGTCTCCTGACTCCCGCATACTGCCCGCACCTTCAACCATGAACACTCGCACCTTCCTCGCGCCTGTCGCCGTCGCGCTCGCGCTGCAACTCGGCTCCGCTCCGCTCTCCGCCGCGCCGGCGGATGACGCGCGGCAAATCCTCGCCACGTCCGGCGTGAAGGGCGGCCTCGTCGTCCAGCTCGGCCTCGGCGACGCCGCGTTGACCAGCGCGCTGCGGGCGAATGCCAGTTACCAGATCGTCGCGCTGGATGCGGATGCGAAGAAGGTTGCCGCCGCGCGCGAGGCGATTTTCGCGGCGGGCAAATACGGCCCCATCAGCGTCGAGCAGTTCACCGGCGCGCAGCTCCCGTTCATTGACAACCTCGTGAACCTGCTCGTGGCCGAGAACCTCGGCAGCGTGCCGCGCATCGAGGCGTTGCGCGTGCTGGTGCCGAACGGCGTGCTGCTCACCAAGTCCGGCGGCCAGTGGCAGAAGACGGTGAAGCCCAAGGACCCCGGCTTCGACGACTGGACGCACTACTTCTACGACGCGAAGGGCAACACCACCTCGAAGGACACGTTCGTCGCGCCGCCGGAGCGGCTTCAGTGGGTCGGCTCGCCGCGCTGGTCGCGTCACCACGACCGCATGAGCAGCCTCAGCGCGCAGGTTTCCTCGGCGGGCCGGCTCTTCTACATCATGGACGAAGGCTCGCGCATCTCCATCCTGCTGCCGGCCAAATGGCATCTCATCGCGCGCGACGCGTTCAACGGCACGCCGCTCTGGAAGCTGCCCATCGCGTCGTGGAACACGCACCTCTGGCCGCTCAAGTCCGGCCCCACGCAGCTCACGCGCCGGCTTGTGGCGGACGGCGAGCGCGTCTTCGTCACGATGGGCATCGAGGCGCCCATCAGTTGCCTCGACGGCGCGACGGGCCAGACGTTGTTCACCTGCGAAGGCTCGCGGGGCGCGGAGGAATTTGTGCACGCGAACGGCGTGGTCTATGCGCTCATCAACCCGCGCCCGTGGGTCTTGGAGGAATTCGCCGTGAAGCAGCAGAGCGACCAGAAGCGCGTAGAAACGGAATACAACTGGGACAAGAAACCGCGTGACATCGCGGCGTTCGACGCGAAGACGGGCAAGCTGCTCTGGCGGAAAGCCGACCAGCAAATCGCGCCCATCACGCTCGCCTGCGACGGCACGCGGCTCGTGTATCACGACGGCGACTCGCTCGTGTCGCTCGACCCGAAGACCGGCGCGCAGCAGTGGGCGAGCGAGAAGGCCAGCAAGCGCACGCTCTTCGAGTTCAACTACTCGCCGCGCGTGCTGCTCTCCGGCAACACGGTCCTCTACGCCGGCGGCGACGGCGCGCAGCGGGGCATTGACACGGTGACGGGCAAGACGCTCTGGCAGGACACGCACGAGAAGTCCGGCTACCGGTCGCCCGAGGATTTGATTGTCGCTGGCGGGCTCGTGTGGAACGCGGGCACGCTGCAAGGCAACCAGAAGGGCGAGTTCAAGGGCCGCGACCTGCGCACCGGCGCGGTGAAGAAGCAGTTTTCCCCCGACGTGCCGGACGGCACCTACTGGTTCCACCACCGCTGCTACATCGCGAAGGCGACGGAGAAGTATCTGATTCCCTCGCGCACGGGCATCGAGTTCGTGGACCACGCGAAGGAGCACTGGGACTTGAACCACTGGGTGCGCGGCGCGTGCCTTTACGGCGTGATGCCCGCCAACGGCCTCACCTACGCCGGCCCGCACAACTGCGCGTGCTACCCAGAGGCGAAGCTCGACGGCCTCAACGCGATGGCCGGCGGCCAGGGCACGCCGCATCCGATTCGCGCCGAGGCCACGCGCCTCGTCAAAGGCCCGGCCTTCGACGCTCCGCTCACCGCCGATGCCGACGCGAAGGACTGGCCCACCTACCGTCACGACGCGAAGCGCAGCGGCAGTTCCGACCAACCGCTCCTGCCCGACCTCGCCAAGGCGTGGGAAGTGAAGCTGGGCGGCCCGCTCTCCGCGCTGACCATCGCGGGCGGCAAGGTGTTCGTCGCGCAGGTGGACGCGCACACGGTTCACGCGCTCGACCACGCCACCGGCCTGCCGAAGTGGCACTTCATCGGGGGCGGGCGGGTGGATTCACCGCCGACCTACTGGAAGGGCCGCGTGTATTTCGGCGGCAAGGACGGCGTGGTCTATTGCCTCCGCGCGAGCGACGGCGCGCTCGTCTGGCAGTATCACGGCGCGCCCAGCGACCGCCGGCATTGCGCGCTGGAACAGGTTGAGAGCGTCTGGCCGGTGCATGGCAGCGTGCTCGTGGAGGACGGCAAGGTCAGCTTCGTCGCGGGCCGCAGCGTGTTCCTCGACAACGGCCTGCGCTTCGTGCGCCTCGACGCCACGAGCGGCAGGCTGTTGACTGAGCAGACTTACAACCACGTTGACCCCGAGACGGGCAAGGACTTCAACGACCGCCACAAGACGCTGCAAATGCCCGTGGGCTTGAATGACATTCTTTCCAGCGACGGCAAGTGGACTTACCTCCGCACGCAGAAGATTGCCGCCGACGGCAAGCGCGTGGACATCGGCCCGGTGAGCAACAACGCCATCGAGCAGGGCGCGTCGCAGAAGGGCGAGGGCGCGCATCTCTTCGCGCCGATGGGCTTCCTCGACGACTCGTGGTTCCATCGCAGCTACTGGGTCTACGGCAAGAGCTTTGCCGGCGGCCACAACGGATATTACCAGGCCGGCAAATACACGCCGTCGGGCCGCATCATCGTCCACGACGACAAGAACGTGTATGGCTACGGGCGCGAGGCGCAGTATTTCAAGTGGACCACCACGATGGAGCACCAGCTCATGAAGATGCCCAAGGAGCCGCCCGCCGTCGCCGCAGACCTGACGCTCGCGACGAAGGCCGGCAAGCAGGCCGCGAAGCAAAACGCAAAGAACGCGCCCGCAACCACTGCCGCCACCGGCAACACGCCGCTCGTCGTCACCTACGCGCAGACCGAGAAGAACAACATCGCGGGCAAGCCCTTCACGCTGGAGATTTGGGCGCTGCCCGACGGCCAGGACGGCGTGCTCATCAGCCACGGTGGTCCGCAGAACGGTGCAGGCCTGGTGCTCGTCGAGGGCAAGCCCGGTTTCGTCATCAACAGCAACTCCACCCGCGCCCGCGCCAACGCGCCCGCTCCGTTGCTCGAAGGCTGGCACCACATCGTCGGCGTGCTGGAGGCGGACAAAACAATGAAGCTCTACGTGGACGGCAAAATTGTCGCGCAGGCGAAGTCCGAGTTCATCCCCTCGCAACCGAAGCAGCCGCTCCGTCTCGGCGGCGACGGCAACAACAACCTGACCGGCGACACGCTCAACGCTGCCTACACCGGCATGATGGACCAGTTCGCGATTTACACGCGCGCGCTCAGTGGCATTGAGATTCAAGCCCGCCTCGCCGACCCGACCGCGAAGACGGACAAGTCGCTCGCGCAGTTCTCCTCCTTCGACAAGGGCGACGCCCGCGACGAAGCCGGCACGAACCACGGCGTTTCCGGTCCCGGCATCGAGACCGGCAAGGGCCGCAGCGGAGCCGCGCTGTGGTTCCGCCGCGCGCCGGGCGCACCCGCGCAAGTTGCCGCGAAGGGTGGCAAGAAGGCCGCCGCAAAAGCCGCAACCACGACGCCTTCTCCCGCGAACCCCGCGCAGCCCGGACACCCCGCCGCGCCCGCGCCCGCACAGAAGGGCACGTTTGTGGCGAACGACTGGCAACGTTACGTGCCCATCATCACGCGCGCGATGGCCAAGGCGGGCAACTCGCTCATCGTGAGCGGCGCGGAGGATTTGGTGGACGAGGAGTATGCCTTCGAGCGCCTCGCCGCGAAGGACAAGAGCATCCTCCAGCAGCTCCAGGAACAGGACGACGCCCTCGAAGGCAAGCGCGGTGCCAAGCTCTGGGCCGTGGCCGTGGACAACGGCAACCAAAGCACCGGCCTCGACCTCGCCAGCCCGCCCGTCTGGGACGGTATGGCCGTGGCGCAAGGCCGGCTGTATGTGTCGAGCCTCGATGGGGTGGTCAGGTGTTTCGGGAAGGCGAAGTGAAGACTCGACGGCTTACATTGGCACCGCTCGCGTCGTTCGCCGCGATGTTCGCTTGGCTCTGTTGCGTCGCGTTCAGTGCCGAATGCTGCACCGTCCCCGTCTTCCGCTACGGCTTGGACAACTGGCAGGCAGACGCCTATCGCCTCGAATTCCCTGCCGCCGCGTTGCAGGACGGCAAGCTCGCCGACTTCTTCCGCAACCTCGGCACCGCGCTCCCGGTGAACCTTGAAGCCAAGCCCGGCACCGGCACTGAAGCGCGTCTCCTCTTCCCGCATCCCGAGGAGTCGAAATCCCCCGTCGTCTGGACTGGTGCGCTCACGCCCGCGAGCCTCGCCGCGCTGACCGATTCCCCCGCGCGCAAGGAACTCGCCCGCCGCATCCTCGCCGGCGAATCCGTCGTGTGGGTGCTCGCCGAGTCGGGCAACAAGGCTGAAGACGACGCCATCGCCGCGCGCGTCGAGAAACGACTGCGCTACCTGGAGCAGGTCGCAATTCTCCAACCCATTGACCCGAACGACCCGACCAGCAAGCTCGGCCCCGGCCCTGCCCTGCGCGTGAAGTTCTCGCTGCTGCGCGTCGCCGCCTTGCACGGAGCGCGGACGCCCACGTCCGCAGCAGCCCTTGTGCGAACGGAGCCGGCTGCGGACGTGGGCGTCCGCGCTCCAAAGCAATCGGCCCACGCCGATGAATCCCTCTTCCTCAAAATGCTCGCTGGCCCGAAGCCCGCCGCCGAACTCGCCACCGGCCCATGGCTCGCCGCCGTCTTCGGTCGTGGACGCGTCCTTGGTGCCTGGCCCGCCGCCGACTTCGGCGACGCGGAAATCGAGGAAGCGTGCCTCTTTCTCCTCGGCGCATGCTCCTGCCAGGTAAAGCGCCAGAACCCCGGTTGGGACATGCTGATGAACGTGAACTGGCCGGAGGAACTTCAAGCCGCTGCGGAAAAGGCGAGTTCAGCTCAGACCACCACCGCCAGCCCTCCCGCCGCTATTCCCAAGAACAACCCGACCAACGAGGTGCAGACCGTGACCATCACCAGCGCGCCCGGTTCAGCTGCCGCAGAGCCAAGCGGCGGTTCACCGAAGGCCTTGTGGCTGGGGGCTGCAATGTGCGCCCTCGTCGGCCTGTTCCTCTTTGCCCGGCGGAGCTAGGCTGTGCTTTGCAGATGAAAAAACTCGCCGCCCTTCTCTTCGCCATCGCCGCGTTGTTCGCGGCGCTCGCGCTCTTGCAGCGTCGCGATGCTGCACCGCCCAACGGCTCGGCTCGCACCACGGCGCTCACTGTGTATTGCGCCGCCGGGTTGAAGCAGCCGGTCGAGGCCATCGCGGCGAAGTATCGCGCGGAGTTTGGCGTGGAGGTGCAGTTGCAATACGGCCCCACGGGCGCGCTCATCAGCAACCTCCGCGTCGCCAAGCGCGGCGACCTCTTCATCGCCGCCGACGATGGCTCGGTGGCCGACGCGCGGAAGTTCGAGCTGGTGCGCGAAGTCCTGCCGCTCGTGCGCCAGCATCCCGTCATCGCCGTGCGCGCGGGCAACCCGAAGAACATCCGCACACTCGCCGACCTGCTCCGCGACGACGTGAAGCTCGCGCTGACCAATCCCGACGCGGCCAGCATTTCGCGCGTGTCCAAAGCCGCGCTCGGCGACTCCTGGGGCAAGCTCGCCGCCCGCGCCACGGTGATGAAGCCCACCGTCACGGAAATCGCCGCCGACCTTTCGCTCGGCTCGGTGGACGCCGCGATTCTCTGGGACGCGACGGTGCCGCAGTTCAAGGGCCTCGCCGCCGTCGAGGTGCCGGAGCTGAAAGACCGCGTCGAGAATGCCAGCGCCGCCGTGCTGGCGGCGTGTTCGCAGCCGGCCGCCGCGCTCAAGTTCGCGCGCTACCTCGCCGCGCCGGAGAAGGGCAGCGCGGTCTTCCAGTCGCACGGCTTCCAGCTCGCGGACGGCGACAAGTGGGCGGAGAAGCCGGAGTTGATCCTCTCCAGCGGCGGCGTGAACCGGCTGGCAATCGAGAAACTCCTGAAGCTCTTCGCTGACCGTGAGGGCGTGAACGTCACCACGGTCTTCAACGGCTGCGGCGTGCTGTGCGCCACGATGAAGACGATGGACTCCGCCACCTCGCCGCGCTTCCCGGACGCCTACTACGCGTGCGACCTGTGCTTCGTGCCGCCGGTCGCCGCGCAGTTCCCCGAGGCCTTCCTGCTGACTGAGACGGAGATCGGCATCGTGGTGCGGAAGGGCAACCCGAAGAACGTGAAGACCCTCGCCGACCTCGCGCAGCCCGGCCTCAAGCTCGGCCTGTGCAACGCCGAGCAGAGCACGCTCGGGTTCATGACGCGCGGGATGCTCAAGCAAACCGGCCTGCTCGAATCCGTCCGCAAGAATGTCGTCGTCGAGGTGCCCACAGCGGACTTCCTCATCAACCAGATGCGCGCGGGCGGCTTGGAGGCGGCCATCGTTTATCGCGTGAACGCCGCGCCGCAGGCCGAGCACATCGAGTTCTTCCCCATCAAGCACGAGGGCGCGCGGGCGATACAACCCTTCGCCGTGCGCGAGCGCTCGCCGAACCGCCACCTTGCGCGGCGGCTGCTGGACTTGCTCAAGGCGAATCGCGGCGAGTTCGAGGCAGCCGGTTTCCAGTGGCGAGGCAACGAGCCGGCGCTCAAGAGCAAGGACATCAAGGTGCCGGAGTATCTGCTGGAGAAGTGAAAGTGGTTTCGCGCGAAGGGGGCGAAGGGGGCGAAGAAGATGAGGGCACGAGGTCAACTGTCCGCGTCCGTTTGGCGGGCCTCCCATTGGTTGTCTCAACGGGCAAAGGAATGGAGTCCAAGGTTGGCGGAGCGCAACGGAGACCACTCTGGGTCCGAGTTCAACCCGAACTCCGAAATGGAATGGCCGCGAAAGGGCGTAAAGAGCCCAAAGCCAAGTTTCTGGCAGGAGAACGGGGCGGTTGGATATAGTCCCAGCTCCGGTGATCCGCGACTCGGTTCCTCTGTGTTCTCCGCGCCCTTTCGCGGCTGAACTTCGGAATTCGGGATTCGTGCTGAAAAAAGTGGGGAAGCGTCCTTCTTCTATCCTCGAGTTTCGATCGTCTCTTTCGGCCCCGCCAGCGCGCGCTGAAGTGCGTTGCCCACCTCGCGCATATCGTAGGGTTTGAGGAGCAGCTCGCGGAAGCCACGCACTCGCGCGAACTCGTCGGTCAGGCTCGCGTTGTAGCCGGTGGTGAGAATGATCGGCAGGCCCGGACGGATGGCCAGCATCCTTTCGGCAAGCTCCATACCGTTCAGGATCGGCATGTTGAGATCGGTGATGACGACGTCGAACTCCGCCGGCTGCGCCTGGATGGCAGCCGCAGCTTCGAGCGGATTTGCATGCACAGTGACGCGGTAGCCGAGCCGCTCCAGGAGGCGCTGGCCCAGCAACACCAGCGGTTCCTCGTCATCCACGAAGAGGATGTGCTCGCCCCTGCCGCGGGGCAGCGGCTCTGGGTCGGGAGCGGCGTCGGTGACTCCTGTGGCGAAGGCAGGGAAATACAATTCAAACACGGTGCCCACTCCGGTCTGGCTGGCGACCGTGATGCTGCCGTCGTGGCTCTTCATGATGCCGTGGACCACGGACAGGCCCAGGCCGGTGCCTTTCCCCACTTCCTTGGTGGTGAAGAAAGGTTCAAAGATGCGGCTCACTGTGGCTGCCGCCATGCCGCAGCCGGTGTCCGAGATGGCCAGGCGCACGTAGCGGCCTGGTCGCAAGTCCGGCTGGCGCTGCGCGAAGTCGGCGTCCACCACGGTCTCGGCCAGATCGACGGTCAAGGTGCCGGGTCGGCCTTGCATGGCGTGCCAGGCGTTGATGCCCAGGTTCATGACCACGGAGTGAATCTGAGTGCGGTCGGCCAGGACGATGGCCGTGCTGGCGAGTGTGGCGCGGAACTCGATGCTGGCCGGCACGGTGGCGCGCAGGAGTTTGAGGGCTTCCTTGACTACGAGGTGCAATTGCAGCGGCTGGCGCTCCTGCTCCTGCTGGCGGCTGAAGGCCAGTATTTGATACACCAAGTCCGCAGCTCGCCGGCTGGCGTTGAAGATGGCGTCGAGGCTCTCATGCAATGCCGGGTCGCCCGGCGGCATGGTCTTGGCCAGCTCCACATTGCCCAGGATGGCGCCGAGGATGTTGTTGAAGTCGTGCGCGATGCCTCCGGCGAGCTGGCCGATGGCCTCCATTTTCTGGGACTGGTGGAGCTGATCCTGCATCTGTTTGCTGGGCGTGATGTCCCGCAGGATGCTCAACAGGAGCGGGCGCGACGGGTCCGTCTCGACCAGGCAGTTGGACGCGTCCAGCCAGAGGGTGCGGCCATCCCAGAGGGTCATCTGCCGCTCCAGGTGCTCCGGGACCTCGCGTTTTGCGAAGCGTTCCCGGTGGCGCGTCAGGATGCGGGCGCGTTCCGGCTCGGCATAAACATCCGCCATGGATTCCCCCTCCACCTCGTGCTGCGGGCGGCCCATCATGCGGCAGTATGCGGCATTGGCGGCGACAATCCGGCCCTGCGCGTCCGTCAGCCTCATGCCGTCCACAGCGCTTTCCCACACGAGGCGGAAGCGGCGTTCCGTCTCGCCCAACGCCAGCCGGGCTTGGATGCGGGCCAGCGCGCCGCCGCAGTGGTCTGCCAGCGCCTGCAACGTCTCAAGGTCCTCGGGCGTGTAGGCATGGAAGCGGTAGCTTTGGATGGAGAGTGCGCCGATGGCCTGCTGGCCGTCCCGCAGCGGCGCAATCATCAGCGAGGCGGAGGGCCGGCTCGTGTCGCCGAAGGGAAGCTCGCCCGGCGCGAGGGACATTGTCAGAGGCTCTTCACGCAGCAGCAGCTCCGCGCCGTGTTGCAGGGCGCGGCGCATCCACGTCGAGGGTGGCCCGGCCACATAGGCCGGCGGCACCTCCCGCCGCTGGCCATTGATCAAGTCCATGCACAGGAGTGAATTGCACCGGTCCGACCAAGGCTCGTAGAGCGAGAGTGTGCAGGCGTGCCAGCCCAGAAGATCATCGGCGACACTGACGATGATGCGGGCCGCTGCGTCGGCGTGCTGGATGGAGTTGAGCTGACGCCCCAGCTTGGCGAAGGCAGCCAGCCGTTGCTGGGCCTGCTTGCGCTGCGTGATGTCCTCGATGGTTCCCTCGTAATAGGCGATGCGTCCGGCGGCATCGTGGACGGCCCGCGCGGACTCGGAGAGCCAGAGGCGGCTGCCGTCCTTGCGAAAGGATTCGTATTCGAAGCCGCTCACGCTGCCGTGTGCGGCGAGCCTGCGCTTGAACTCCTCCCGTTCCTCCGGGCGCACGTAGCCTTGCAAGGCCATGTCGGTGCGCTGCTCCATCAACTCTTCCGGGGAGGCGAAGCCCAGGATGCGGGCCAGCGCCGGGTTGACGGTGAGGAATCGCCCGCCGGGTGTGGACTGGAAGATGCCCTCCACCGCGTGCTCGAAGATCGCGCGATACTTCGCCTCCGCCTCCGTTCGCTCCGTGATGTCGCGCGTGATGCTAAGTTGCGCGGTCACCAGGCCCGTCGCGTCCCGCAGCGGGCTGGCGTGGGTCTCGAGCCACAGCCGTCGTCCTTTGAGGCCGACAATCTGGAACTGAAGACTGCCCGACTCGCCGGCAAAGGTCCTTGCGTTCAGCTCGCGGAACGCGGCGCGGTGCTCGGCGGCGATGAGTGAATAAACACACAAGTGTCCGACCTGCTCGAAGGAATCCGCCTGGATCATCCGCAGGCCGGCGGGATTCATCTCCAGCAGCGAGCCATCTTCGGCCAGCAGCTTCACGCATTCGGGTTCGCCGTCGAAGATCGCGCGCAGCCGGCTCTCACTGGCCGCCAGCGCAGCGCGGGCCTCAATTCCCGCCAGCTCCGCCAGCTTGCGCGGGGTGATGTCCGTGATGAAGCCGTGCCAGAGCGTGCAGCCATCGGCTTCGCGCTGTGGCAGCGAGTCGCCCAGGAGCCAGCGCACGGTGCCGTCGGCGAATTTCACCCGATACTCCAGATGCCACGGCGTCAACGCGTGGGCCGACTCCTGGATGGAGGCCACGATGCGGTCGTAGTCCTCCGGGTGCAGGACGGCAAAGACGCCGGAGGCATCCTCGCGGACTGACTCTGGGCTGACCCGGTAGATTTCCCGGATGGCCTCACTGGCGAAGGGAAAGCAGGAGCTGCCATCGGGCCGCAGACGGAATTGATAGACGACGCCCGGCACGTTGCTGGCAATTTTGTGGAGGCGGTCCAGCACTTCCTTCGCGGCCAGCTCCGCCTGCTTGCGAGGGGTGATGTTGCGGGACCAGAGGACCATCCGCTCCACCTCTCCATCCGGCCCGGCCAGCGGCTTGCACTGGGTTTCCAGCCAGAGCCATGCGCCGTCCTTGCAGCGCACCCGGTGCTCGATGACCGTGCGCTCGCCCCGCAGGTTGGCAGCCCGCGTCCCC
Organism: Verrucomicrobiota bacterium; assembly: GCA_016235545.1. GTDB lineage: Bacteria > Verrucomicrobiota > Verrucomicrobiia > Limisphaerales > SXTU01 > SXTU01. The sequence goes on along the minus strand of JACRKB010000046.1, from coordinate 11,687 downwards.
TCCACCAGCGCCAGATCATCGGGGTGCATCCGCGTCCGCCAGTCCGTCGTGCGGATTTCCTCCTCTGTCCAGCCCGTCACCCGGTAGTAGGACGGGCTGACGTAGAGCCGCCGCCCGTCCACGTGGTTGAGGCCCACGATGTCCTGCGCGTGATCCGCCAGCAACTGATGGAACTCCTCTCGTTCCGTCGGTGCTGATCTGCTGGGGAGGATGTGCTCCATATGTCGGGGACGGTGGTCACCCTATTCCCCGCGCCCTGTGGGGAGCAAATATTTTGTGAGACGAGGGGGCGGAGTTGGGAGTTGAGAGGAGAGAGTTGAAAGGGGAACCTGAACAACGAGGCCGTGGTTCACACGCTTCAACTCTCAACCCGATTTCCGAAGTTGGCCGCAAAGCACGCAAGAAGACGCAAAGAAGACAGGGTCTTTCATCGCATTGCCCGGAACTGTTTCACTGCGCGCAGCCTTGGCCGCAATCTTTTCTCTTTGCGTCTCTTTGCGTTTCTTGCGGCCATTCCATTTCGGAGTTCGGGCTCAACTCTCCTCGGACTTCTTCTCCGCCAGACACTCCTCCACGGCCGCCCGCAGCGTCGCCAGCGGGAAGGGCTTGGCCAGTGTGCGCAGCGCGCCGATCCTCTGCGCGATCTGGAGATAGACCTCGGGCCGGTTGCGTCCGCCGCCTGACATGGCGATGACTTTGACGCCCGGCTGAAGGCGGCGCAGCGCCATGATCAACTCGACTCCCTCCATGTCAGGCATGATCAGGTCGGTGAGCACGAGGTCCACGGTGAGCGGGTCGTAGAGTTCGAGGGCCTCTTTGCCGCCACGGGCGCGCAGCACTTCGTAGCCGAATGCGGTGAGAGTCTTGTGGACCATCTCGCCAAACAGTTCGTCGTCGTCCACGAGCAGGATTTTTTTCATATGATCAGTCTGGGTTGGCCTCCGTCAGGACGCGTTGCACGGTTTCTCCAAGTATGCGGAAGTTGCTTGGCTTGGGCAGCATTGTCCGGAAGCCCATCTCTCGCGCCACTTCAGGGGTCAGAGTGGCGCTGTAACCAGTGGTGAGGATTATCGCCACCTGCGGGCGGATGAGCAAAAGCTGGCGGGCGAAATTCACGCCATTCATCACCGGCATGTTCAGGTCGGTGATGACGAGATCGAACTGGTCGGGCTTCTCGAGGAAGAGGGCGAGCGCTTCCGTGGAGTTGGTGATGGCGGTGACCCGGTAGTTGAGGCGTTTGAGGATTGTCTCGCCCAGCCGGGCCAGCGGCTCCTCGTCATCCACGAAGAGGATGTGCTCCCCGTTGCCGCAGGGCAGCGGAGACGACTCGCCCACAGGCTCTGCGGCCTCCACCTCGAACGCGGGGAAATACAGGTGGAACGTGGTGCCAACGCCGGGCTCGCTTTGGACGGTGATGGCTCCATCGTGGCTCTTGACGATGCCGTGGACCACGGACAGCCCCAGGCCTGTGCCCTCGCCGGGCGCCTTGGTGGTGAAAAAGGGTTCAAACATCCGCGCCACCGTGGCGCGGTCCATGCCCGAGCCGGTGTCCGTCACCTCCAGCCGCACATAACGGCCCGGCGAAATGTCGGTGTGTGTCCGCGCGAAGTCCGCGTCCAGCTCCATCTCGGACAGCTCGACTTGGAGGACGCCCGGACGGTCCTTCATGGCGTGCGCGGCGTTGGTGCAGAGGTTCATGACGATCTGGTGGATCTGCGAGGCGTCCGCCAGCACGGTGCGCGTCCGGGCCAGGTTCGTCTTGAACACTATTTCCGCCGGCACGGTGGCTCGCAGGAGCTTGAGCGCCTCGCGGATGACGATTTGCAGCTGGATCGGCTCGCGTTCCTGCTCGTGCCGCCGGCTGAAGGCCAGAATCTGCTTCACCAGATCTGCCGCGCGCTGGCTTGCGCTCAGGATTGCATCCAGGCTTTCCTGGCGGCCCGGGTCGTTCTCGGGCATCAGGCGGATGAGCTCCACGTTGCCCAGGATGGCTCCCAGGATGTTGTTGAAGTCATGCGCGATGCCGCCGGCGAGCAGGCCGATGGCCTCCATTTTTTGCGACTGCCGCAACTGCTCCTCCATCTGCTTGTGTTCGGTGATGTCCACGCAGGTGCCCTCGAAGAACTGCGCCTCGCCCCGCTCGTCCCGCACGACGCGGAGATTCATGGAAATCCAGATCAACTGCCCGTCCCGGCGCTTGAACTGGCATTGGATGAAGTCCCGCTCACCCGTCCGCGCCCGCCGCAGCAGAGACGTTTGATCCCCCGATTTTGCATAAACATCCCGGTCCATGTTGAGGGCGGCGGCGAGGAGCGCCTCCGGCGTCTCGAAGCCCAGCAGCCGGGCCATGGTGGGATTGGCGGTGATGATGCGGCCCGAGGGGTCTGTCTGGACGATGCCTTCCACCGCGTTGTCAAAGATCGCGCGGAACTTCGCCTCGGCCTGTCGCAGGGATTCCTCCGCCTGCTTGTGGGCGGTGATGTCCTGCTTGATGCCGACCAGGCCGACGATGCCGCCGTGCTCGTCCCGCAGTGGCATCTTGCTCAACTGATGCCATGCGCGCGCGCCGTTGACCTCCGAGCACTCCTCGCGGTCCAGCACGGGCTGGCCGGTTTGCAGGAGCCCCCGGTCATCCTCGGCGAAGCGCTGGGCGGTCTCCGGCGGGAAGAAATCAAACGCGGTCTTGCCCAGCAGCTCCGCCTCGCTCGCCACCTTCAGCAGGCGGCCATGCGCGAGGTTGCTCACGGTGTAGCGGCCAGCGGCATCCTTCGCGAAGATGTAGCCCGGCAGGTTGTCTATCACCGTGCGCAGCAGGCGCCGTTCACGGGCCAGCGCCTCCCCTGCCTTCAGCCGCTCGGTGAGGTCCACCAGCATGTTGACCCCGCCAGTCAGCGTGCCAGTGATGTCGCGCGTCGCCACGGGGTGCGGCAGGACATGGGCACGCGTGCCGTCGGGTCGCTCGATCACCATCTCGCGCCCGCGCACGGGCCGTCCCCCGCGCAAGGTCACGGCCATCGGGCTATCCTCCAACGCCAATGGGCTGCCGTCCGGGTTGAAGGTCTTCCAAGCGCCGCACCACAAGTCCCGGCCCATCTCCGGCTCGCGGCCCCAGAGAGCCACGGCTGCCTCGTTGTAGAGCGTGATGTGACCTCCGGCATCACAGGCATAGACGGCGACTGGCAGGGTGTGGACGAGCTGCCGGAAGCGCCGCTCACTCTCGCGCAAGGCGGCCTCCGCCTGATGCCGGGCGGTCACATCCTCGAAGATGCCCTGCACGCCGATGATCTCGCCCTCGGAATTGCGCACCGGGCTTTTGATGACATGGACATGATGCGTCACGCCGTCCGCACCGAGATTTTCCTCGTCCAGCTCAAGGTTCGCCCCGCTGGCCAGCATCCGCGCGTCGTCCCCGGTGTATTTGGCGGCCAGTTCCGGCGGGAAAAGATCCCTGTCCGTGCGCCCCGCGAGCTGCTCCCAGGGCCGGCCCAGGGCGTGGCAAAAGCGCGTGTTGCCAAAGACGAGCCGCCCCGCCATGTCCTTGCGGAACACGGCCAGCGGGATGGTGTCCACCAGCGAATGGTAGAGCGCCGCGGAAGCCCGCCCGTGCGCCTCCGCCTGCTTGCGCTCGGTGATGTCCGTGAACATCGCGATCAGCACCGGCTCTGTTTCCCCGGCCAGATCGATTAATTCCATGGACACCAGAACGTCCCGCTCCTCGCCGGACTTGCGGCGGTGCCGGGCTTCGAGGTTGTGGATTTTTCCCTCCTGAACCACGCGTTGGACGGCTGCCAGCCGGGCCTCCGGTTCCGCCCACAGGTTTAGCTCCGGTATGGTTCTGCCCACCAGCTCCTCCCGCTGGTATCCGTAGAACTCGCAGCAGCGCTCGTTCATCTCGATCAGCCGGCCGCTCTCCACGGTGCTGATGCTGATGGCCGCCGGGCTGGCCCGGAAGATCATGGAGACCGCCGCCGCCGACTCGCGCACCAACTGCTCGGCCTGCTTGCGCTCGGTGATGTCCCGCAGCACACCCAGCAGCAGTGTGGGCCTGCCCGGCAGCTCGATGAAGGTGCTGGTCATTTCCAAGTCCACCGTGCGGCCACCCTGCAACACCATGCGCCGCTCCTCCTGCGCCGCGATGCGGCGTTCGCGGAACCTCTCCTGATACCGGCGCATCAGCTCGGCGGGATCGCGGTCACCCGCGTAGGCCACGGTGAATGGCTGCCCTTCCAATTCCTCGCGCCGCAAGCCCACAAGCCGGCAGAACGCCTCATTGACCGTGATCAGGATGCCCTTCTCATCCAGCAGGCGCATGGCATCCTGGGATATTTCCCACAGCGTGTGGAATCGCGCCTCTGAATCATGCAACGCCTGCTCCGCCTGCTTGCGCCCGGTGAGATCGCGAATGGCGGCGGTGACCAGCATCCCCTCGTCCGTGCGCAGCGGGCTGAGGCTGATCTCAGCCGGAAACTCCGAGCCGTCCCTGCGGCGCACGTTCAACTCACGCCCAGCGCCCATCGGGCGTGCGCTGCGGTCTGCGGCGTAGCCCTCCCGCTGCGCCACATGGGCGGCCTTCAGATGATCGGGCACCAGCACCTCCACCTTCTGGCCCACCAGCGCCGCGCGCGTCCAGCCAAAGAGTTTTTCCACCTGTGCGTTGACCAACACGATGCGGCCCGCCTCGTCCGCGACGACCATCGCGTCCGGCGCGGACTCCAGCAGGCTGCGGAAGCGCTCCTCCCCCTGGCGAAGCGAAGTCTCAGCCTGCTCGCGGACCTGCAGCTCGCGCCGGAGCATCCCTGCCGCGCCAAGAATCCCAACGATGCTCAGGACGCTCACCGTGGCCACGATGCCCACTGTGATCAAAGCGCTCCGCTCACTGGCCGAAGTGCGGGAGGCCAGCAGCGCATCCTCCTCCAAGACGATCGCAGCGACGACCGCGCTAATCTCGCCGTTGAGCCGGATTCCTTCCCGTTGCAACTCCCGCCCGACGGAAGTCGGGGAGTTGGTCTGCCGCGGCAGCGTGTCGCGCCGGGCGCTGACTTCCAGCCGCTGGCGCACCAGCGGCTCCAGCTCGCGCAAGCGCGCCTGCTGCGCGGGACTGTCGCTGGTGAGCGCACGGACGCTCGCCAGATTCCGGATCGCAGCCCGGCCAGCCTGCTCCATCACGAGCCGGTGCGCATCCTCCCCGGTCGTCCGCCACGCGAAGCGCGCGGAGCTTTCTTCCAGCAACAACTGCCGGATGTTCTCCGCGCCATCGCGCGCCTGTATGGTGCGGACCACCCAGCGATTGTCGTCGAGGAGCCCTTGCACGGCGTGGTTGGTGAGGAAGACCAGCAGCAGTGCGACCACCGCCATCACGACTGGCCCGGCGCGCAAGGAACGATGGAGGAAAGTTTTCATGGAGAGCTACCACGATCCAAAAACCGCGCACTGAGACCATGAACTGGGCGGGAAAGGAGCAGGATTACGAGCAGGAGTCCGCGCCGCGCGATCTGCTCCCGCTCGTAATCCTGATCCTATTCCGAGTCCATGCAGAAGACCTTTGACGCAAAGGCGCAAGGACGCAAAGACGCAGGGTTTTTGAAAACTGTTTCCAGCCGCTTTGGATTCCACTGTTCGGTGCGCCCATATCGCCCGCTGCTCTGCCCCTGTTCGCCAGTGGTTTTCTTTGCGTCTTTGCGCCTTTGCGTTGAATTTCAATCGAATGGTTCCGGCTAGTCCTGCTCTGCTTTGAGTCTTGGATTTCATGGGGAGGGAAAGAGCTGGCCGATGAGCACCGGGAGCCGATCCACCGCGTCTGACTTGTTGACCAGCGCGTCTGCCCCGCACGCGGCGACGGCCAGGCTGCACGCCAGCGTGGATTCCGCCGTGACGATCGCCACCAAGGGCGCGCCGGGCCGCCCCTTGATGATGCGCGCGGCCGTCAGCCCATCCATCTCCGGCATCGTGATGTCCAGCAGCACGAGGTCGGGCGCCAGCTCGCGGACGAGCCGGATCGCCTCGCGCCCGTTGATCGCGGTGCCGACGACGCGCACGCGCGGCAGGCGGGTGAGGAACGAGGCGACTGCGGCGAGATACTCGGCGTGGTCATCCACCACGAGAATGGAAAGCGGCCGGGGAAAAAGTTCGGGAGGACATAGCGCAGCGTCGGCGGAAGCATTCATTGTCACCGCATCTTGCGCGCAAGCGCAGCCCCGTAAAATCCGCAGCTACACGGAAAACCCGTGGGGCTTACCCGCAGAGGAGACTAGGTGTTTTCACCTAAAAACCGGAACCATGCAGTTGGCTTGAACCACAAGGGCACAATGAGCACGAAGAAGAGCCGCAGGAACGGCGCCGTTCAACAAATCTAGCCGCACCGTTTGGTGTGCCTTCAGTGCCTTTGCCAAACACCAGATTTCCCTGCCTGGCCTTCGTGTCCTTTGTGCCTTTGTGGTTTCAACCCGAACTCCGAAATGGAATGGCCGCGAAAGGGCGCAAAGAGCGCAGAGGAATGGAGTCAGAGGCCAGAAGTCAGGAGACCGAGCTTGCGCTTCCACGCATTCTGACTTCTGACTTCTTTCTTTGCGCCCTTTCGCGGCTGAACTTCGGATTTCGAGTTCAAAGGAATCGTTGGCTAAAACCCGCAGTTGCCTCGCTCAAAGGACGCGAATGAATGGAGGCAAAAGTCAGGAGGGAGGAGTGCTTGGCTTCCGACTCCTGACTCCTCGCCTCTCTCACGCCTCCACGATTTTGTTGCGCACGGCGTAGCGGACCAGCTCGGCAGAGGAGCGGAGGCCGAGCTTGCGCAGGATGTTTGCGCGGTGCGACTCCACCGTCTTGGCGCTCACGCCCAGCGAGTCCGCGACCTCCTTGGAGCTTTTCCCCTCGGCCACGAGCTGCACCACCTGCCGCTCGCGCGCGGTGAGCGGGCTGGAGATCTCGCCCGGAGCCGACGCGGGATTGAGGTAGCCCTGCAGCACCAGCTCGGTAACTTTCGCGGTGAAATAGGGCTTGTGCAGCAGCAGTGTCTCGATGGCCTCCACCAGCGCGTGCCCGGCGTCGGACTTGAGGATGAAGCCGCGCGCGCCCGCCGCCAGCACGTCGCGCACGAGCGAGTCGGTCTCGTGCATGGTCAGCACGAGCACCTCGGTGCGCGGCAGGGCGGCGTGGATCTGCCGGGTGGCCTCCAGCCCGTTCAGCTCCGGCATGGAAAAGTCCACGATGACCACATCCGGCTTGCACGCGCACGCCTTGGCCACCGCATCGCGTCCATTGACGGCCTCGGCGCAGACCTCCCAATCGCGCCGCGTCTCAAGCACTCGGCGCAGCCCCTCGCGCACCAGCGCGTGGTCATCGGCGATCAGGATGCGGACCTTGTTCATCGAGCGGGGAAGCATCGTGCCGGTTCGAGTCCAGCCATGGTTTCAATCCAAACTCCGAAATGGAATGGCCGCGAAAGGGCGCAAAGGAATGGAGTCAGAAGCCAGAAGCCAGGAGACCGAGCTTGCGCTTCCACCCATTCTGACTTCTGTCTTCTGACTTCTTTCTTTGCGCCCTTTCGCGGCTGAGCTTCGGAGTTTGCGTTCAAAGGTCGTCAATCAAATGTCTTCACCGCCACCCACCGCGATGGGCAGCGTGGCACGCACGCGCAGGCCGGGCAAGGCTGGCTCGATCTCCAGCCGCCCGCCCAGCAGCCGCAGCCGCTCGTGCATGCCGGCGATGCCCACGCCCAGGCTCGCGTGCCCGTGGCGCAGGGCTTGGAGCTGCGCCTCCTCCAGCCCGCGGCCCGTGTCCCGCACCTCCAGAGTCAAGCCCTCCGCGTCGCACGCGAGGCGGATGGTGGCGGTCGCGGTGCCGGAGTGGCGGTGGAGATTGCCCAGGCTTTCCTGGAGGACGCGGAAGAGCGCCAGCTCCGTCTCCGCAGCGAACCGGACGAAGTTCTCCTCCACCGTGAACTCGACGCGGATGCCGCTGCGCTTGGCGAAGCCCTCCGCGTAATCCTGCACTGCGCGGGCCAGTCCCAGCGCCTCCAGCGCCGGGGGGTGCAGCAGGTAGGCGAAGGTGCGCAGCTCCGCCGTGGCGCGCTTCACCTGCGCCTCGCACTCGCCCAGCAACGCGCGGTTGGAGGCGTCGAGGCTGGCGGCGTCGCGGCCCAGCACGGCGAGGTTCATGGCCAGCGCGGCGAGGCTCTGCGCGGTCGAGTCGTGCAGCTCACGCGCGAGGCGCCGCCGCTCGTCATCCTGCGCGCGCAGCAGGCGGCCGGAGAGCTGCACCAGCGCGGCCTCAGCCTGTTTCCGCTCGGTGATGTCACTGACCATCCCGAGCAGGTTGCCGTCAGCCATCGTGGTTGCGATCACTTCCCCCTCGAAGAGCGATCCGTCCTTGCGGCGGAACTCCCATTCCCGGCGGTGATCCAGCCGGCTGTTGACCGCGCCCAGTCCCGGCTCAATATGCTCAAGCTCCTTCTCGGAGACGATGTCCGAGATGTGCAGTCCGATCAGCTCGTCACGGGGATGGCCGATCATCCGGCACATGGCTGCATTGGCGTCGAGATAGCGGCCTGTGGGATCGGCGGTGACGATGCCAACCGGCGCATGCTCGAAGAGCTTGCGGTAACGAGCCTCGCTCTCCCGCAGCGCCTCCTGGGCCTCCTTGCGTGCGGTGATGTCCGTGATCGAGCCGGCCATGCGCAAGGGCTTGCCCGCCTCGTCCCACATCGCCTGTCCGCTGGCGTGGAACCAGCGGTATTGGCCGGACTTGGTGCGCAGCCTGTATTCGAGATCGTAAGGGGCGCACTTTTCCAAGTGAGCCTTGACCGCCGCCAAGGCGCGGGCCTGGTCCTCCGGGTGCAGGTGCTCCACCCACGTCTCATACCGCGGCTGCAACTCCCGGGCCGTGTAGCCCAGCAGCGCGCACCACCGGTCGGAGAAGTAATCCTCGTTCGTCACCACGTTCCAATCCCAGATGCCGTCCACGGCCCCGTAGGCGACCAACTCAAAACGGTCCCGGCTGTGGCGCAGCTCGGTTTCCGCCCGCTTGCGCTTGGTGATGTCTCGGATGGTGCTGATCACCATCGCCCCCTCCGTCGTCATCATCGGGCTGAGGCTGATGTCCGCCGGGAACTCGGTCCCGTCCTTGTGCCGCGCCCACAGGTCGCGCCCCTCGCCCATGGGCCGCAGGTGCGGGTTGTGGTGGAACCGCTCGCGCTGCGCGACGTGGCTCGGACCGAAACGGGCGGGCATCAAAGATTCAATCACCTGGCCGACCAGTTCGGCCCGCGTGTAGCCAAAGAGCTTCTCTGCCTGCCGGTTGACGGCGTGGATTATGCCCGAGCGCGTGGCGACGACGATTGCGTCAGGCGAGGACTCGAAGAGGTTGTGGAACTTCTCCTCGCTCGCTTGTTGCAACTCCCGGCTCCGAATCCGATCCAGCGCCCCGACGCAATACTCGGCCAGCGCTTGGAGCGCCTGGAGTTCCGCCTGGCCGTAGGCTTTGAGCCGGTAGCTTTGGATGGAGAGGGCGCCGATGACCTTCTGGTCATCGCGAAGCGGCACGAACATCAGCGATGCCGATGGGCGGTTGTCGTCTCCGAAAGGAATCAAACCCGGCATCATGCCCGCGACTTCCTCGCGAAGGATCAGCTCCGCGCCGGCCTCCATGATCCGGCGCATGCGCGGCGAGGGAGCCTTGTCCGTGTAAGCCGCCGGCACTTCCGCTCTTTGGCCGTTGACCAAATCCATGGTGAGGACCGGGTGGCACAAATCCGTCGCTGCATCATACAGATCGAGCGAGCAGGCGTCCCAGCCGAACAGCTCATCGGCGATGTCCACAATGATGCGGCCAGCCGTCTCGACATCGGCGGCGGCATTGAGCCGCTGCCCCAGGCTGGCGAAGGCCGCCTGCCGTTGCTCGGCCCGCTTGCGCGCGGTGATGTCCACCATGATGCCGCGCAACTGCGCTGGCCGGCCCTCCGCAACCATCACGGTGGTGAAATCCTTCAGCCACACCTCACGCCCATCCGCCGCAATCATCCGATACTCGAACTCGTGCGACTCCATCTTCTGAGTGCAAGTCACGCAAAACTCGAGGGCCGCATCCCGGTCCTCGGGATGAAGGTGATCCTTCCAAAAATCCGGCTCCTCCAGCCACCGCCTCACGGGATAGCCGAGTATGCGTTCCGCCTGCTGGCTGACGAATGTGAATTGAAACGTCGGGAGCTCCGCCTCCCAAACTATCCCGTCCACCGAGTGGACGATGGCCTCCACCTGCCCGCGCGAGCGCAGCAGCTCCGCCTCCGCCTGCTTGCGCGCGGTGATGTCCCGGCTCGTAAGGAGGACCTGGGGGACGCCCCCATCCTGGCCGGCGATGAGCTTGCAGCGGGTCTCCAACCAGAGCCAGCGGCCATCCTTGCAACGGATGCGGTGTTCGACGCTCGTGGACCGGCCGGCGAGAGTGTCGGCGCGGGTTTTTTCGACAAGCGGCAGGTCGTCCGGATGCAGGCGGGCGCGCCAGTCAGTGCTCTGGATTTCTTCAAACGTCCAGCCAGTGACGCGCAAGTAGGAGGGGCTGATGTAGAGGCGGCTTCCACCGGTGTCGTGGAGAAAGACGAAATCCTCTGTGTGGTCTGCCAGCAGCCGGTAATGAGCCTCGCTCGCCTTGAGGGAAGTGTTGAGCAGCCCCAGCTCGGCGTTGCGATCCTCCAGCTTGCTCACCAGCCGGTCGCTGTATTCCTGGAGCACCTGCGGGTCGGGCATCGCCCCGGCGGGCCGCGGCTGGGCCGCGCGTGGGAGGCTAGTCACCCGGCGCAGCGTTTCCAAAAGGGTCTGCCCGCTGACTGGCTTGCGCAGGAAAGCGTCCCCACCGACGTCAAACGCCATTTTTTCATCAGCCGACGAGTCGTAGTTTGCCGTGTAAAAAATGACTGGAACATCCTTGAGCCGCTCATCCCGCCGCACCGCCTGGCAAAGCCGGTAGCCGTCCAGCCTCGGCATCAAAACGTCGGTGAGGATGACGGCCACGGGCTCACGCCGGAGCACATCGAGCGCTTCCATCCCGTCGCACGCGTCCAGAACCACGAGACCCTCCTTCTGGAATATCCTTCGCAGCAGGTCGCGAGCGGGTTCGTCGTCGTCAACGATGAGTATCTTCATGAGGTCACCGAGAAGGCCGGTCTGCCTGGAGCCAGAGACTCGCTTCTGACTCAGCCTGAACCTCGAAATGAAAGCGGGGTTGAAACTGCCTGCGGACGACCCAACAACAAAGTGGCTGGCCCCGGTGACCGTGTGCGCCGGGCCGACGGCGGCGGGGCGCAACCGCGCGGCTTCTCGGTCTGATGGGGAGTGCTTGCTCCATATTTTGGGGACGGGCGGACACTATTCCCCACCCCCTGAGCCTGCAAACACATTGTGCGCTCAACCCGCGCCACGGGCGCATCTCAGTTTCCTGCAGACCGGACGCGAGTCGTTGCTTCGGGCTGAAAGCCCGGCATTCGCTAGCCTGGGGTGAAGCCCCAGGTCAACGAGGCCACGAGGAGGCCGAGCGCTGTAAGCGCGTCACCTTGGCAACCGGGCGGCGGCGTGGCGGGCTTACAGCCCTCGGCACGGCCTGGCGGGGCCACCTGGGGCTGCGTTCACTACGTTCACTCCACCCCAGGCTGACGAATGACGGGCTTTCAGCCCTGCCGACCCGGGTTGCAAGAAACTGAG
>JACRKB010000045.1 GCA_016235545.1 Verrucomicrobiota bacterium | reverse complement strand
GTCCCCGCGATCCGACCGTCACCGTCTGGATCGGCAGCAGCGCGTAATCCACCGGACTCGCCGGCGACGCGAAGTGCCACACGTAATTCACCGGCCCATCCAGAAACAAAAACTCCGTCACATCCTGCTGGATGAAACGGAAGTTCTGGTTCCCGGCCAGATGCTCGATGTTCGCCACCGAGCCGGTCACGAGATTGTCAATGCCCACGACCCGGTGGCCCTTCGCCAGAAGGAGGTCGCTGAGGTGTGAGCCGAGGAAGCCCGCCGCACCCGTGATGACAGACGTGGGCTGTGACGTGGAAGGACGCTTGGTTTTTTGTTTCGTTGCCATGACTAGAGTTTGGGCGATGTCGCTCGGCGGGCGGGCTGGGACTGCTGCATGAGATTCGTCGCCAAACATCCCAGCGCGAGCGCGGCCTCGATGCCCACGACCCACAGGATGCCCGAGATGATTTCCCAGCGGCGGAAACGGCGTTCCCACGCGGCCAGCTCGTCGAACAACTTCGGCCAGAGTGAGGTGACGGCATCCCTCAACGCAAGCTTCCCCTCCTTCGCGTGCGCATCGAGCAACGCCTTCGCCGCCGGCAAGAGCTTCGTGCGCGCCTCCTCGATCTGCGGACGCAACCGCTCCGCGCCCGGAAACTCCATCGGCGGCAGCGGTGCCGACTCCGCCTTGTCCACCAGCTCGCGCATCCGCTTCACATCGAGCCGCGAGAAATTCGTCACCCCCGCGCCGCGCAACGCCTGCTGCAAACCCTCCTCCACCATCTTCGGCCCCAAATCCCTCGCCACCGGCAACACCGCGCGGGCCACGCCGATCTTCAAACCCGTCCACCCGCCCACCACCGCGCACAACCCCACGCCCAGCACCGCCAGCAACCACGAAAACTTGAGCTCCGCCCCCGGCTTCGTCCGCAACGCGCCCGCGGCGTGCAACGCAGCGTGCAACGCTCCCGACAGCATCAGCGCGAGCAACAAGCCCAGCAGCGCGAAGCCGACCGCAGCAGCCACGAGCTGGCCGACCGAAAATTCCGGGCCAAGAGCGAGGTTCATCTCGCCGCAAGTAGGACAGCCACGACGCCCGCCTTCAAGCCCGCACCGCCTCGCTTCCCCTCGGACATTTGCTCGTGCTCGTAATCTTAATCCTGCTCCGAAGCAGGCTGAAGGCCTGCCACATACCAGCCCAGGGCAACGCCCTGGGTGCAAGGCAGCAAAGCCTCACCGCCCTGAAGGGGCGGAACGTTTTTGTGTCGCCCGTTCAGGGCTTTGCGAATCGTGGCGAGTAACTTGGGGCGTTGCCCCAGGCAGGTTTGTTATGCTCCTTCGGAGCGCCGGAGCCCGGGCTAATTGCTGCGCTTCGGCGGGACGGGGGCGGAGCACGATTAAGATTAGGATTAAGATTAGGGTTAAGGGTTCTCCACTGTTTTCGGTGGAATAGAAGTCATGGGGTGAAGGGTTTTCTCCCGGAGGGAGGGTGGAACTTAGCCGGGGGTAGAGCGCGAGCGACACCCCCGGTGAGCTGGTCCCAAACGGCACGGCACCCCGGAGGGGTGCAGGAAAAACCAACGCGAGCACGGGCTTCCGCGACCCCGCCGGGGTCGGAACCGGTGGGCCGGCGGTTCCGGGGGTGGCGTCGCTGGCGCTCCTGACCCCCGGCTAAGTTCCCGCATCCCTCTGGGATGCCCGCACTGAACCCGCCTCCACCACCAATCCATTCCACTCAAAACAGCGGGGAACCGGATTAAGATTAGGATTAAGATCAAGATTACGAGAAGGAGGTTCCCCCTTCACGCCTCCGCCGACGCCCCCCCCCCGCGCCCCCTCTCAACTCTCAACTCTCAACTTCTCCCCGCCCCACCCCTCCAACACCTCCTGCGCGAGCACCTCATAAGCCGCCGCACCCGCGCTGTATTTGTCGTAATGGATGATCGGCTGCCCGTGGCTCGGCGCCTCCGCCAGCCGCGTCGTGCGCGGGATGACCGTCTCGAAAACCTTCTCGCCGAAATGCTCGCGCACCTCACTGACCACCTGCTGCGAGAGCCGCGTGCGACCGTCAAACATCGTCATCACCACGCCCAACAATTCCAGCCGCGCGTTCACGCCCGAGTCGCGCACCTGCCCGAGCACGCGATGGATCATGGAGATGCCCTCCAGCGCGTAATACTCACACTGGAGCGGCACGAGCAACGAGTCGGCGGCGGCAAAGGCGTTGAGCGTGAGAATCCCCAGCGACGGCGCGCAATCAATCACGATGAGATCGAAGCGCTTCGCGTCGCGAACCGGCTGGAGCGCGAGTGTGAGCCGCTGCAGATGATTCTCCAGCCGCGCCAGCTCGATCTCCGCGCCGCACAAATCCACCTCGCTGGGCACAACCGCCAGCCGCTCAAACGCCGTCGGCTTGATGCGCTCCACCAACATGTCCTCGCCCAGCAAAGCGCGGTAGCTGCTCGCGCCCTCGGTCTTTTCGAGGCCCACACCGCTCGTCGCGTTGGCCTGCGGGTCAATGTCCACCAGAAGCACGCGCTGGCCCAGCACGGCGAGGCAGGCGGCGAGGTTCACGGCGGTGGTGGTCTTGCCCACTCCACCCTTCTGGTTCGCGACGGCGATGACTTTGGTCGGCACGCGGCGATTTAAGGAGAGGCCAGCGGATGGCGCAAGCGCGCTGTGCCGGCGAGTTGCAGTCGCAGCGTTGCGGGTGGACTGCTCGGGGTGGCCTCGAACTGCTGCTCCCCACGGACGGCGGTTGCAAACCGCCGGCACGGGCCTGGTAGGGTGAGACTCCGTCGAACCCCATCTGCCGACGCAGGAGGCGCGAGCGGAAGCGAGCTTCTCGGAAGGCGCGCCCATCCCGATTTCCGAAGCCGCAGGCTGAAGGCCTGCCACATATCTGCCCGGGGCAACGCCCTGGGTGAAAGGCAGCGAAGCCTCGCCGCCCTGAAGGGCGGAACATTTTTGTGTCGCCCTTTCAGGGCATTGCCACTCGTGGTCGCATGTTTCGGGGCGTTGCCCCGGGCTGGTTTGTTGCGCTCCTTCGGAGCGCCGACTTCGGAGTTCGGGTTCAACCGAGATGCTCGCTACGCTCGCCTCGCTGCGCTCGAGTTGGGGTTCGACGGAGTCTCACCCTACCCGGTCACGCTTGGGCAGGGCGCGTCTGTCCCCGGCGCGCCGCTGGTGCATTCGAGGTTTCGGTTGCCTTTCCCGTTTCGATAATGGGGACACGGCCTTCACAGCAAGCCTGCTGGACAAGACAATATCCGCCTCCTAGCCTCCAATTCCATGCACCTGATGAACGACAAATCTGTCGCTCAATAACAATGTTAGGCGTTTCTAGCCACATCGCATGTCCAGCATCGCTACATTCTACATTCTCCCAGAGGCCAAGCGCGCGGAGTTCACCGACGCGCACCGAAACCAGAAGCGAGTCACTTACAAGCGCACCCTTTTCGGCCAGAAGGAGGTTGTGACTGGTGAGAGATTTCTTTGGGAGTATCTGGACGCGGCGAGCACCGACCGCACCGACTTCCCGTTCTCGGGATTCGCCTTCATTGATTACTTCTTCACTTTCGTTACCAGCACGCTGCCCAAAGATATGGAGTCGGCATTGGCTGGCGCGGCGGTGGACGAGCATCATTACGCCTTTTCCGCAGAGTTGGCAGCGAGCTTTGCGGAGTATCTTCGGTTGCATCCACCGGAGTCCGCAGGCTTCTCTGCTTTCGCCGCCGAGCACAATCCCTCCGGCGGCGCGGAGTATGTTCAGATTCTTCGTGAGACCCACGACTTCTTGGTGCGTTGGTTTGGTCGTATCGCCACTGGCACTTTTGGAGTGCTCCACATTACATTTTGACCCATGACATTCACCGAAACGCCTAACCATGCGCTGTATCTAACCCGGCCATCGGCTCGCGGTTGCAATCGCACGCCCTCGTGGGCCGGGTCGCTGAGCTTGGGTCGTTAGGCGGCACTACGCGCATCGCATGAAAAGTCGCATCATGTATGTCGAGGACAAGAGCGGCGGTCTGATTGGGCCAGCCCGCATCGGTCGCGTCACGTTCTCCAAGACGGGCAGCACCATTTACTATCGGGGTCGCAGTTTTCAGCGCGTCAGAGGCTTCAAGCACAATTACGAAGACGTGGAGACATGCGACGCCTTTTGGATTTCCGGCCCGAAGCGCAACGGCGAGGACTCGCTCTATGGCGGCAGCACTCCAACCGAGATTGATGACGATGTTCGCGAGGAGTATTGGCGTGACATCAGACGACAGCCGGAAAGAGTGACTACATGACCGTGCCGCTCCTGCGCTGTAGCGCCATGCGCTTCAGCGAACCCGGTCATCGCGCCCTGGCGGCAATCCACACGTCTCGGGAGCCGGGTCGTTGTAGCTCTGAGCCGTTAGGCCACACATATCCGTCGAGGCCAGCGACGACGTGGCCGGGGAGGAAAGGTTGCAAGCCGCTTGCCGCGCCGCGCCGTTGCCGGTAGCGTCCGCGCCGCAACGAACTGAATTCTACCTACACTGCATGAGCGTCCTCGTAGTCGGCACCACGGCCCTCGATTCCATCAAGACTCCCAACGCGGAGAACCCGCGCCTGCTCGGCGGCTCCGCCAGCCACGCGGCCATCGCGGCGAGTTACTTCGCGCCCACCAAGCTGCTCGGCGTGGTGGGCGGGGATTTCCCGGCGAAATACATCAGGCTCTACCAGAAGCACGGCATCGAACTCGCCGGCCTGGAGCACGTGAAGGCGGGGCAGACCTTCCACTGGTCGGGCGAATACGAGGTCAACATGAACAACCGGCGCACGCTCAACACGGTGCTAGGCGTCATCGAGAACTGGTCGCCCAAGCTGCCGGGGGATTACGAGACCACGCCTTACGTGCTGCTGGCGAACATCGCGCCGCCCATCCAGCACGCGGTGATTGACCAGTTGAGCCGGCCCAAGTTCGTCGTGGCCGACACGATGGACCTGTGGATGAACATCATGCTGCCGGACCTGCTGCGCCTGCTGAAGCGCGTGGATGCCTTCGTGCTGAACGAGAGCGAGGCGCACCAGCTCACGAAGGAGGACAACGTCTTCGCCGCGATGAGGAAGATTCACAAGCTGGGGCCACGCTACATCATCATCAAGAAAGGCTCGCACGGCGCGGTGCTGTCCGGCCCGAGCGGCTTCTTCATCGCCCCGGCGTATCCGCTCAAGAAGGTCGTGGACCCGACGGGCGCGGGGGATTCGTTTGTCGGCGGCATGATCGGCTATCTCGCCAGCGCGAAGGGCGACGTGGAGAAGAATCTCCGCCGCGCGATCATCCACGGCACCGTGACGGCGTCGTTCTGCTGCGAAGGCTTCGGCGTGGTGGCCACCACGAAGGCAACGCGGCAGGCAATCAATCTGCGCGTGAAGGAGCTGGAAGCTCTGGCGCGGTTCTGAGCGGAGGCAGCAGGAGGCGACCTGTCTGTCGCAACGGGCGCAAATCAGGATTTGAGAACTTCTCAATAGCACCCGGCTTCACAGGCTGTGTGAGAACTCCATGCCATCTGACCGGCTTCGGAGAAGCAACGGAGTTGCGGCAGAGAGTAGCCCACGGCGTGAGCCGTGGGTTTCTCGGAGGACGGTGGCGAGCCGCAGCGCGGCGGCAGGAAGGGTGTCCGCTCACGATGGCTGGCCACGCATTCTGCCGCCCCTCCGGGGCTTGCGACGCTCTGCCGATGGACCCACGGCTTGCGCCGTGGGCTACTCTCTGTCGCAACTCCG
>JACRKB010000047.1 GCA_016235545.1 Verrucomicrobiota bacterium | reverse complement strand
GGTGGAGTCGAAGGCGGCTGTGGGCCAGTTGAAGCCGGAGTCGGGAGTGGGATAGCCGCTCCAGTTGATTTGGCGCACGGCGAAGTCGGCGGAGAACTGGTTGAGAGTGGCCCACTCGGCGGTGGAGAGAGCGGAGGTCCAGGAGACGCCGTCGGGGCTGTAGGCGAGCTGGGAGTCGGTGAGCATGACAGAGGAGTAGAAGCCGCGCAGGCCGAGGGAGAGCTTGTCGGCGGTGAGCGCGCCGGGCTGGGCGGAGGCGATGTGGACGGTGTAAGGCGTGCCCAGGAAGTCCAGCGCCTGGCGGATGGCTGGGAGCGCCGCGTCATTGGTGGTCGCCGTCACCACGAGCACGGCGAGGTCGGTGGAGGAGTTCGTGAGCGCAGCGTGCGCGGCCGGGCGTCCTGCGATGAGGAAAAATCCAAGCACGAGTGCGAGGACGCCATGGGCGGGCCGGTCGAGCTTGGCCAGCAAGCCCGGTCGGCTTGCCGCCACGCTGCGCGTAAAGCGTTTCACCACGATGTCGAGGAACACGACGGGCTTCTGCGGGAAGCTCACTCGGAGTGTCTGGGTCGTGCTGAGGGAGGGTTTGTTGTTCATGATGTCAGGCTGTGTATGGTCGCTGGTGCGCACGGCCTCCTCGCTGCCACTCGGAATGCTCAATGCGTTTTTCATGTCGCCAGAATACGCGCGGGCGAGGGGAGCGGTATCAGGCGGGCGAGCTGATTGGGGGATGAGGGAAGCCCCTATGCGAGGGGGGACGGGACAAAGCAGCTCTCCACCGCAAAAAAACTTCAGGCCAACTGCCCTTGGGCCGCTGGGGACGGATTGATTTCCTCCACGCCGCTGATGCGCCACGCGCTGGCCTCGCGGATGAGCAGGTAGCGGAAGAACCGTGTGCGCCTGCCCCGGCCCTGCACGGAGATCTGCACCACCGCCTCGCGCCCGTTGTCCTGCACCTCGCCGAACGAGACGGCACGCCAGTAGGCGATGATGGGATAACCCTCCTTCACCATCCGCTCGAAGGCGGCGACAGTGAACTGCTGCTGCAGGCTCGATGCAGCGAAGGAATAGGCCCGCTCGTAATCCCCGTCACGAAACGCGGTGAGCTGCGCTTCGAGGACCCCGATGACCTGCTGGCGCACCGCCACCGAGCTCCGTTGCAACGGCTGGATGCCCGCAGGTGTGACCAGGAAGAACAGCAGGCAGACAGCGAAGGGAAGCGACATCGCCCGCAGCAACGAGAGGAACTCGGCGCTCGAGAAGCCGCAGGGTGGCCGGGAAGAATCGCTCACGCGGGAAGGCGGGCGCTGTTACTTCGCCTTCGTCGTCAGGCCCGTTAACGCCTTGGCGACAGCCTCGATGGCGGCGTCGTTCGACCCCGCGATGGTGAGGCCATCCCTCACGCCCTGAATGGCGGCCCGCAGCTGCGGCGAGCCGCCGGCAGCGTTCACCGCACCCACGAGCGCGGTCGCGAGCGCGGTCTGATCACCGGAGGAAATCTTTTTCCCTGCGAGCGCGTCAGCCAGCGCGTTGGCCAGCGCCTGCAGGGCCTCGCTGGAAGGCTTGCTCGCCCCAAGCGCGACGCCTCCGAGGTTCGTGGCGAGCTTGTCCTTCTGCTCCTGCGTGGCCTGAGGGCGGGACTTGATGACCGAAAGGTCGGAGAGGATTTTTGAGGCGTTGGGTTGGGCGGCTCCGCCTTGCGGCGCGGGCGCGCCAGCGGTGGGTTGTCCCCCGCCCCCCGGCCCGGGCGGAAGGTTTAGAGGGCGGCCAGCGGTCTCCTTGGCGCGCTGTTTGATGATGACCGCCGCTCCCTGCCCGAGGGCGCTGGAAGCAGTGCAAACGGTGACGAGGGTGAGCGCTAGAAGTGGCGTTTTCATGTGTGGATGCGTTGAACTTGCCGCACCGTGCGCCTTCGGCGCAGGGCTGTCAACCGACGCTTCGCGGCATGTCGCAGCTCCGAATTCATGAGCGCAGACCACTGCTTCAGCGGAGCCGGATTGCGCGCGGCGAAGGTTGCCCGCTACCCTTCGGCGCGATGGGCAATCAGTTTTACGAGACGGGCGAGCGGCGCGCCGAGCGGGTCAATGACCTCTTCGCCGCCATCGCGCCGCGCTACGATCTCATCAACGACCTGCAAAGTTTCGGCCTCCATCGCTGGTGGAAACGGCGGCTGCTCCGACTCGCTGCGGTGCAGCCGGGCGAGTCCGCGCTGGACCTGTGCTGCGGCACGGGAGACGTGGCGTTCGCGCTAGCGGCGGCGGGAGCGCAGGTGACTGGGTTGGATTTCAGCGCGCCGATGCTGGCCGTCGCGGAGGCGAGGAAGGTAAAAGGTAAAAGGCAAAAGGCAAAAGTCGGCGAGCCTGCGTTGCCGGTGTTCGTGCAAGGCGATGCGTTGCACACGCCGTTTCCCGTTGCGCACTTTGACATCGTGACCATCAGCTACGGCTTGCGGAATCTCGCGAGTGTGGACGATGGCTTGCGCGAGATGTGGCGCGTGCTCAAGCCCGGCGGGCGTCTGCTGGTGCTGGATTTCGGCAAGCCGGACAACGCGGCGTGGCGCGGAGCTTACTTCGCCTATCTGCGCTTCGCCGTGCCGGTGTTTGGCCGCGTGTTCTGCCAGAACGCGGCGGCTTACGCCTACATTCTCGAATCACTCCAGCACTATCCCGCGCAGCGCGGCGTGGACGAGAAGCTGCGCGCCCTCGGCGCGGCGAACGCGCGCATCGTGAACTTCCTCGGCGGCGTGATGAGCATCAACGTGGCGGAGAAACCTGAGGCCAAGCGAACCGGGTGAGCACCGCAGAGGCGGGACAGGCGCAGAGAACGGGCCTGTTTCCCTCTCTGCGTCCGTCCCGCCTCTGCGGTGCCTCTCCGATCCCAACCTACAAACCCCGCGCAGACATGT
>JACRKB010000042.1 GCA_016235545.1 Verrucomicrobiota bacterium | reverse complement strand
GCCGCAGCGCGGCGGCAGGAAGGGTGTCCGCTCACGATGGCTGGCCACGCATTCTGCCGCCCCTCCGGGGCTTGCGACGCTCTGCCGATGGACCCACGGCTTGCGCCGTGGGCTACTCTCTGTCGCAACTCCGTTGCTGCGGCCGCCCATTCCCGTGCGTTGGTGGAGTTTTCACACGGCCTGTTCAGCCGGAACCATGCAGTTGAGCCACGGATGGAACACGGAACAAACACGGAACAGCACGCGACTATCGTGACGGTGCCTGCGGGGTTCGCCACCACCTTTGGTGTGAGCCTCCAGCTCCCTCGGAGGATGCGTTGTTCCCCGTCCCCATCCGTGTTTCATCTGTGTTCCATCCGTGGCTAAAGAATCGTCCCGGTTCAGCCGGGTGTTGGTGCAGGAGCACGATGCCAGCCGTTGAAAGGGTTTGCCCTTGCGCCACCCTTTCACCCGGCTGAAGCCGTGTGCGAATGAGATTTTGCATTGCGGTCAAACCCTGATTTGCGCCCTGTCGCAACTCCGTTGCTGGAATCAGCTTGTCCTGCGCGGCCCCGGCTTGTCACCTTGCGCGCCACACAAACGTCCGACCGACCACCATCATGAAACGCACACTCGCCTCTGTCCTCACCGCCGCCTTCACGCTCACAGCCTTCCTCGCGCCCGCCAGCGCAGCCGACAAGCCAGGCGAGTGGCAGGTGCTTTTCGACGGCAAGGAAACCAAGGGCCTGCGGGCCTTCAAAGGCGAGGGCTTCCCCTCGAAGGGCTGGATCAACGACAAGGGCGCGCTCAAGACTGTGCCGCGCGAGGCCGGCGGCCAAGTCACGGACCTAATCACAACGGAGAAGTTCAAGGACTTCGAGCTCGAGCTGGAGTGGAAGGTGGCGCCGGGCGGCAACAGCGGCGTGATGTATCGCGTGGCCGAGTTGAAGGACAGCCCGGCGTGGCACACCGGCCCGGAGATGCAGATCCTCGACGACGACAAACATCCTGACGGCAGGAATCCAAAGACTTCCGCCGGCGCGCTCTACGGCCTCGTCGCGCCGAACGACACTCGCAAGGTCAAGCCTGTGGGCGAGTTCAACGCGGCGAAGATCGTCTTCAAGGACAACAAGGTGGAGCACTGGCTCAACGGCACAAAGATCGTGGAATACACATGGGGCAGCGCGGAGGTGAAGGCGCTCGCGGCGCAGAGCAAGTTCAAGGACAAGCCCCGCTTCATGTCGGAGCCAGAGGGCCACATCGTCTTCCAGCACCACGGGCAGGAGTTCTGGATTCGCAACATCCGCGTGCGCCGGCTGTGAACGGACGCTTCCCAGATCTCAACAGCGGCTCAATCATGAACCCACTTCGCATCGCCACCGGCATCGCCGCCGCCATCATCCTGTCCTTCGCCACCGGCTGCTCAACGCCATCCTCCTCGCAAGCCACGGCGAAGGGTCCGTGGCAGCCGCTCTTCGATGGCAAGTCTCTCGCCGGCTGGCGCACTTACAAGGTGGGCGGAAAAATTGGCGCGGGATGGATCATCGAGGACGGCATCCTCAAGAAGCAGGCGAAAATATCCGGCGGCGACCTGATGTCGGAGCAGGCCATCAGCGGCGATTGGGAGCTGTCGTGGGAATGGCGCATTGCCAAGAACGGCAACAACGGCCTCAAGTATTTCATCACCGACGCGCGCAAGGCCGCCATCGGCCACGAGTATCAGATGCTCGACGACGACGGCCATCCCGACGGCAAGGTCGGCCCGCACCGGCAGACGGGAGCGTTCTACGACGTGCTCCCTCCCGCGAAGGACAAGCCGCTCAGGCCCGTCGGCGAGTGGAACGCCTCGCGCGTGGTCGTGCAGGGCAGCACCGTCCAGCACTGGCTCAACGGCGCGAAGGTGCTCGAATACGAGCTCGGCAGCGACGCGGTGAAGGCGGCGGTCGCGAAGAGCAAGTTCAAGAACGTCGGCGACTTCGGCACGAAGGTGACGGGCCATATCCTGCTCACCGACCACAACGACGAGTGCTGGTTCCGCAGCGTGAAACTCCGCTCGCTCTGAGGTTTCTTGCAAGCACTGGAAGGCAGGGCTGAAAGCACGGGGCGCATCGCAAGATTCTTGCGAAGCAAAATGTGAGGGAACACCGCGTCTTCCCGTGGGAGGTCGGTCGGCCCTGCGCGTAATCCTCCTCCGCTACGGGAGCGCAAGCGGGAGCAGGGTTACGAGCACGAGCAGCATGAAGCTTGGCTGCAAGAAACTGAGATGCGCCCTTTCAGCCTCCCCCTGCCCTTGCTAACGTCCGCGCCATGCGAATTTTAACCGGCATCCAGCCCTCGGGCGCGTTGCACCTCGGCAACTACTTCGGCGCGATGCGCCCGGCCATCGAGCTGCAGTCGCAGGGCGAGGCGTTTTACTTCATCGCGAACTACCACTCGATGACCTCGCTCACGGACCCGAAGCTCCGCCGCCAATACACGCTCGACGTGGCCCTCGATTTCCTCGCCTGCGGCCTGGACCCAGCCCGCTGCGTCTTCTGGGTGCAGTCCGATGTGCCCGAGGTAGCCGAGCTCGCGTGGCTCCTCTCCACCGTCACGCCGATGGGCCTGCTGGAGCGCTGCCACAGTTTTAAGGACAAGGTCGCCAAGCTCGGCGATGGCGAAGTCGGCTCGGTCAACCACGGCCTTTTCGCCTATCCCGTGCTCATGGCGGCGGACATTTTGCTCTTCGACTCCAACGTCGTGCCCGTGGGCAAGGACCAGAAGCAGCACCTCGAAGTCACACGCGACATCGCCGGCAAGTTCAACCAGCAATACGGCCAGACCTTTGTCATCCCCGAGCCGCGCATCCGCGAGGAAGGCGCCGCTGTGCCTGGCCTCGACGGGCAGAAGATGAGCAAGAGTTACGGCAACACCATCGAGATATTCGGTGAGGAGAAGGCCACGCGGAAGAAGATCATGGGCATCGTCATGGACTCGCGCACACCCGCCGAGCCGAAGGCCGATGCGGACAAGAACCTCGCCGTGCAACTCCTCAAGCTCGTCGCGCCCGCCGACGTGGCGACCGACTACGAGAACCGCCTGCGCGCCGGCGGCCTGGGCTACGGCGACTTGAAGAAAGCCCTCTTTGAGCACTACTGGCAGCACTTCGCCGCAGCCCGCACCAAGCGCGCCGAACTCGCCGCGAATCAAGACTACGTCCGCCAGATCCTTCGAGACGGAGCCGGGAAAGCCCGCGCCGTGGCCACGAAGGTATTGCAGCGCGCAAAGTCCGCGAGCGGACTGAACTGAGCGGAGCGCGGCATTCATGCCCCAGAGACTTGGCAGGATCAGAGCGTGTCGGGAGTTTCCGCAGGCTGAACAGGCTGTGTGAGAACTCTATGCCATCTGACCGGCTTCGGAGAAGCAACGGAGTTGCGGCAGAGAGTAGCCCACGGCGTGAGCCGTGGGTTTCCCGGAGGAAGGTGGCGAGCCGCAGCGCGGCGGCAGGAAGGGGGTCCGCTCACGATGGCTGGCCACGCATTCTGTCGCCCCTCCGGGGCTTGCGACGCTCTGCCGATGGACCCACGGCTTGCGCCGTGGGCTACTCTCTGTCGCAACTCCGTTGCTGCGACCGCCCTGCACCTCAACCTGACGCCCGAACACCCCTCGCCCGCCCTTCGGGCACCCTCTCCCCTCCTCCGAGGAGGGGAAAGGGATGGGGTGAGGGGTGTGCCCCGCTCGGGTTCAGGGGCTGAAATCGCGGGACTTGGCAGGGCGTTGGCTCTCTCCCTTGCGTTGGTGGAGTTTTCACACGGCCTGCGAAGGCCCCGCTCCTTCACATCACCTGCTTCGCGTCGTGACGGGGCGTTTCCTTCAGCACGCGGCGGATGATTTCATCCACCTTGATGCCCTCGGCCTCCGCATTAAACGTCGGCACGATGCGGTGGCGCAGCACGGGATACGCGAGCGCCTCGATGTCCTCCACCGTGACGTGGAATCTCCCCCGCAAAACCGCCCGCACCTTCCCGCCCACGATGAGTTGCTGGCACGCGCGCGGGCCGGGACCCCACGCGATGAGTTCCTTCGTG
>JACRKB010000044.1 GCA_016235545.1 Verrucomicrobiota bacterium | reverse complement strand
CTTCGCCATGCCCGGGTCCATGTCCGTGCCGGTATTGCACCTGCTGAACGCCCGAGTCGGGACCGGGATTGCCGATCGGCAGAGGTGCCGCGAGCACCGGATCGGCAGCCGTCGAGAGCATCGCTCCAGCGGCCGCGAGGACGACGACAGTTCTACGGAGTGTCATGTGGACTCCATGTTGTCGAATGATGGAGCAACGGCCGGTTGCACGCTCCGTTCCCTCAGGGCAGCGCGAGCGTCAGACGGTCGCAGAAAATGAAATGTTCGTAAGGATGCAGTCGGAACAATTTGAAGCTGAACCTGCACCGCGGGCCCTGCTCGTCGATCGGGATGCGGTCAATCTCGATGCGTCCCGCGCGCGGAACGTGGGGCAGATTCCGTTCGATTGCGGCATCATTGATCTGAAACAATGACGGCATTCGGCACAAATGCTAGGGCGAGTCGCAGGTCACGGCGCACGGCTCCCCAGGCCAGTCAACACGATCTCAGCGCGTGATGGAATCCGAGGACTTAATGGTACGACTACTGAATATCGTGACGCCGCTGCATACGGCGACCAAGCGCGACTACATGGGTCGCATGAACGACGACAAGATCGGCTGCTCGCTGAAGGCGCGGGAATACGAGGCCGATTATTGGGATGGCGACCGCCGCTTCGGCTATGGCGGCTACAAGTATGACGGGCGCTGGAAGGCCGTGGCGGAACAGATGATTGCCACTTACCAGCTCAAGCCGGACGCGAAGATTTTGGACGTGGGCTGCGGCAAGGCGCACCTGCTCTACGAGCTGCAGCAGTTGCTCCCGAACGCGGAGTTGGTCGGCTTCGACATCTCGAAACACGGCATGGCCACCGCGCCGGAGCCAGTGCGCCCGAAGCTCATGTCCCACCGCGCGCAAGACGCGTATCCGTGGGGCGACAAGCACTTCGACCTCGTGATCTCGTTGGGCTGTCTGCACAACCTCCGGATCTTCGAGCTGAAGACGGCGCTGGCTGAAATCGAGCGCGTGGGCAAGCGTGGCTACGTGATGCTGGAGAGCTATCGCAACGAGCAGGAACTGTTCAACCTCCAGTGCTGGGCGCTGACCTGCGAGTCGTTCTTCGACACCGCCGAGTGGATTTGGCTCTACAAGCACTTTGGTTTCACTGGCGACCACGAGTTCATTTACTTCGAGTAAGCCAACGCTTCTGCCGCATGAAATTCCGCGCCGCCATCCTCACAGAGCTGAAGCAACCGCTCGTCATCGAAGAGATCGAGTCCGGCCCGCTGCGCTTCGGGCAGGTGCTGGTGAAGATTCATTGCAGCGGCATCTGTGGCGCGCAGATCAACGAGATCGAGGGCGCGAAGGGGCCGGATAAATTCCTCCCGCACCTGCTCGGCCACGAGGCGACGGCGACCGTGCAGGAAGTCGGCGAAGGCGTGACGAGCGTGAAGCCCGGCGACCGCGTCGTCTGCCATTGGCGCAAAGGCGTGGGCCTGCAGGGGCCGGCGGCGACCTACACGTCGAAGCGCTTTCCGCACATCAACTCCGGCTGGGTCACCACGTTCAGCGAGTATTCCGTCGTTTCCGAAAATCGCCTCACGCGCATCCCGCCCGACTTCGATGCCGAGGCGGGCGCGCTCTTCGGCTGTGCTGCGACCACCGCGATGGGGGTGCTCAACAACAACGCCAAGCTCGGCATCGGCGAGAGCATTGTCATCCTCGGCACTGGCGGCGTGGGTTTGAACCTCGTGCAGTTCGCGGCGATGGCCGGCGCGCATCCCATCATTGGCGTGGACTTGCACGACCACAAACTGGAGCTGGCCAGGAAGTTCGGCGCGACGCACACCATCAATTCGCGCGGCATCAACCTCGTCGAGGAAGTGCGCAAGATCGTCGGCGCGGCGGGCGCGGACGTGGCGATTGAGAACACCGGCCTCGCCGACCTCATCGAGCAGGCCTACGAGATGACGGCGGCGCAGGGCAGGGTGATTCTCGTCGGTGTGCCTGCCAAGAGCGCGCGCCACCCGAGCATTTATACGCTGCCACTTCACTTCCAAAAGGTGCTGACCGGTTCGGAAGGCGGGGGCTGTCGTCCCGAGGTGGACATCCCGAAGCTCGTGCGCCTGCACCAGGCAGGCAGGCTCAAGTTCGACGGCCTCGTGAGCAAGCGCTACCGCCTCGACGACATCAACGAAGCCATCGCCGACCTCAAGCAGGGCCGTGCTGCCGGGCGCTGCATCGTGTGGATGGACGAATCTCCGTCCGCGTGAGCCTGGGATGAGTGAGAGCGCCAACGCAGGGGGACAAGTGAGTTTCAGCCGCATCGTTGTGCTGGGCAGCGGCGGTTTCATCGGCACGCATCTTTGCGAGCGGCTCAAGTTGATTGCTCCGGACACGGAGATTGTTGGCCGCGCGCTGCCAGCACTGGACTTGACGGTCGGGGAACAAGCGGACCGGCTCGCGAGCTTGTTCACGCCGAACACCGCAGTCATCTCACTGGCCGCCATCAAGCGACAGTTGGGCGACACCCTCGACAGCTTCACAGCGAACTTGAAAATCTCGACGAACCTCGCGCGCTTGCTCGCTCGGCATCCGGTCGCGAGGTTCATCTATCTCAGTTCCGCCGCAGTCTATGGCGAGGAGACGACGGACACGCGCATCACCGAGGAGACCGCGCCGCGCGCCGCTTCCTACTACGGCATGGCGAAGCTTGCTTCCGAGCTGCTGTTGCGGAAGGCAGCGGAGCAGAACGGTCAAACCTCGTTGCTCTGCGTCCGCCCGCCGCTGATTTACGGGCCGGGCGACCAAGGCGGTTACGGCCCGACGGGCTTCATCCAGTCTGCGCTGCGTGGTGAACCCATCGTGCTGTGGGGCGACGGGACGGAACTGCGCGAGTTCATCTACGTGGCGGACGCGGTGCGGGCGCTGGGCGAACTCCTGTTTCAGGATTGCACCGGCGTGCTGAATCTCGCGAGCGGGCGCAGTCACAACTATCTGGACGCGCTCGCCGCCGTGGAGCGTTGCGTGCCGTTACGACAGCCGATGACGCAGCGCCCGCGCTCGAAGGGCAAGGCGGACCACGGGTTCGACAACGCGCGGCTGCGCGCGCTCCTGCCAAGCTCGGAGTTCACGAGCTTGGCCGAGGGCATCCGCCTCACGGTGGAAGCACAACGCCGCGCCACCACCTGATTTCATCATGAGAAACTGTCCCTCTTGCCAGGCCCCCGCAGTGGAACTGCTCCGTGACTTTGGCCCGCACCCGATCTGCAACCGCTACCTCACTGCGGCAGACGCGCCCGAGTTCACGCACCCGATGGTCATCGGCCAGTGCGGCGCGTGCGGCCTGGTGCAGACACTCGATCCGGTGCCGGCTGCGGAACTGGTGCCGGCGGTGGACTGGATCGCCTACAACGAGCCGGAGGGCCACTTGGACGCCGTGGCGGAAACGCTGGCCAGCTTGCCGGGACTGAAACCGGGCGCGGTGTGTGTGGGCGTGAGTTTCAAGGACGACACGTTGGTGGCGCGGATGCAGCAGCGTGGCTTCAGCACGTGGCGGCTGGAGATGGAGCGGGACTTGGGCATCACGCGGAAGGGCTGCGGCGTGGAGTCCATACAAGCGCGACTCGACGGAGCGCGGGCGGCGGCGATCACCGCGCAGCGTGGGCACGCGGACTTGGTCATCGCGCGGCACATTCTTGAACACGCGCATGACCTGCGTGGCTTCATCGCGGCGGTGCGGGCGCTGGCCAAGCCCGGCGGCTACGTGGTCTTCGAGGTTCCGGACTGCACGCTCGCGTTCGACCTCAAGGACATCACGACGCTTTGGGAGGAGCACACGGTTTATTTCACCCCGGCCACGTTCCAGGGCACGGTGGCCACGGGCGGCGCGGCACTCGTGAATTTCGTAATTCACCCGTATCCATTCGAGAACTGCCTCGTCGGCGTGACGCGAACGGATGCGAATGCGATGCCGACAACGATGACGAGAGAAACCTTGGCGTCCGAGCAGTCACGGGCACGGGCGTTCGCGGCATCACTGTCCGTCCGACGCGACGAGCTGCGCGGGTATCTGGCGGACTTCCGGGCACGACACGGGAAGGTCGCCGTGCTGGGCGCGGGCCACCTGGCCTGCACGTGGATTCACCTGGTCGGGCTGGCGGAGTTCATCGAGTTCCTCGCGGACGACAATCCACACAAGCAAAACCACTTCCTGCCCGGCGCGCGCCTGCCGATTCGCGGCTCGGCCAGCCTGCTCACCGAGAACATCAAGCTCTGCCTGCTCGCAGTCAGTCCCGAGGCGGAGCCGAAGGTCATCGCGCGCAACTGTGAGTTCGTCGAGCGCGGTGGGCGCATCGCGTCCATCTTCCCGGCGAGCCGGAACGCGCTTGTCATTGAGAAGCCCGCTTGAAAGGGTTCGTCCCTTGCAACTGAAGCCCTACAACGCGGAAGTGGTGTTTGCCGCCGACAGCATTGTCCAAATTGCTGGCGCGGACCTCGCTGCCTTGAAGGTGGAGGCGGCGCAAAATCCCAGGCGGCGCAAACGCATCTGCGCGCACCCGGACAGCGGCGACCGCCTGCACGAGATGTTCATCGTCCACGAGCGCGGCTGCTACGTGCGCCCGCACAAGCATCTGGAGAAATGCGAGTCGCTCCATGTCATCGAGGGGACGGCGGAGGCGGTGTTCTTCAACGAGGACGGATCGGTTCGCGACGTGGTGCTGCTCGGTGATTACCGTTCTGGCGCCCCGTTCTTCTACCGCGTCGGCGAGCCCGTCTATCACACGCTGCTGATCACCTCACCGGTGTTTGTGTTTCACGAAACGACCGGCGGGCCGTTCCGCCGCGAGGACACGATCTTTGCGCCTTGGGCACCGACGGAGGATCAGCCCGAGGCGGTGGAGGCTTTCACTCGAAGCGTGGAAGCTGCCGCTGCCGCCTTCAAGCACACTCGCGGCATCGCCAGTTGAATTCCCTGTGATGAGCAAATCCTGTTTTCGCCGCACCACCTGCCGCCTCTGTGAGAGCGCCGAGCTGGACTTGGCCCTGCAGTTGCAGCCCATGCCTATCGCCGACGGCTTTGTGCCGGCGGCGCTGAAGGACGAGCCGCAGGAAAGTTTTCCCCTCGACCTGTTTCTCTGCCGCGCTTGCGGCCACGCGCAGTTGCTCGACGTGGTGGACCCGGAAATCCTCTACCGGAGCTACCTCTACACAACTTCAACTTCGTTGGGACTGGACCAGCACTACAAGCAATACGCCGCCGACCTCGTCGCGGTGGCGAAGCCGCCGCCGGGCGGACTGGTGATCGAGCTGGGCAGCAACGACGGCACACTGCTCCGCTGTTTCCAAGCACACGGGCTCCGGACGCTCGGCATTGACCCGGCACGCGAGGTGGCGCGGGGCGCGACAGAAAGGGGCGTCGAGACGCTGCCGGAATACTTCACCACGGAGCTGGCGCGTTGTCTCCGCCGCGAGCGTGGCCCCGCGGACATCATCTGCGCAAACAACGTCATCGCGAACATTGACCAAGTCGGTGATGCCTTCGACGGCGTGAAGGAGTTGCTCGCGCCGGAAGGAGTTTTCGTTTTTGAAACCGGCTACCAACTGCCCATAATCCAAAATCTCCTTTTCGAGACGATTTACCACGAGCACCTCGACTACCACTCGGTGAAGCCGATGCAAGCCTTCTGCCAGCGGCATGGGCTGCGGCTCTTCGCCGCCAAGCACATCCCGACCAAGGGCGGTTCCTTGCGCGGCCTGGTCTGTCACGCCAGCAGCGCGCGTGCGACAGACAACTCGGTGGCGGAACTGATCCGTCTCGAAACCGAGGCGGGCATCCACACCCTCGCCGCGCACCACGCTTACGGCGCGCGCATCGAAAAGCTCAAGCAGGACCTTCTCACCCTGCTGCGCGACTTGCGTCGGCAGGGCAAGACCCTCGCCGCCTTCGGTGCCGCGAACGCCGTCACCACGCTCACACATCACTTCGAGATCGGCGAGTTCATCAGCTTCGTGGTGGACGACAATCCCAAGAAGCAAGGCACGTTCAGCCCCGGCTGCCACACGCCCGTGCTGCCGATGCAGGCCCTCTACGAGCGCAAGCCAGACTACGTGCTCGTGCTGGCCTGGCGGTTCCTGGAGCCGTTTCAAAAAAAGAACCAGGCGTTTCTGGACCAGGGCGGTCACTTCATCGTGCCGCTGCCGGAGCTGCGGATGATTTGAAGCCGGCATTGCTGCCATGAAACCGAAAGTTCACACACTGGTCGTTGGCGGGACACGCGGCATTGGCCGCGAGGTCGTGCGGCACTTTGTTCGGGCCGGGCACCGCGTCTCGGTTCTGGGCCGCCGCACGTCATCTGAAGCTGGTGTCAGCGGCCACGTCGTGGACTTGGCCGACAAGGACGCAGTTCTGGCGGCTCTGGCTGAAGCGGTGAAACATAACGGGCGGCTCACCAATCTAGTCTTCCTTCAGCGTTTCCGAGGGGAAGGCGACGCGTGGCAGGGCGAACTGGAAGTTTCGCTGACCGCCACGAAGATCATCATTGAGGAGCTTGCCGGAAAATTCGTTCGCCCGAAGAAGGCCGCGCTCAACTCGATCGTCATCGTCGGCTCCAACGCCAGCCGACTCATCGCGGGCGAGCAGTCCGTCGGCTACCACGCCGCCAAGGCCGCGCTGCGGCAGATGGCACGCTACTACGCTTGCTCGCTTGCCCCATTGGGCCTCCGGGTCAACTGCGTCACGCCCGGCATTGTGCTCAAGGACGAGGCTCGCAAGTTTTACCGGGAGAACGAGGCGCTCCACGCGCTTTATCGCCGTGTCACGCCGCTGGGTCGCATGGGTTCGCCGCGCGACATCGCCGATGCGATTGGGTTTCTGTGCAGTCCTGGCGCGGCCTTCATCACTGGCCAGGAGATCATCGTGGACGGAGGACTTTCGCTGCTCTGGCAGGGCAGCCTTGCCAACGAACTTACCTTTCCGAAATCAGCAGGATGAACGACACGCTCTACGGTTACTACCGCCAGCAAGACGTGCTGCCCACGGTCGGGCACTTCCAAGGCGAGGCCGACCTCGTCGCGCACGAGGAACACCGCCGCCGCCTCTTCACCGACAAACTGAAACTTCCGCCGCAGCTCTTTCGCGGAGCGCGCCTGCTGGAGTTCGGCCCGGACGCGGGCGAGAACTCGCTCGTGTTCGCGCTGTGGGGCGCGGATTGCACCTTGGCCGAGCCGCATGAGAAGGCTCACGCCACGATTCGCAGTTACTTCGCCCGCTTCCAGCAGGATGCCCGGCTCCAGCAGCTCCGCCCGGAGGATGTGCTGCAATTCCCCGCGCCGCTCACGGAGGCGGAGCGCTTCGACGTGGTGGATGCCGAGGGGTTCATCTACACAATCCTCCCGACGCGTCTATGGCTGGACAAGTGCGCGCAGTTGACGCGCACCGGCGGCTTCCTCGTGATTTTTTACTGCGAAGCCTACGGGTCCTTCATGGAGCTGATGCTCAAGGTCGTTCACGCGCGTTATCGCGAGCTAACCTGCCTGGCCCCGCAGCCGGCGGCGGAGAAGTTGTTTCAGACCAAATGGGATTCGATCCCGCACAAGCGCCGGATGGAATCGTGGACGATGGACGTGCTGGTGAACCCTTTCGTGCGACTGAAATACTTCTTGGAGCCGCGCACGCTGTGCGATGCAGCGGACGCGGCGGGCTGGAGCCTGTATTCCTCGTGGCCGCACTACGCCGACACGCTGGATGTCCACTGGTTCAAGCGCACGCTGCCAGCCGAGACCCTCGCGCGGTTGCGGGCCGATTACGTGGAGCGCAGCCGTCTCAGCCAAATATTCGGGCGCAAGCACTTCCTCGCGCGCACCGAGCCGGAATCGGAGAGCGCACTCGGAGAGTTGCTGACGCTGACCGATGGCTTGATTGACTGCTACGAAGCAACCAACGCCGAACTCTGCGTCCAGCATCTCGCCCGGTTGGAAAAGCTGTTGCAGTCCGACGCGGTGCTGGCTGACGCCGCCGACCGCGACGCTTCACTGCAAACCGTGCGGAGCTACCAGCGCCTCTTCCCCATCCTAAGCGCGGGCAACGCCCACGCCATCGCCGAGTTCTGCAGCACCGACGCTGGATTTATTCGCAGCTGGGGGATGCCTTCGCACTTCGCCGTCTTCCAAAAGACCGCCTCGCTCGGGCCAGCATGAACCCGCCTCCGCTCTCGGTAGTCGTCCCCAATTACAACCACGCGGAACTGCTGCCGCACTGCCTGGACGCGCTGCTGGCGCAGACTGTGCAGCCGCTGGAGATCATCGTCGTGGATGATGGCTCCACTGACGGCAGCGTGGCGCTCATCGAGGGTTACTGTCAGCGGCATCCACACATCCGGCTGCTCCGCAACGAACAGAATCGGGGCGTTGTTTTCACGGTGAACCGCGGAGTGGACGAGGCGAGAGGTGAGCTAATCTTTTTCGCTCCAGCGGACGACACTTCTCACCCCACGCTTTTTGAAAAGTCCCTGCCGCTCCTGCGCGCGCATCCACAGGCGGCGTTCAGCTGCGGCATCAGCGACTTCCGCGAAGTCGCCACCGGCCTGAACTGGC
This sequence comes from Verrucomicrobiota bacterium, assembly GCA_016235545.1. GTDB lineage: Bacteria > Verrucomicrobiota > Verrucomicrobiia > Limisphaerales > SXTU01 > SXTU01. The sequence continues at coordinate 668 of JACRKB010000044.1, read as the reverse complement.
ACACGGGCGTGGGCATGGGCGAACGGCCAACCTACCTCTCGCCGATGGAGCTGGTCGCCCTCGGCCGGCGAGGCAAGTTGTTCCTCGCGCCAAATACCGCGGTCATCCGGCGCGATGCGTTTATTCGCGCCGGCAAGTTCCTCCCCGAACTTCGCTGGCATTCCGACTGGTTCACTTTCTACGTGGCGGCCTTTCGCGAAGGTGTCTGCTTCATTCCAGAGCCGCTCGCGACCTTCAATGTCCACGCGGAGTCCTATTACAAACGCGGACGGCAGCAGGCGGACATGCATCGCCAGGTATTGGTCAGCTTGCTCGATCACCTCAACCGTCCTGGATGTGCCGACGTGGTGAATCATGTGCGGGACAGTGGCGAGCTGTATCTCTTTGGCTGGCCGATGCTCAGGCTGGTGCTCACCCGCCCCGAGGGTCGCCGATTCCTGACGGCAAACTTCCTCCGCCGATGCATCTGGCAGGCGACGAAGTTGTCGGTGAAGGGATTCCTGCCCACGGCGCTCGCCAATCTTTACTTCCGACTCGCGGGTTATCGCTCGAAGAAATCCGTCTGACGTAGATTTCCACCGTCCGCTTGCAATTGTTTGACATCTCCCTGCCGACGCCTGCCGAAAATCTCGCCGGGGACGAGGCTTTGCTCAACGACTGTGAGGCAG
>JACRKB010000043.1 GCA_016235545.1 Verrucomicrobiota bacterium | reverse complement strand
GGAAAGAGCAGGATCAAGATTACGAGCTGGAGCTGAAAATCGCACTTTCCCACTTTCCCGCTTTCTCACCCTCTCGCAATCTCACACACCTGCTGGAAACCCGCTTGCCCGCACCGCACCCGGCATTCAACCTCGCCGCCCTGACGCACCCGTTGGCGCGTCTCGTATGAACCAACTCACTTCGTTCGATCTGGTCGCGATCGCGTGACTCGCGTCGCTCACGTGGTGCAAGAAGCCCGATGCGGCGAAGGCTGGTCCTCCGACGGCATTCCCGCCCACCCAGGTCGTCGCCGTCGAGGCGCGGCGCGAGGCCGTGGCGGAGTCGCTTTCCCTCGTGGGCACGCTCGCGGCGAATGAGTGGGTGGAGATCAAGGCGGAGCTGGAAGCCGCCGTTGTGGAAATCGGCTTCAACGAGGGCAAGCCTGTGGCGAAGGGCCAACTGCTCTTCCGCCTCGATGAGTCGCGCCTCACCGCCGCGCTGGCCGAGGCCGAGGTGAACTTGAAACTGAGCAAGATCAACTACGACCGCGCCCAGCAGCTCCTGCGCGACAAGACGATTTCGCAACAGGAGTTTGACCAGCTCGCCTCGCGCTTCGAGTCCATGCAGGCCGCGCTCGCGGTGCGCCAGCGCGAGCTGAAGGACACGAAGATTCACGCCGCGTTTGCCGGCGTGATGGGCGCGCGCAGCGTGAGCGTCGGGCAGGTCATCAAGAAGGACACCACGCTCGGCACGCTCGTGGACCTGAACCCGGTGAAGGTGGAGGTGAATGTGCCCGAGCGTTTCCTCAGCCTGCTGAAGCTCGACCAGACCATCGAGCTGCGCGTCGCGGCGTTCGCGGGCAAGACATTCAAAGGCCAGGTCTATTTCATCGCGCCCCAGGTGGACACGCACACGCGCACGGCCTTGGTGAAGGCGAAGGTTGCGAACCCTGACTTCGCATTGAAGCCTGGAATGTTCGCGAACCTCGACCTCACGCTTCAGCTCCGGGCGGATGCCGTGGTTGTCCCCGAACCGGCCATCATGGTGAACTCCGACCGCGCCATGCTCTACATCGTGGACAAGGACATGAACGCACAGCTGCGGCCGGTGAAGCTCGGCGTGCGGCAGGCGGGCGTGGTGGAAATCGTGGAAGGTGTGGAGACAGGACAGTTGGTGATTGTGGAGGGCGTGCAGAAAGTGCGTCCCGGTTCAAAGGTAAAGCCGGCAGGGCCGGAGGCCGCTGCGGCCTACAGACCCAAGACACCTGCCACCGGCAACTAACTCCTGCTCGTAATCCTGATCCTAATCCTGCTCTTCCCATGCCCTCGCTCTTCGACCACGACAAACTCGAAGCCTACCAGCAGTCCCTCGCGTCCGTTCGTCGGGCTGTGAGTCTTGAACTCGGAAGGTGCAGGCTGAAGGCCTGCCACATACCAGCCCAGGGCGACGCCCTGGGTGCAGACCGGAAAGCGAACAGAGCCCTGAAGGGGCGAAACACTCTTGTCTCGCCCCTACAGGGCTCCTCCCTACGAGGCCAGGTTTCCCGGGGCGTTGCCCCGGGCTGTCATGTGATGCTCCTTCAGAGCGCAGACCGCAGAGTTAGGGAGTTGCATTCCGCCGAACCGGCGCCCTTTCAGTGCCGGATTATGATGAGGAGCATGAGTCCAAAATGATTCTGCCTCAAATCAGCATCCGCCGGCCCGTGCTCACCACGATGATGAGCCTCGCGCTCATCCTCTTCGGCCTCATCGCGCTTGAGCGGCTGCCGGTGCGCGAGCTGCCGGACATTGACCCGCCCATCGTCAGCGTCACGACGGTTTATCCCGGTGCGAGCGCGGCGGTCGTCGAGACGGAAGTCACCGAGCGGATGGAGGAGGAGATCAACAACATCGAGGGCATCAAGACGCTCACCAGCCAGAGCCGTGAGGAGGTCAGCACCATCACCATCGAGTTCGACCTCTCGCGCGACGTGGACCTCGCCGCGCAGGACGTGCGCGACCGCGTCTCCCGTGTGCGCGGCAAGCTGCCTCAGACCATCAAGGAACCCATCGTCGCCAAGCAGGACGCCGACGCGCAGGCCGTCATCTGGATTGGCGTCAACAGCGCCCAGTTCAGCCCGCTCGAACTCACGCAGCTCGCCGAGAAGCAAATCAAGAACCGCCTCCAGACCATTCGCGGCGTGTCCGGCGTCATCATCGGCGGCGAGCAGCGCTTCGCCATCCGCCTCTGGCTCGACTCGGAGAAAATGGCCGCGCACCAAATCACCGTGCTCGATGTCGAGCGCGCGTTGAAGCAGCAGAATGTCGAGCTGCCCAGCGGACGCGTCGAAAACCTCGACCGCGAGATGACCATCCAGACGCGCGGCGAGCTCAAGACGCCCGCGCCGTTCAACGAGCTCGTGGTCAAGAACGACGGCGTCAAAATCGTGCGCCTCCGAGACATCGGCGAGGCGAGGGCCGGCGTCGAGAACGAGCGCACCATCGCGCGCAACAACGGCCGCCCGTGCATCTTCCTCGGCATCGTCAAGCAGTCCAAGGCCAACACCGTCGAGGTCGCGCGCGCGGTGAAGGAGGAGGTCGCTCGTATCCGCGAGGCCATCCCGCCCGGCATCGAGATGGTCTTCAACTACGACGAGTCCGTCTTCGTCGAGGCGTCCATTGCGGAGGTCTGGAACACTCTGGGAGTCGCCTTCGCGCTGGTCGTCATCCTCATCTGGGTCTTCCTCGGCAGCGCGCGCTCGACGCTCATCCCCGCCGTCGCGATTCCCGTCTCCATCATCGGCACATTCGCCATCCTCCAGGCGTTCGGCTACTCGGTCAACATGCTCACCATGCTCGCCCTCGTGCTGGCCATCGGCGTTGTGGTGGACGACGCCATCGTCGTGCTGGAGAACATCTACCGCCACATCGAGGCGGGCATGACGCCGATGGAGGCCGCCAAGAAGGGCATGGATGAAATCTCCTTCGCCGTCATCACCATCACGCTCTCGCTCATCGTTGTGTTCCTGCCGCTGGCCTTCCTCAAAGGCGCGACGGGCCGGCTCTTCATGGAGTTCGCAGTCGCGATTTGCGGGTCGGTCGCGGTGTCGGCGTTCGTCGCGCTGTCGCTCTCGCCCATGCTCGCGGCGCGCGTGCTCAAGCCCATCGCCGCCGACCACGAGAAGGTTTTCTTCCTGCGCTGGTTTGACGCAGTGCTCGGGTGGTTCACGCGGCTCTACGGCGCGGTGGTGCGCGGACTGGTGAAGCTCGTGTCCGCCGTGCTGCGGCCGTTCGTGGCGCTCGGCTGGTTCGGGCGCGCGGTGGCGTTCGTCGGCACGCTCGCCGCGCTCGCCGCGATGACGTGGGCGCTGAACGTGCCGTTGCTCGGCAAGCTGGAAGGCGAGTTTCTGCCCGAGGAGGACAAGGGCCGGCTGCTCTGCTTCGTCTTCGCGCCGGAAGGTTCCACCAGCGAATACACCGACCGGCAGGTGAAGGAGATGGAGGCCATCTTGAAAGACGTGCCCGAGGTGCAGGCCTTCGGCTCCGTCATCGCCTTCGCGCTCGCCGGCCCCGGCCAGGCCAACGCAGCCATCCTCTTCGTCCGGCTCAAGGACCACTCCGAGCGCACTCGCAACGTCCGTGAAATCGTGAACGGCCCGGGCGGCCTGCGGATGAAGCTCTTCAACGAGGTCGAGGGCGCCATCGCCGTGCCGAACATTCCCAAGGCGATTGGCCGCGGCTTCGGCGCGCCGTTCCAGCTTGTGATTCAGGCGCAGGACCTCGACGCGCTGAATGGCTACGTCAACGAGCTTCTCGGAAAGCTGCGCTCTTCCGGCTACCTCGTGAACGTCCGGTCCAGCTTCGAGGTGACGAAGCCCGAATTGCGGCTGGACGTGGACCGCGACCGCGCCGCCGCGCTGGGCGTCAGCATCGAGGATGTTTCGCGCACGCTGCAAATCCTCTTCGGCGGCCTCGACCTCAGCCGCGTGAAGCTCGACGGCAAGCAGTATCAGGTCATCACGCAGCTCCAGCGCGCGTCCCGCCTCACCCCGCAGGACCTCGACCGACTCTACGTCCGCAACAAGGACGGCCAGCTCATTCAACTCAGCTCCATCGTTCGCCGCGAGTCCGGCAGCTCGCCGAACGTGGTCGAGCACTTCAACCGCATGCGCAGCGCGACGATTTCCGGCTCATTGAATGGCGTCCCGCTCGGCACGGCGATTGACCGCGTCGAAGCCGTCGTGAAGCAGGACTTGCCGCCCGGCTTCCTCTACGACTGGACCGGCGAGTCGAAGGAGTTCAAGGACGCGTGGAAGGAGTTCCTCGTCGTGCTCGTGCTCGCGCTCATCATCACCTACATGGTGCTGGCCGCGCAGTTCGAGAGCTTCCTGCACCCGCTCACCGTGCTGCTGTCCGTGCCGCTGGCGGGCGTCGGGGCGCTTGGCCTGCTGTGGCTTGTGGACTTCCTCGGCAAGGCTGGCGTCATAAAGGAAGTGCCGGCTATGAACATAAATTTGTTCAGCCTTATCGGCTTCGTGCTGCTCGTCGGCTTGGTCACGAAGAACGCGATTCTCCTCGTCGAGTTCGCCAACCAGGAAGTCGAGAAGGGCGCGGACCCGCGCGAGGCCATCGTGAGCGCCGGCACCGTGCGCCTGCGCCCCATCCTCATGACGGCGCTCTCGACCATCGCGGGCATCATCCCCATTGCGATTGGTTTCGGCGCGGGCGCGGAGAGCCGTCGCCCGATGGGCGTGTGCGTCATCGGCGGCATGTTGAGCAGCACGTTGCTGACGTTGTTTGTGGTGCCGATGGTCTATACCGCGTTCAGCGCCGTGGCCGGAAAGTTCACGAAGGCTGCGTTGGCTTCCACTCCGGCCCCCTCCACGCCCGCCGAGGCAATCCCCGTGAAGTAGTCATGGAAATGCTCCGCGCCAAAGTGCCCGACGAGTGGCTGCCGCGAATGGTGGCGAACTTGCCCGCCGTGCTCGTGGACCACGCGCACCTCGAACGCAAGGCCGCCACCACCGCCATCACTCTGGAACGCTATCGCGACCTTTTCGAGCGAGTCGAGGAGCTGAACGCCATTGCCATCGAGGAGCTGCAGCACTTCCAGCTCGTGCTCGCGCTGCTCAAGCGGCGCGGCATCCCGTTTGCACAGCCGCATCCCAGCCCGTGGATTTCCGGCCTTATGCACGCGATGCGGAAGGGGATGCGGATGCAGGTCATTGACCATCTCATCTGCTGCGCGCTCATTGAGGGCAGGAGCTGCGAGAAGTTCCAGATGCTCGCAGCCGCACTGCCTGCGCACGACCCGGAACTAGCCACCTTTTACGGCAGCCTCGTCGAGTCCGAGGGCAACCACTACGCGACTTATCTCCTCATGGCCCGAGCGATTGATGATGCGGAAACCGCGCGCCGTCTCGACTACTTCCTCGACCTCGACGCGGAGCTTATCCGGCAGCCTCACGGCTTGCCGATCCTGCATTGATGATAAACCAACAATGCAGTTCAGCCACGGATGGAACACAGATGAAACACGGATGGGGACGGGGAAACGCATCCTCCCATGGAGCTGCACGCGCACATCAAAGGAAGCGCTGAACAAATGCCCAACCACAAAGACACCAAGAACACAAAGAGCCAATTTCTTGGGGCTTTCTCTCTGTGTCCTTCGTGTCTTTGTGGTTTAGTCAGCGTTTCCCAAACGGTGGGGGCGAACACGGCTGGCATCGTTAAGACAGTCGCCTGCTGTTCCGTGTTCCATCCGTGGCTCAACTAGGGCGCATCTCAGTTTCTTGCAACCCGGGTGGGCAGGGCTGAAAGCCCGTCATTCGTCAGCCTGGGGTGGAGTGAACGTAGTGAACGCAGCCCCAGGTGGCCCCGCCAGGCCGTGCCGAGGGCTGTAAGCCCGCCACGCCG
>JACRKB010000009.1 GCA_016235545.1 Verrucomicrobiota bacterium | reverse complement strand
GAGAACTCGCGGAAGGTCGCGATGGCCGCGTCATGCTGCCCCGTCGCGAGCTGCAGGTCGGCGATCGCCAGCGCCGCCATCGGCGCGTAGATTGACGATACGCCCTTGGTCACCACGGCGGGCCACTGCGCGGGGCCGCCCTTCGTGAGGGGTGCTAGGTCGGCGGGAGCTTTGGCGGACTTGAGGGCGGCGCGAATGGCGTCCACTTCTGCGCCAGTGTCAACGCGGGCGATGAGGATTTTCAAGTTCAGCGGCGAGGATCGCGGCACGGCTACGAAGGCGAGCTCGCACGCCATCGAAACCACGCTGCCATTTGTCACCGACTGGTTGCGTTTCTGCGCAGACAGCTTGCTCATGTCCGTGTTGCCGGTGACGCCGATGACAAGGCGGTTCGTGCCGTTGCCGAAAATGGCGAGCTTGAACTCTTTGGCTGACTCGGTCTTCACGGTGCTGTCGTGGCCCGCACCAGAAACCACGCCTGCCGCCCCTATGAAGCGGAGCGTCTGGCCACCCGCGCCGATGTTCAGCGTGCGCGTGAAGATGCCCCTGCCGCCGATGGACTCGTGGCCGGGAAGTTCCAGCACACCCGCGTCGCCCGCCGTGTAGGAAAGCACGACGTTGTCGCCGTGGAGATGGAGGCCGCGATACTTCGCCTGCGTGCGAGGCAACGGGCCTTGCTGGTCCGGGCGCGGGTCCCTGAAATCCTCACTGCTAGTCCAACCGGGGCCGAGGCGAGTTTCAAAACCCAGTCCACCCTTGATCCTTGGCGGCGGTGGCCACTCGATGTTTGTCTGCGTCTTGCCGAACTCGAGGAAGTCACCGGACCAGCCCATCGCGCAGCGCAGCGTGTCGGTGTCGTAGCAAAGGTAGTGATCCTTGTTCGGCCCGACAGTCACGACGATGCCTTTGCCGGCGGCGAGCTGCCTGCCGTCGCTGGCCATGATGGTGCCGGAGAAGAACGGCCCGCGCAGGATGCCGTCGGCCGAGTTGCCCGCCGGCGCGGCGGAGAGCGAGACGGCAATTCCAATCAGGGAAAATGTGGCTATGACATGTTTCATGGCGCGAGAAAGAGCGGGATTGTCCGATCGGTCCGCACTTGCTGGCAATTCTTTTGCAACCGGTGGCACTCCTGCGAGTCTCGCGCACTCGGCCTCTCTTTAGCACGGGGCTTCAGATCGGTGTTTGAGGCAAAGGCGGAGGAAGCCGTTTCAAGTGCTCTCGCCACGGTTGATGACTGCTCACACTGGCAAACCGTTGAAGCGGTTTGCCTGACCTTCTTCGACTCACACCCGATCGAAGCCGGGTGCCAATGAGAGAGTCATCCGGCTGATGAGTCGCGAGCCGCACCTTGAGTTTCCCCGGCGCCACGTTCAGCTTGGCTCTGTGAGTGGTTCATCACAGTCCGGCGCAAACTTGGCCGCACCCGGCGCGAGGCTTGACCGCCCGTCCTGCCTTGCGCGCTCGGTCTCGGCGATGCTCGCACGCGAGCCGGCGCTCGAGGCCGTCACCGTTCATCGCACCCAGCCGGCGATCTCCATCGCCACTCTCGGAAACCGGGAGGTCGAGGGCCTCGCCGACCGCGTGACTGCCGCCGTGGAGGCCGGTCGCCAGACCAGCGCGCGTCTTCACTGCGGCCTGCTGGCGGAGGCGGGCGATTGCCGTGCTTGCGACATCCCGCTGGCCGCCACGGAGGCGCAGGCCATCACCATCCAGCGCACCGGCGACCAAAGCACCATCGCACGCGTGACGTGTCCGACCGCGCCGCGCTTCTGGCACTGGCGCAACTTGCCCCTGCCCAAAATCATCCCGCGCGAAGTCGAAATCCCGGAGGCGGACGCCGACCTCGACGAATGGAAGCCGCAGATGGTGATGGCTGGGATTTGCGGTGTGGCCACTTTGAGCGCTGCGCTAGTCGGCGACGGCTCCGTCGCGCTGGGCTTTCACATCGCAGCCTACCTCGCTGGCGGCTGGTTCGCCGCGCACGAAGTCTGGGAGCGCCTTCAGCACCGCGTGCTGGATGTGCATTTCCTGATGCTCGCCGTCGCGCTGGGCAGCGCGCTCATCGGGCATTGGGACGAAGGCGCAATGCTGCTCTTCCTCTTCTCCGTCTCCGGCGCGCTGGAGCACTACGCGATGGGCCGCACGCAACGCGAGATTAACGCGCTCTTCAAAGCCGCGCCCAAGACCGCCACTCAACTCGACGACGCCGGGCACGAGCACGAAGTTCCCGTCGCCGACCTCCGCCCCGGCGCGCGCCTGCTCATCAAGCCCGGCGCGCAGTTCCCGCTCGACGCAGAAATCGTGAAGGGAAAAACCGCCGCCGACGAATCCACGCTCACCGGCGAGGCCGCGCCGGTGGAGAAAAACGTCGGCGACTCCCTGCTCGCCGGCACGCTGAATCTCTGGGGCGCGGTGGAAGTGCTCGTGCTGCGTGCCGCCGAGCAGAGCGCGCTTCAGAAAATCATCCGCCTCATCCGCGAGGCGCAGCGGCTCAAGGCTCCTTCGCAGCGCTTCACGGACAAGTTCGGCAGCACCTACACCTACGCCATCACCGGGCTGGCCTTCGCGAT
>JACRKB010000039.1 GCA_016235545.1 Verrucomicrobiota bacterium | reverse complement strand
CGGCGTGGCGGGCTTACAGCCCTCGGCACGGCCTGGCGGGGCCACCTGGGGCTGCGTTCACTACGTTCACTCCACCCCAGGCTGACGAATGACGGGCTTTCAGCCCTGCCGACCCGGGTTGCTAGAAACTGAGATGCGCCCTGCGGCAAGCCATCCGGTCGCACCTGGTCACCTCGCCATGACATCAGCCACCGCAAACCGAACCGTCATCATCCACTCGACTCAATAAACCAGCCTTCGTAGTTTCCCGCCCACGACAGCGAATGAATACGTCAGCACAATCGGACTCCATCATCTTCATGCAAACCGCGCTTGGGTCGTTCGTGCGACTGGTCGGAATGCTGGTCCTTGCAAGCCCACAGGCCGGCCACGCGGGCGAAACTGCGGCTTTCACTGCGTATTCCGCCGGGCAGGCGGACGTGGTGGTCAGTCACGACGGCGCGGATTATCTCCGCTTCGGAACGGCGGCGTGGGGTCCGAAATGGGCCTGGGCCGGCGTGCAGGGGAAAACGCAGGGCACGAACGGTGTGGTGGCCGGCCCGTTGAACGCCACTGTGGGCGGCACACCCTTGCGGCTGGGTTTCAGCGCCGCCCGGACGGCCACGAACCGTCTGGAGTTGAGCTACGAGTTGAAGGCTGAGAGCGCCGCCGACCTCACGTTGCTGGTGGTGACGGTGTCGCCGGGCGCGGCGTTCAACGGGCGCGAGGTGATGGTCGAAGCGCTGGGGAAGCAGACCCCCGTGCGGTGTCCCTTCGGCAAGCTCGCCATCGGCGTTCAGGTGAGCGCGCTGCGCTGGACCGACCCCCGCGGCGGCAAGACATTGATGCGTTTCGATCCGCCGTGCGAAGTGGCCGCAGACGGTGCGTTGCGCATCGTGCTGGCGAAGGAGCATCTCGCGGCGGACACGGTGCGGCGTCAGAAGGTGCGAGTGGATTTGCCTGCCGCGACGGATTGGTTCGCCAGCGCCGCGGAGATTCCCGATGAGCCGGGCCTGGACCGTTGGTTCCCCTGGCAGGCTACGGGCGACGCGGCCAGCAGCGCCCTGAGCATGGCCGACTGGCTGGAGAAGCCTGCGGGTATGCACGGGCGCATCAAGAGCCAGGGCGACCAGCTCATCTACAACGGAAAACCTATGAAGCTCTGGGGCATCAACCTGTGCTACAACGCCTGCTCGCCGGAGAAGGCGATGGCCGACAAACGCGCAGCCTTCTACTCGCGCTACGGCATCAACACGGTGCGCCTGCACAAGTTCGCCGATGGCGCGGGCTGGAATGGCATCCAGTCCAAGGAAAGCGCCGCCGAGTATGACGCCGCCGGGCTTGAGCGAATGGATTACCAGGTCGCGAAGTTCAAGGAGGCCGGCATCTACGTGAAGCTCTCCGCGCATTTTGGCACCATCTCGCTCGGTCCCGCCGACCGGCGCGACGTGCCCTTCCTCGACGAGTTCGGCAGCTTCAATGGCAGGAAGAAGGATCGAGTCACTGCGGCGGCGAGCGCGTTTTTCTACTCGCCTGAATTGCAGAACCTCCACATCCGGCAAATGGTCAATCTCCTCCAGCACACGAATCCCCACACCGGCCTGACCTACGCCACGGACCCGGCCGTCTGCGCCGTCGAAATCATCAACGAGCAGAGCGTGATGTTCTACACCTCGATGGCGCCGCTGAAGCAGAGCGCGACGCTCCGCAAGCAGGTGGGCGCACGCTTCTCCGGCTGGCTGAAGCGGAAATATGGTGGCCACGCCGGCCTGGTGAAGGCGTGGGGTGCGAAGGCGATGGATGGCTTCGAGAAGGACGGCTTCCCCGCCGGTGAGCATCTCGACAAACAGAACATCCTGCCGCTGGGCAATCCGTGGTATTGGGATCCCGAGCAGTTGGCAGGCGCGCAATCCTTCCGCAAACGGCGCCTGCTCGACACGCTGCAATTCCTCCACGAACTGCAATGCGAAGCCTACGACCGCTACGTCGCCGCCGTGCGCAAGGCCGGTTACGACGGCGAACTCCTCGGCTCGAACTGGCAGGCGGGCCGCGCCTACAGCCACTTCGCCAACCTGCACAGCGACTCTCGCGTGGGCTTGGTTGACCGGCACAATTACTTCGGCGGAAATCGCGGTGGCACCGGCAAGTTCAGCTCCGCGTCCATGCTCTCGCGGGCCGGCTCCGGCTCGCTCAGTTCCGGCCTGCAACAGGTGGACGACCGGCCCTTCATGCTGAGCGAGTGGATTCACGTAGTCCCCAATGAGTGGGGCGTGGAAGGCCCGGCCATCATCGGCGCGTATGGAATGGGATTGCAGGGCTGGGATGTTTCCTACCTGTTCCAAAACGGCGACAGCGCCGCGTTCAGCAAGCAGCTTGGAGGCAGCGCGTGGGACGCGATGGCCCCGCAGATTCTCGGAGCCTTTCCGGCAATTGCGCGCCAGGTGCTGCGCGGTGATGTGAAGCAATCGGGCCTGGTCGCCGTGCGCAACGTGCATGTCCCGTCGCTCTTCGAGGGCAGGCTCGGTTTCGAGGACAAGGTCGCGCAGGGCTACGATGACAAGGAGCTCGACAGCAGCGCGGTCCCGGCCCGCGCGCTGGCCGCCGCGCGTTGCACGGTGAAATTCACCGAGCGCTTCGAGGAGACGTCTCTCTTCAACCTCCAGCCGTTCGAGCAGGACGGTTTCATTGTATCCTCGACGAAACAGCTCCGGTGGAAGGAACGCGGCGGCACGACCACAGGCTACTTCACTATGAACACCGACGGCACCAAGGCCGTGGTGGGTTTCGCTCAAGGCCAGGCGTGCCAGCTCGGCGAAGTCATCATCACGCCGGAGTCGCGCTTCGCCGCCATCTACGTCTCGGCCCCGGAAAAAGAGGGGAAGGTATCCACCTCGCGCCGCCTGCTCATCACCGCGCTGGCCCGCGCCCGCAACACGGGGATGAAGTTTAACGTGAGCGGCGATGATTTGCTCGGCAGAGGCCAGGGCCCGGTCTTGATGGAGCCCGTCAAAGCCACGATCACCCTCGCGGGCCGGCGCGTGGCCAGCGTGCGTCTGCTCGATCACGATGGGCGGCGCACGGAGAACTTCCTTCTCGTGGCGAGCGGGCGCATCACTCTCGATGGTGCCAGGGATCGGACCCCGTATTACGAGCTGACTGTCGAGTGAGCGTCTGGCGTCCGAGCACACACGATATGATTGCCGCCAGAAAGGAAACCGCCGCCCTCAAGGGCGCGCACACCCATGACGAGCCGAAGACCTCTTCGTGCTGAAGCGCGGCATCGCCGAACTCCGCCCATGAAAACCCTGCTTGTTCTCCTCGTTTTTTCGGTGGCTCTGGCCGCCCGCGCCGTCGAGTCACCGCTGCGCATCGCCATCCTCGGCGACTCGACCGTGTGCGATTATCCCGCGGACAAGCCGGAGCGCGGCTGGGGAATGTGTGTCGAACAACAGTTTCCGACCGGTGCGGTGAAGGTTTTCAACTTCGCCCGCAGCGGACGGAGCACGAAGACGTTTCTCAAGGAAGGGCTGTGGGCGAAGGCGAAGGCCGCCCAGCCGGACGTGGTCTTGATTCAGTTTGGCCACAACGATTCCCACGCGAAGGACAAACCGGAGTCCACGGACGCCGGGACGGATTTCCGCGACAACCTCCGGCTCTACGTGGCGGAATCGCGCGCGCTCGGGGCCACGCCCATCCTCGTCACGCCCATGCACCGGCGCACGTTCAACGCCGATGGCACGCTCCGCGACAATCTCAAGCCCTACGCCGAGTCGATGAAAGCGGTCGCTGCTGAACTGAAGGTGGCGCTGATTGATTTGCACGCGGCGAGCGGCGAGTTGTTCGCGAAGCTCGGTGAAAAATCGAACGAGCAGTTCGCCAACAAGCCCGGCGACGCGACGCATTTCAACGAGCGGGGCGCGCGGGCGATGGCGGAACTGGTGATGCGGGAATTGCCGAAGGCGGAGCCGCGTCTGGGCAAACTGGTGCGGCTCTCCTCATCAACCAGCGACGTGGCCATCTCGGTGACGGAACCCAGCGGGGCGGCGCGCCGGGGCTGGCCGGTGACTTCGGGAATTCCTTTCGCGCAGGGTGTTTTGCGCGACGACAGGAATGCGGTCCTCTTCACTTCCGACGGCCAGTCGGTGCCGCTGCAAACCGAAGCGCTCGCCCGCTGGCCGGATGGCTCAGTGCGGTGGCTGCTGCTGGATTTTCAGGTGGACGTGGCGGCAAACGAAAAGAAATTGCTCACCCTGCGGCACGGCCCGGCGGTCTCGCGCCCGCTCGTTCCCGACCCGGTGCGAGTCGGCACTCGCGACCGCCGCACGACGATTGACACCGGCCAGCTCCGGCTCGAATTGAACGCGGATGGGTTCAATCCGTTTGGGGCCGTGTGGACCGACCTCAATGGTGATGGAAAAATTGCCAGCGATGAACGCGTCACTGGCAGCGACGGTGGCGGACTGTTTGTCCGCGATCCAAGTTCGCGGCGGTTCGAGTCGGACAAAGCACCGGCGGAAATCGTGGTCGAGCAATCGGGTCCGCTGCGCGTCTGCGTGCGCGTGTCCGGCCGTCACGCGGATGAGCGCGGCGCGATGTTCCGTTACGTGGTCCGCCTTCATGCCTTCCGCGGACAGCCGTTCGTCCGCTGTTCCTACACCTTTATCAACGACCATCCGGATGCGCTGATGACCAGCATCAAGGAACTCGGGTTGACCGCGCGGCTCGCGCCGGAGGCGGGCCGGGTTGAAGCAGGTGTGCTGGACGGTCGGACGACGCCGGGTGGGCGCGTGTTTCAGGTGGATGAGCAGCGCTACGAACGCGACGGCCAGGCCACCGGAGCGCACGCGGCCGGTTGGGCGGCGGTGGCCGGCGGCAAGGGAGGATTTGCCCTCGGCCTGCGCGAGTTCTGGCAGCACTGGCCCAAGGCCATCGAAGCCCGCGACGGCGCGGTAACGCTGGGGATTTGCCCGGACTTCCCGAAGGGCCTATACGACGGCAAGCCGCTGGCGGAGGAGAACAAACTTTATTACGCGCTTCGGGGCGGCGTCCACACGTTCAAGGTCGGCGTGGCAAAGACGCACGAGGTCTGGGCCAACTTTTTCGCGGGCCAGCCGGACGTGACGAAGCTGACGCAATTTTTTCAGGCGACGGAGGAGCCGTTGCTTCCCACATGCGAACCGGCCTACGCGAGCGCCACCCTGGCTGCGGGCGAATTTCCGCCGGCGGCGAAGGAAAAGTTTCTCGGCTACGACGCATGGTTCGAGCGCGCCTTGGCCGAGCACTTGAAGCGCCGCGACGAGATCCGCGAATACGGGATGCTCAATTACGGCGACTGGTTCGGGGAGCGCAGAGTGAACTGGGGCAACTTGGAATACGATTTGGCGAACGGGATGTTCATCCAATATCTGCGCACCGGCGAGCGGCGGTATTTCCAGCGCGGCGAACAGGCGGCGCGGCATCACATCGACGTGGACGTCGTTCATGCCACCAACTCCCATCTCCAGAATCCCTGGGGCGCACCGCCCAAGATCGGTGAAATCTGGCTGCACTGCCTCAATCACACGGGCGGTTATTTCACCAACGCTCCATTGCCTGTTGAGAAGACTTACCAGATGGGCCACAGCGCCAACTTCGGCCACGTCTGGATCGGCGGCGACCTGAACTATTACTACCTGACCGGCGACCGCCGCGCCCGCGACGTGGCGTTGCTCGCCGCCGACGCGATGGTGGGCAACATGCCGGTCCGTTCCGGCACGCACATCCGCGACCTGGGCTGGCCGATGATTCTGGTGCTGGCGGCATACGAAGCCACCGGCGACGCCAAGTATCTGGATGCCGCCACCAAAGCCTGGCAGGTGTTGAAACAAAACCTGGATCCGCAACGTGGCTGGGTTGTGAAACTGGCGGTCGGCCATTGCCTGCACCCGCTCGGCGGCCAGCGTTGCGAGGGCAACGTGCCGTTCATGGAAGGGCTGACGCTGGGCGCGCTCGCACGCTATCACCGGCTGACGGGCAACCCGGACGTGTTGAAAGCCATGACCATCGGCGTGGACCAGATGATCCGCGAATGCTGGATGGAAGACTTGAAGACCTTTCGTTACACAGCCTGCCCGCTCACATCGAAAACCCCCGGTGGCTTCATGCTTTCGCTGGAAGGGATCGCCTACGAGGTGCGACTCACCGGCAACCCAGAACATCGGCGCATCCTTGGGGAAGGCTTCCGCGCCGCGCTGCCAAAAGGCGATGACATCAACAGCATGGGAAAGGGGTTTAGCCAGACGATTTTCTTCGCACCGTTCGCGTTGGGGGAGTTGGAGGAGCGGAAGCCGTGAACGCGCCGGCCAAGTTGGGATGAAGACCGTGCGCCTGGTTGCCTCCGCCCTGGCCCTCAGGTTCATGGCGGCAACCGGCGGCGGACTCGCTGCTGCCGCCGAGCAATCAGGCCCGTCCAATCGCGTTCCGCCAAGGCACAACAATTTTTTTGGCTCGAACTCCGAAGTGGAATGGAGTTCGCGCCCGCCCCGGGCGTAGAGAAATGTTCAGGACATTCGTTCCAGTGCAGCACGTCAGAGGCTGGCCGCGAGGACGCGGCAAGCAACGCCCGGGGCGGGCATGCTCCCCAAGCTTGCTTCGGAATTCGGGTGTGCGCCGGTGAAGCTGGGTGCCACGCGGGTTTAGGGAAGCGCTGAACAAATGCCCAACCACAAAAACTCTAAGAACACAAAGAGCCAATTTCTTGGGGCTTTCTCTCTGTGTCCTTCGTGTCTTTGTGGTTAAATCAGAGTTTCCTTAGGTCCCGCCGGCCGAATTGGTCTGTTGGTGACCGAAAACTGCTTCAGGGAAGAGGCCGTCGTGACCTCGGCACCCACATGGCTTCAGCGCACCACCACGGCCGGTTCCCACACGTTTGGGTTCTTCGGCGGCACGAGGTCGTGCTCGCCGAAGAGGGGGACGGGGAATTCGCTGGGCAGGTCGGCGTTCAGGTGGCGCGCGCGGTCGGGGCCGGTGAGCTTCTGGGCGTCAATCTTCCGCTGTAGGGTCATGAAGGCGTGGATGAGTGCTTCGGGCCGGGGCGGGCAGCCGGGGATGTGGACGTCCACCGGGATGTATCTGTCAATGCCCTTGAGGACGTTGTAGCCCTGCTTGAAGGGGCCGCCGCTGATGGCGCACGCGCCCATGGCGATGACGTATTTGGGCTCCGGCATCTGGTTGTAGAGGCGCACGACTTGCGGGGCCATCTTCTTGGTCACAGTGCCGGCGACAATCATCAGGTCCGCCTGCCGGGGCGATGGGCGGAAGACTTCCGCGCCGAAGCGAGCGAGGTCGTAGCGGGCCATGCTGGCGGCCATCATCTCGATGGCGCAGCAGGCGAGGCCGAAGGAGAGCGGCCAGACGGAGTTCTTGCGGCCCCAGTTGTAAAGCTCTTCGAGCTTCACGACCACGACGCCTTGCTTGCTGAGTTCGTTGCGGAGTCCGTCGTCCATAATCAAAGAAGGGGATGGGGAGTGGGGGATGGGAAATTGGGAATAGGGAATAGGGAATAGGGACTGAAGCGTGCGGCATGACGCCCTATCACCCATTCCCTATTCCCTATTCCCTTCACTTCCAAGTCAGCACTCCCTTCACCCACGCCCACGCCAGGCCCTCGACGAGCAGGAGCACGAAGAGGAGCATCGCCAGGACCGCGCCCACGGAGAGGCCCGTGAAGGCGACGCAGAAGGGCAGGAGGAAAATCGTCTCCACGTCGAAGAGAAGGAACAGGATGCCGTAGAGGTAATACTCGGACTTGAACGCCACCCACGCGTCGCCCTTGGATTCGAGGCCGCACTCGTAGGTCGCGTTCTTCATCTCGCCCGGCTTCGGCGGAGAAACCAGTTTCGCCCACAGCCACGCTAGAAAGAGCGGCCCGACGGCGAAGCCCAGCGCCATCACGAAGAAGACGAGGAGGAAGAGGTAGGGATGCTTGTCTGCGCCCATGAGAGTTCAGTTCGCCTGCGGGTCGTGCTTATGGAGGCCGACGGCGTGCGCGATGTCGTCGAACTCCTGGCGCGAGACTTCTTCGAGTCGCTTGCCCTTCTGCTTGAGCTTCTCGGTTATTTTGATGGCCTTCTCGGTCATCTGCTCGTGGGTGTCCTTGGAGCCGCCGACGAGCGCGAAGTTGTCCCCCGTCGTCACGCGCTTGTGCCCGTCGGAGTCCAGCCCGACGCCGAGCATCATTGCCTTGGCTGGCTTCGATTTTTTCACCTGTTGCGACACGCGGCGGAAACTAGCGGGAGGACTTCAAACTGCAAGGCGCAAGTCGGGGCATCGGGCGCCCAATGGCCGCGAAAGGGCTCGAAAAGCGCCAAGGAAAGGAGCCAGAAGGCAGGATGCAGAGGCAGGCAAGTTTCAGCTTGCCGCCGCTGCGGGCTGGGCTTCTGGCTCGGCTGGCTCGGGCGGCTTGGGCGCGGGAGGGAGAGCTTCGATGGCGTCCACGCGGAACTTGTGCTTGGTGTTGTGCAGCTCGAACTCGACCTCGTCTCCGACCGGGTGATTCAGCAGTGCCTGGCCGATGGGGCTGAGGTAGGCAATGATGCCGTTGTCCGGGTCGGAGTCCCACGCGCCGCAAACCTTGAAGGTGACGCTCTTCTGGTTGGAAAGGTCGTGGACAAGGACTTTGGTGCCGATGCTCACGACGTCGGTGCGGACATTGGCGAAGTCGGTGCCGCGTGCACGATTGAGCTGCACTTCCAGTTCGCTCTTGCGGCGCATGAGCACCTTCTGCATTTCTTTGGCCGCCTTGTATTCGTGGTTCTCGCGGAGGTCGCCGTAGCTGCGGGCCAGGGCGATGTCCTTGGAGTTTGCGGGGATCCGTTTCTTGCAGAGGTCGTCGTATTCGGCGCGGCGGCGTTCGAGGCTGGACCAAGAGACGATGAAGCCGTGGTCCTGCTTGAGGGCTTCGCCGGTGATGAGTTCCTTGACGGCGGGGAAGACCTTCACGATGCGCGCCAGGAGCGAGCGGCGGTCCATGTCATCGAAGCTGGAGGAGAGCTGGAGGGCGCGGGTGAGGTCCTTGACGACTTCGATGTCGGCGGAGGAAATCAACTCGGGCAGCAACTCGTGGTCGGAGAGGATGAAGTCGCGGAGCTTGTTGGATTTTTTCTCGTTGAATGTGTCGCGCTCGATGGCGCTGACCATGGCGCGGAAGACTTCGGGGCCGAGGATGTCGGCGAAGGTGTCGGAGCGTTCCTTGGCGAGCCAGAGGAGGAGTTCGCTGCTGGCCTGGTGCTGGCTGATGAGCCGGGCGAGCGTCTCCCGGAGGAGGTCGAGCTTGCCGTTCTGCATGAGCATGGTGGCGCACTCGCCGGCGAGCTTGGAGGACACGTTGTTGATGGTGCCGATGACGGCCTCATACCAGAGTGTCGGGGTGGCGGCCTTGAAGGAGTCCAGCGCGCGGCGGTGCTTGGCGGCGGGCATGCCGTCGAGCAATTGGCCGAGCTTGAGACCTTGGTTCCAAAGGACGGACTCGGTGAGTTCGCCCTCGGTGACGGGCAGGCCGGCGGCCTGGCGGAGTTCGTCACGGAGGAAGATGGCTTCCAGCGTGAGCGCGGGCTGGGTGCGCTGGTAGCTGGTGATTTCCGCGTTCAAGGTGGCTATGGCTTCTCCGACGACGGCGGTCTTGTTGTCGAGGTCGTCCACGTTTTTGAGCAGCTCGTTGGCCTCGGTGAGACGCGCCTTGAGTCCTTTGGCGGCCTTGAACTTGTCCATCACGCGCTGCTGGACGGTGGTTTCGAGGGCCTGGTAGATGATGGGCTCGGTCTTCTTGAGGGGCACGATGAAGTGGCCATCCTTCTTCATCTCTCGCTTGGCGACTTCGAGCCATTTCTTCCAGTCCTCTGTGATGACCTCGGGCACGAGTTCCTTGTGTATCTGGTCGAGCGTGGCTTTGCCGCCGTAGCTGCTTAGGACGAGCTTGATGACGCCGAGGTGGTCGCGCGCGGCCATCTGGCGGAGGGCGTGCAGGCCGTCTCTTTTCTTGGCGAGGATGTGGTCGGCGGGGATGGACTTGAGAGAGTCGGCGGCGAAGGACAGGTCCATCTTGTGGCCGGGCTTGCCCTGAAAATCTATGGTGAACTGGCAGAAGACCGTGTCCACCGTGGTGATGCGCCCAAAGCCCCAGCTCTTGTGGGAGCAATAGCCGCCCTGTGCCAGTGTCAGCAGGGGTTCGATGTGTCTGCTGCCGATTTTCCCGGCGATGGCCAATTTTTCGAGTTCGTCTCTCATAGTTTCAAAAAACTCGCGCAATGCGAAATGTCCGTCATTGTTAAGTCGTGCAGCGAATAAAACCAAGAGAAATGTCCGGTGAACGGGAAGCTGGTTCGTTTCAAAAGCCATTTTCCCAGTCCGGCGCGAAGCCGTTTGGCAAACCTTTCACCAAGCCGGGCGGCGGCTTCCGCAAAAAATCCGGCGACCAGCCCGGTGGCGGGCCGGAGGCTCCCGGGGGCTTGCCTCAGTGGAAGGCGAGGCGGACTGAGGGGGATGATTTTCCTCACCAACCCTTCCGCGAGGAGCGCGCGGATGACGCCTCCCCGCCCGCCGAAGTTGAGTCAAGCCCTCACGCGGGGAAATTCTACGAGCGCTACGTCAAACGCCCGACGGCTAGGCGCACCGAGCAGGCCGAACAGTCAGATCGCCGTGAGGAGCACGGACCTTCGCGCATCGAGCGTTCACTCCAGTCCAGCGAACACCCCCAACGCATCACCTCTTCGGTCCGCGCGCCGAACTACGACGACCCCCGCGAGCGTCCCGGCGGAGCGTATGCGCGCGGCCCCCGGCCCTCTTCGCAGCCCCGCTCAGACGACCGCCGCCCGCAGCAGGACCGCCCGGGCCGGGACAACTTCCAGCGTCGCGACGACGCGCCACACCGGTCCGGTCCGATGGAGAGAAACGAAGGCCGCGCGCCCATGAGCGCTTCGTCCGGCTTCCGCCGCGACTTCGACTCAAGCGGGCGACGCGATGCCTATCCGCGGCCAGACGTGCGCCGGGATGACCGGCCCGGGCGTCCGTTCAACAACGAGCACCGCAGTTCCGGATCCTCCGGCTTCAACCCGGCGCGTTCCGAAGACGCATTCGATTCGCGCAGGGATGCAGGCCGACGCTCTGGTGGCGGCTACAACACGGGCGAGCAACGCGATGGTTATCAGCAGCGCGACTACCGAGGGGATGATCGTCGCGAGCGCCCGTTCAACTCCGAGCAACGCAGGCCCGGATCGTCCGGCTTCAACCCGGCGCGTTCCGAAGACACATTCGATTCACGCCGGGACGCAGGCCGACGCTCTGGTGGCGGCTACAACCAGGGCGAGCGACAGGATGGTTATCAGCAGCGCGACTACCGCCGGGAGGATCGGAGGAATTACCGACAACCTGAGGACGACCGCCGCCCGTGGCAGGACCGCCCGCGCGAAAACTATGGCGATGAGCGCCGCCGCGCGCCGGATCGCCCCGCTCCACACTTGGAGCACCGCATCATCCGCTCCGAGGGCGCGAGGGCCGACCAGTCATCCACCCCGCCCCCCGAATTCGAGAAGGCAGCCCCGCTTTGCGCCGCGCGTGAGATGGCCGCCGGCGTCCTGCTCCGCCGGCTGCAGGGCAACGCATTCGTCGAGGACATACTCGACGACGCCTTCGCCACCGCCAAGATGCGGCCCGATGACCGCCGGCTTGCTCAGGAAATGGTCTATGGCTGCGTGCGCTGGCAGGCCGCGCTTGACTGGCTCATCGCCCGCAAGACCGAGGACCGCCCGCAGTTGCCGCAGGTGCAGGTCTTCCTCCGGCTCGGCCTCTACCAGCTTTTCTTCCTCGATCGCGTCCCCCCGCACGCGGCGTGCTTCGAGACGGTGGAGATCGCCAAGCGCCTCGGCTTCGATCAGCAGGCGAACTTCATCAACGCCATCCTCCGTCGGCTCGACGCCGAGCGTGCCGGCGTGATGCAGTCCCTCGCCGATCTGCAAACCTCTCACCCGCACATCGGCTATTCCCACCCCGAATGGCTCGTGCAGAAATGGACCGCCCGCTGGGGCGCGGACAACACCCGGCTCCTCCTGGAGTGGAACAACACGCCGCCACCCACGAACATCCGCGTCAACGCGCTCAAGACCGACTCCACCAAACTCATCGAGCGCTGGCGGCTCAAGGAGAGCGTGGAATACGATTTCGTCCCCTGTCCTTGGACAGAGGACCACACCGTCTTCGCGCTCAAGACACATCCAGCCATCGCCACGCTCGGCAGCTTCCGCGACGGCTGGTTCTACGTGCAGGATCCCAGCACGCTGCTCGCGGTGCAGGCTCTCGACCCTTGGGCTGGGGAAAGCATCCTCGACCTCTGCGCCGCCCCCGGCGGCAAGACAGCTTACATCGCCCAGAGGATGGAGAACGACGGCGAGTTGCTCGCGTGTGACTCCAGCCCCGAGCGGCTGAAACTCGTGACGGAGAACTGCACGCGCCTGGGCGTGACGTGCGTGAAGACCCTTGCCCTGGGCGACCACCCGGAAGCCACGCTCCAATATCAAAAGTTCGACAAAGTGCTCGTGGACGCGCCTTGCTCGAACACCGGCGTGCTGCGCCGCCGCCTCGACCTGCGCTGGCGGTTGCAGCCCGATGAACCCGCGCGCCTGCGCGAGACGCAATTGAAGCTGCTGCGCCTTGCCGCCCTTCACATCAAGCCCGGCGGCACGCTGATCTACAGCACTTGCAGCCTGGAGCCGGAGGAGAACACCGAAGTGGTGAAGGAGTTCCTCGCCGCCCACCCCCAGTTCAAACTCGAGTCCGAGCGCGAGCTGCTGCCTTTCCAGGACGGCGTGGATGGGGCCTACGTGGCCAAGATGCGTGGGTGAGTTGGGAGGTGAGAAGTGGGGAGTTGGGGAGTTGAGAGGCCCGGATGGCACTCGACGCAACCAGCCCCCCTCTCAACTCTCAACCTGCAACTCTCAACTTCAGCCAGCCCCTCCGCTCACTCTTCCTGCCACGATTCCAATTGCTCCAGCGGGACGAAGAGCGGGTAGAGCTTGGACTTGCTGCGGTGGCCCAAGCTCCGGCTGCGCAGGCCGGTGTTGTTCGCCTCGAAGTCCCGGATGTAGCGGCCCACGAGCACTTGGTCATACTTGCTGGCACTGCGGATCCCCACCGCCACGCGCAGGCCGATGAAGCCCGCCTTGATGTCGGAGAGCGCGATGGAGGAGCTGCGCCACACATCATCCGCGAATCTGTTTCGGAGGCTGGCCGGGAGCTTGTGCAGTCCGGGCACCTGGACGAGAAAGATGACGCGGTCCTGATGCAGCTCGCAATAGGTGACGATGGCCACGTTGTTGGTCACCAGCCCGCTCACGCTTGGATTCTGCCGCGCCAGCGCGAAATACGATTCCTTCACGCCCTTGTTGAACGCATCGGCCAGCTCCAGCGCCTTGGTCACGTTGCCGAAGATGGAGCTGCGTTTGGCCTGCACGAGGTAGGTGTTGGCGGCGTCGAATTCCTTCGAGCCGGGGCCATGCGCCGGCTCGCCCAGTTCGCCGTGCGCGAAGGCCCACACCAGCCAGCCGATGCCCAGCCACAGTGCAAGCGCAAGCGCGGTCATCATTCCGCCCAGGCTGCCGAGCAGCGCGCCGGGCCGGGCGCTGGTCTGGTGCCGGGCGCAGGCGGCTGCGGCGCGGGCATGGCCGACTTGCTTGGAGAGCGCCTCCAGAGTCACGTCGCGGCCACCGCGTGCGTTGTGCCGCAGCGTGGTGAACACCCAGATGGGGCCGGGCACGCCCCACCAGCCGAGAAAAACGGTGAGGAGAGAATAGCGCAACGCGGCTCCGAAGCCATCATCGCCAGCCCGCAGCAGCACGGGCGCGGACGCGCGCTTGAACGACACCACGAGGGACCAACAATATTCAAAGGCCACCAGGCGCCCGCCCGCGATGACTTCGCGCTCCGCCTCGGTCAGCGAGGCCGCATCCGTGTCGCCCACGTTTCGCCGGAGGAAGGCTGTCTTCGAGGACACGGGGGCTGAGGCGGATGCGGATGCCGGCGCGGCCTGCGCGATGTCCCCTTCCGTCGGCGGGTTGGCAGTGGCCGCAAGTTGCTGGCGGAGTTCGAGGAAACGGCTTAGCGGCAGCCAGTCCTGCTCTCCCTCTCCACGGACAAGGTCGCCTGCGCGCAGTTCGCCCTGCGCCGACATCACTCCCACATCCGCGTATGGGAAGGGGCCGAGCTTTTGTCCGCGTCGCAGGATGAGGAAATTCATGGTTGAACTGGGCGGGGCGGCACTCCGCTTTCCCAGACTTTTCAGGGCTGTCCCCCACGGCAGCCGGCCGGGAACAAGGTTGGCCTTTGGTATAACGGGCCGGCGGCCATTTCAACGTGAAAGGTGGCCCTGACGAAGGTCCTATTTTCTGATGGCTTCTGGTTTCGCCCCCGTCACCTCCGCGAGCAGGTTGAAGAAGCCGCGCTTGCGGGAGCTGCTGATGCCCCAGTTCACAGGCACACTTTGGTAGCCCTCGTCAAAGCCCTCGTCCTGCATCCGGTAATCGAAGTAGCCCCAGGATCCGTAGGCCCCCACCGCAGCGGTGAAGTTGTTCTTCGGCTGCTCAAAATTGAAGTGGTCATCCTCGTTGTAGAGGATTGGCTTGGGACTGTGGCCGGACATGGCGCGCGTGAGCCGCACCAACTCGGCGATGCGCTCGGGCCTGGTCACGCCGTTGCCGTGCAGCAGCAGGAAGTCGCTCGCGCGGACGACGTTGTCCTTCGGCACGGTGTTGCCGCCGTAGGATGTGGAGACCAGCAGCCGGCGGTCGCCGCGCTTGGTGTTCTTGACGCGTTCGACAAGCTCGTGGACGCGTTCAGGCTTCAGGATTGCGTGGTCGTAGCGGACGTTGCACTCATTGTTGACCTCGACGATTACGTTGCGCCAGCCGTGATCAAGCAGCCATTGCGTCGCCTCATCCGTGGCGCGGAGCACGGCGGCCTCGTCTTTGAGCCGCTCATCCTGTCCAAAGTAGAAGTAGCCGAGGATGATGACCATGCCGAGTTCGTCGGCTCGGTTTATGACGCGCTCCAGTCGTGCGGCATAGTCCGGACGCAGCGAGCCGTCCGCTGTGAACGAGTTGTTCTCCCACGGCTGCTCGCGCGAGTAGCCCTGGGGCGATCCGCCCTGAAAGTTCAGCGTGATGGCCAGCAAGCCGTGCCGACGCCACTCCGGCATCGCGGTGATGAACTCGCGCGTGTTGCGCTCTGCGTCCCATTTCTTTGTGTCGGGATAGGCCCAGCGCGCGACGGTGTCTGGGTTAAGGTCGTCGAAGATCCCCTGAACCATGCGTGAGTTCATGAGCAGGCCCTGAATCTTTTTCCCGTTCCAAGTGCGGCCCTCGTAGGTCGGTCTCCCGTTGATGTGGAACTCCTCTCCGACAATGGAGACTGTCGTCTTGCGCGTGGGCCCGACGGCGGGAAGGAGGCCGGCCAAGCTGAACAGAGCCGTGAAGAGGAAAAGGCGTTT
The DNA here is from genome assembly GCA_016235545.1 of Verrucomicrobiota bacterium. Lineage (GTDB taxonomy): Bacteria > Verrucomicrobiota > Verrucomicrobiia > Limisphaerales > SXTU01 > SXTU01. Next base: position 12,116 of record JACRKB010000039.1, on the reverse strand, counting down.
CATTGGTGGTTTGGCTTTTTTTTGGGCGGTGGAGTGGTGGAGGCCAGCTTCCTTGCCCAGCCAAGTTGCCGAGCGCTGGACCGCTCTCCTACCGATATGGCTGGTGCAACTCCACCTTCGTCGCCTGCTTCCCGCGCAGCTTCACATTGAGCATCTCCACGCCCACGCTGAAGGCCATGGCGAAGTAGATGTAGCCCTTGTTGACGTGCTGGTGGCAGCCCTCGGCCACGAGCATCGTGCCGATGAGGATGAGGAACGACAGCGCCAGCATTTTGATCGTCGGGTGCCGGTCCACGAAGCCGCTGATCTGTTCCACGAAGAAAATCATGACGAACATCGCGAGGATGACGGCGGTGATCATCACGCCGATCTGCTTCACCATGCCGACAGCGGTGATGACCGAATCCAGCGAGAAGACGATGTCGATGAGCAGGATTTGGATGATGACGCTCACAAACGTCGGCGCGAGGTGGTTCGTCACGGAGCCGTCCTCTCCTTCGAGTTTCTCGTGGATTTCCTTCGTGCTTTTGGCGATGAGGAACAGGCCGCCCACCAGCAGAATCAGGTCCTTGCCAGACACGGCGAGATCCCAGCTGAAGATGCGCGCCTGCCAGAAGGGCTTGTCCAGCGACACGAGCCAGGCCAATGAGCACAGCAGAAGTATGCGCGTGATGAGCGCGAGTGAGAGGCCGACGCGCCGGGCCTTGGCCTGCTGCTCCGCCGGCAGCTTGCCGCTGAGGATGGAGATGAAGATGAGGTTGTCTATGCCCAGGACGATCTCCAGCAACGTGAGCGTGAAGAGGCTGATCCAGATTTGCGGGTCCGAGAGCCATTCCATATCGGCGCGGAGATTAGGCAGGGACGGATGCTTTGCAAACCCGGAACGCTCCGGGGCAGTGCGCGGATGTGCGCGGAAGGGAGAGCAAGATTACGATTTCCTAGTCCTGCCCGCCGCGGCTCAAGGCAGTTCCTTAATCTGAATCCGGCGATACTCCATCGTGCCGCGGTCGGCTTCGAGGCCGATGGGGCCGGTGGCGGGAAGCTGAAGCGCCTCGGCCAGCACCTCGCCGTTGCAGGTGCAACGGGCCTTGCCGTCTTTGACGACGACCTCGATGACGTTCCAGTCCTGCGCCTTGTATTTCTTCAGCTCCTTGTAAGGCCCGGCCACGAGGTAATCACGGCATTGGAGCTGGGGCTTGCGCAGGAAGATGCCGCTGTCCGCGTTCACGGCGGCGCGGAACTCCAGCTTGAGGATGAAGTCCTTCGGAAACTCTTTCACGGTGTAGAACTGGCGCAGATGCGGGCCTTTGGAGTCGTCGCGCGGGTTGACGGTGAGGGACTCGCCCTTCGCCGTGTATCTCCCGTCGGTGGCCTCCTTCTTGCCGTCGAGTGACTCGGTGGGCTTGCCCTCCTTGTCGCGGTAGCTCCAGCCAGTGAGGTCCTTGCCGTTGTAGAGGCTGGTGAAACCGGCTTCCGGCTTCCAAGCGTCGGCGGCCTGTGTGGTGGTGGCCGCGAGGCAGAGGGCGGCGGTCAATTTGAAGAACGTAATGCGTTTCATGGTGGGAGTTCTAGTGGTCACGCGGCGGATTAAAGAGGGAAGGCCAGACGGCGGCAAGAGGATTGGCGCGGCGTGACCGTCCCAGAGCTAGGAAAGAGCCCCCAAGAAACGGAACGAAGGCGGCACGGCCGGGTAGGCCCCGCGTGCTGCCTTCGATTCCAAAGGGGGAGTAAACCGGGTATCACAGGACTATTGAGTCACCGTATCCCCGTTCCGGGTAACACTTACTTTTGAGTCACGGCGCTCCCCAAACTCTCCCGCTGCCAGGTGTGGCGAACCCGCCGGCTCTCAGCGGCTCAAGGCGCGGCGGGCGCGCTGGCGCTCGGCTCCTGGAAGCGGATGACGACTTCGCCCGGCTTGGCGTAGCCGAGCTTCTCACGGGCGAGGCGCTCGACGGCTTTGGGGTCAGACCGCTGGGCATCTAGGCTGGCCTTGAGCTGGCGTGCGGCATCTTCCTCGCGCTGAATGTGCGCTTCGAGTTCGAGGTTGCGCTGGCGCATCCGCGCGTTCTGCTGGATGAGCGGCACGCAGAGGTAACCTATGCCAACGGCGGTGGCGACGACGAGGAGCAGCACCACCACCCGGGTGAGCTTGTCCCAAATGCCAAGATCAACGGTCTCGTCCTTCATTGCGTGCCCTGATTAAACCAAAGGGCCGGATGGAACGGAAGGGGAATTTGAACGCGCGCGTGAAAATCATTTCAATGAACCTCGTTGCACTTGAAAACCGGAGACGCCGAGTTTCTGACGCATGGATGTGTGCCGGCGCCTTGACCTGAAACATTTCGTCAATGCGTGCAGTTTCCGCCGTGGTCGGCATGGCAGGGATGCCGGGCAGGGCAACCACAGTTAAGGCTGGCTGAGGAGGAAAACAGCATTCGGCAGTCCGTTGGCCGGCAGTGTCTTTTCGGCCTGAAGTCCGCGCTTCGCGACATCGGCTGGCACCCAGCTTCGGAGTTGGGTCTCAACTCCACCCACGCGCTCTTGCCCGCAATATCTCACCGGATCGCAGCGGAGAAAAACCTTGCCGCCACTCCGCCGCCGCCCACAATCGCAGGCACAGTTCAGCTCCACTCCACAACCGTTCACAAATATGGGCCGCATTTATAACAACATCGTCGAGACCGTGGGCCGCACGCCCCTCGTGCGCCTCAGCCGCATCCCCGCCAGCCTCGGCGTGGACCCGGCCACGCAGATACTTCTCAAGTGCGAGTTCTTCAATCCACTTGGCAGCGTCAAGGACCGCATCGGCATGGCCATGATCGAGGCCGCCGAGCGCAACGGCACGCTCAACAAAGACACCGTCATCATCGAGCCCACCAGCGGCAACACCGGCATCGCCCTCGCGTTCGTCGCCGCCGCCAAGGGCTACCAGATCATCCTCACCATGCCCGAGACGATGTCACAAGAGCGGCGCGTGCTGCTCGCCATGCTCGGCGCGAAGCTCGTCCTCACCGAGGGCGCGAAGGGGATGAAAGGCGCCATCGCCAAGGCCGAGGAACTCGCAGCCGCCACGCCCAACTCATGGATTCCCCAGCAGTTCGAGAATCCCGCCAACCCGGAAATACACCGCCAGACAACTGCCGAGGAAATCTGGGATGACACCGATGGCAAGGTGGACTTCCTCATCGCAGCCGTCGGCACCGGCGGCACGCTCACCGGCTGCTGCGAAGTCATCAAGCCTCGCAAGCCCTCCTTCCAGGCCATCGCCGTCGAGCCGAAGGATTCCCCCGTCATCACTCAGACGCTCAATGGCGAGCCGGTCAAGCCCGGCCCGCACAAGATTCAGGGCACCGGCGCGGGCTTCGTGCCAGCCAACCTCCACCTCAAAGACTCGAAGGGCCGCCCGCAAATCACCGAGTGCGTGCAGGTGTCCAATGACGATGCGTTCGCGATGGCCCGGCGGCTGGCAAAGGAGGAGGGCATTCTCGTGGGCATCTCGACGGGCGCGAATGTCTGGGCTGCCATAGAAATCGCCAAACGCCCGGGCAGCAAGGGCAAGACACTCGTCACAATCGCCTGCTCCACAGGCGAGCGATACCTCAGCACCGCACTCGCAGCCGACGCCCGCGCGGAAGTAGGAGCGTGATAGCTGTCAGCGCTCAGCAGTCAGCAAGGCAAGGAACTGCCCTCAGACATATGCCGTTGTTGGCTGACCGCTGATCGCTAACTGAAGGAATCGCCACGCGCTCCGTCCAAAACGCCAACGAATTTATGCACGCGAAAACATCCCTGCTCTCCCGCCGCACCGCCCTAAAAGGTCTTGGTGCCACGCTCGCGCTCCCGTGGCTCGAAGCGATGGGGCCGCTCAACAGTTGGGCCGCCGGGACCACCCCCGCCAGCAAGGCCGCGCCCAACCGCATGGCCTTCCTCTACGTCCCCAACGGCAAGAATATGGCGGACTGGACACCCAAGGCCGAGGGGGACCTGCCCGCCGAGCTGCCCTCCACCCTCCCGCCCGGAGCGCCGTATCGTAGCGATTTCTCCATCCTCACCGGTCTTACCGCCGACAAGGCCCGCGCGAACGGAGACGGTGGCGGTGACCATGCCCGCGCCCTCTCCGCAGTCCTCACCGGCTGCCAGCCGCGCAAGACCGACGGCACCGACATCCGTGCCGGCGTCTCCGTGGACCAGGTCGCTGCCTCTCGCCTCTCGGACCGCACGCGCCTCGCCTCGCTGGAAATTGGCACCGAGGCCGGCTCTATGGCCGGCAACTGCGACTCCGGCTACTCCTGCGTTTACTCCTCCACCATGTCCTGGCGCTCCGCCACGCAGCCGATGCCCAAGGAAGTCAATCCAAAGCTCGTCTTCGACCGCCTCTTCGGTGCCGGGTCCATCGCCGAGCGGGCGAGGCGCGACGCGCAGCGCCAGAGCGTGCTGGATCTCGTGAAGGAGGATTTCCGTGACCTCAACGGCAGGCTGGGCCGCAGCGACCAGCGCAAGCTCGACGAATATTTCTCCGCCATCCGCGACATCGAGCAGCGCATTGAGCGCGCCGGTAAATTTGCCGACGCGAAGGCCCCGCAGGGTTTCGCCACGCCCGCCGGCATCCCGCCGACCTACGAGGAGCACATCCGCCTCATGGGCGACCTCATGGTGCTTGCCTTCCAGACCGACACCACGCGCGTCTGCACCTTCGTCATCGCCAACGAGGGCAGCAACAAACCCTATCCCTTCATCGGCATTCGCGAAGGCCACCACGAGCTGTCGCACCATGGCAACAACGAGGAGAAGAAATCCAAGATCGCGCAGATCAACCGCTTTCACGCCACGCAGCTCGCCTACGTGATCGGCAAGCTCAAGTCCGTGAAGGAAGGCGATGGCACACTGCTCGATCACTGCATGGTGGCCTATGGCAGCGGCAACTCCGACGGCAACGCGCACAACCACGACAACCTCCCGTTGCTCCTGGCCGGACGCGGCTGCGGCACGCTCCAGCCGGGGACACACGTCGTCTATCCCAAGGACACGCCGCTGAACAACCTCTGGCTCTCCCTGCTCAACCGCATGGACCTCAAGACCCAGCAGTTGGGCGACAGCACCGGCGAACTGACCAAGCTGAGCTGAGCCGAGACTCCCTCACTCTATCTAGTATCTGCCTTCACCCTCGTCCTCCTTGCCGGTGGACTTCGGCCGCGCCTTGATTTTTTTTGCGACCACTCTATTTCAGAGTTCAGGATCAACTGCGCTCCGGGACCGGGAAGCGCACCAGCCCAGCTTCCATTCCACCGAAAACGGAGAGGAACCCTCGTGTGTTGGCTGGTTTCCAGAGTTCCACCGGGACGGAGCAGTTGCCTTGCTGCTCCCTACTTCACCCCGGCCAGCTCGCGCCAGAGCAAAGCGCTCATCCGCATCCCCGCGCGAAAGCAGTCGAGGTCGAACTTTTCGTTGGGTGAGTGGGCGTTGTCGTCGGGGAGGGAGAGACCCAGGAGCAGTGTCTCGACGCCAAGGATGCGTTTGAAGTCGTTGACGATTGGGATGGAGCCGCCTTCGCGCATGAGCACTGGCTCGCAGCCGAAGGCAGCACGAAGGGCACGTAGCGCCGCTTGGGCGCGAGAGCTGTCGGGCTGCACAAGGTAGGCTTCGCCGGCGTGGCCGGTTTCGACGGTCAGCTTGCATGTCGGCGGGCAAAGCTTTTTCAAGTGCGCGGTGATGAGCTTCTGGATTTTTTTGGGGTCCATGTCGGGAACGAGGCGGAAGGTGAGCTTGGCGCGCGCCCAAGCCGGGACGATGGTCTTGCTGCCCTCGCCTTGGTAGCCGCTGGTCAGGCCGTTGATTTCGCAGGTCGGGCGGGCGGTGCGGCGCTCGGTGCTGGTGAAATTCTTCTCACCGAAAAGGGCGGGCGCGCCGACGAGCTTGCGGAATGCGGCTTCGTTGCCGGGAAGTTTTGCCAGCATGGCGCGCTCATATTTTGAGAGAGGGGCGACGTCGTTGTAGAAGCCTGGGATGGTGATGCGTCCGTCTCTGTCGCGGAGCTGGGCGAGCAGTTGCGCGAGAGCCATCGCGGGGTTGTCCACCGCTCCGCCGAAGAGGCCGGAGTGAAGATCGCGGTCTGGTCCGTCGAGGCGGATTTCCACGGCGAGGATGCCGCGCAGCGCGTAGGTGAGCGCAGGGTGCCGCTTGCTGGGCAGGCCGTTGTCCGAGATGACGAAGGCTTCGCAGCGGAGGTCTTGCTTCCGCTTGCGGAGGAAGGGCGCGAGGTTTTCGCAGCCGATTTCCTCCTCGCCCTCGATCAGGAATGTGAGGTCACAGGGCAGTTCGGTGCTGGTTTTCAAGTAGGCTTCAACGGCCTTCAGATGCGCAAAGTGCTGGCCCTTGTTGTCGCACGCGCCGCGGGCGAATAGGCTGCGGCCCACGATGCGCGGCTCGAAGGGCGGGGATTTCCACAGCTCCAGCGGCTCGGGCGGCTGCACGTCGTAATGGCCATAGACGACGTAGTGCGGCTTGCGGGTGCCCGCGCGGCGTGGAGTGCGGGCAAGGACGATGGGATTGCCGGCGGTGGGGCAGACTTCGACTTCGAGGCCCGAGGCTCGGGCGTGCTTTGCAATCCACTGCGAGCACTTCTCCAAATCAGGTTTGTGCTTTGCCTGCGCGGAGACGCTGGGGAAGCGGAGGTAGTCGCAAAGTTCGGCGAGGAAGCGCGTTTCATTGGCGGCGAGGTAGTCGAGGACCGGTTGCATGGCGGAGAGCTAACCGGAGGGGCAGCGGGGAATCAATCTCCTGGATTCGCAGGAGGGGGAAGGCCTGAGTTGCAACAAGCCCGAACCCCGAAGTTTCGGGACAAACTGAGATGCGCCCACTGCACACCACTCAAAATGGCGAAGAACCTCTCTCTCTTCTACCCTCTATCGTCTATTCTTCTCTGCTCACTCCCACTTCCCCCGTCGTCCATCAAGGTGCGCACCATGATCGCCATCTGCGCAAGTGTGTAGGGCTTGGTCAGCAGGGGGACGCTGGCTGCCACGAACGTCTCTCTTGTGGGCGCCTCCCACCACGAGCCGATCAGCAGCAGCACGGGCAGTTTTCCATTGCGCGCTCTCACCTTGAGCCGCAGGTCCATGCCAGTGAGGGGGCCTTTGAAGTGGTAATCCGTCACCACCAGCCGCACCGCCTGCTCATGGGCCTGCCATTGCTCGAACCCTTCCAGCACCGTCCCAGCGTCGACGACCGAGTAACCCAGATTCGTCAGGACGCGCGTGGTCACCAGCCGCGTCAGGTTCTCAGCCTCCACCAACAGGATTGTCTCCCCAGAGCCAACGGGGATATTCGGTGGCAGGTTCATAATGTCAGTGAGTGGGGGCATGGCTTGTTGAATAGTAAGAAGAGACAGGATGAAGGGGGGTGGATAGAGGATAGAGGGTAGAGGATGGACTGCCGCCCTCTATCCTCTCTCTTCTATCCTCTCTCTTCTCATACGTATCCCCTATCCCCCTGGCGCTCCCTTCTTCAACCCCTCCCGGATCAGGGAGAACAGGTCGTATAGGCCGTAGGGTTTGGGCAGGCAGCGGATGCTGGTGGTGCGGTGCATCATGTCTATCTGGCTGCGGGTGAGGCTGCCGCTGGCGAGTATGGCGACGACACCGGGCTTCTCCTCGGAGAACTGCCGCACCAGCGTCCACCCGTCGCACATTCCGCCCAGCTCGTTGTCAGACACGACCACGCGGATGGTGTCCCGGTGGGCAGTCCAGTGCCGCAGGCCCTCGTTCGAGTTGCTGGCGGGGAGCACATGGTAGTTGAGACGCTCAAACGTGCGAACCAACGTGGCGTGCAAGTGCTCGTCATCCTCCATGAGAAGGACTGTCTCACGGTTGCCCTGCAACGTGAAGCCCGTGTTGGCTGGGGAGTGACTCAATTACTTTGAGATTGGGGGCGCTGTGAAAGCCGTGGAGGCACTTGGGGGAGGGTGTGCGGGTGTGAGTGTGTGAGAGCAGGGGTGAGGAATTGGGTCGTGAGCGGGACCTGTGGCCGGCCTGCCCACTCGCCGATCCTCAGGGGAGGGGAAAGGGTTTGTGTGAGGGGTTGCGCTGGATGTGTTGCTCCTCCCTCTCCCCTCCTCCGAGGAAGGGAGAAGGCGCTCGTGGTGGCGTCTTGGTGGCATTCCATGACTGGGATTGGGAAGGGGCGTGAGAGGTTTGCACAGACTCTATTTGGTGGGGGCTGCTGGATAAAAGGGAACGGACGGGCCAGACTGAGCACCGGGTTCTTGAGGCCCGACTCGTAGGGGGATCACCTCAATCAACCCGTCCGTAAAAGCATCGAGGGGTAGCCGGACGCTCAGGCCCCCCGGTGTCTGGAGTTCCGACACCCGGTTTCTGAGGTTCGGACAATGTAGCGGAAGCTCATGATTGGATCCGTGATTGCGTTTTGACACCCTAGGGCTTACTGGGGAAGTGTTATGGCCGAACGGCCCTATTGTGTCAATGGGAAAGTCTCAGGGACAGAGGTGGAGGGGTTATGAACCTGAAACCGCAGTTGGTTCACGCAAAGGACGCGAAGGATGCAACGCCGAAGCGCACTTTTTCCAAATGCAGGCGCCGGCAGCCTTCACCTACGGGTGAGAGGTCGCGGTTTCAAAAGTCTTTTCCTTTGCGCCCTCTGCGCCCTTTGCGTGAGGTTCAACTGCGGAATCTAGGATGAGGTATGGGGGATGGAGTAAGAAGTGTGGAAGGCCGCGGTGGAAATGGGTCACAAGATTGCGGCTTAATCCCCCTCCCGATTTCATACTTCATCCCTTCTCCCACCCTCCGGTCCCTACCCCTCCGTGCGGTCGGTGGGCGGGGCCGGGTGGAAGGGGTCAACGGAGCGGCGTTGCGCGGCGAGCCGGCGGGTGGGGCCGGCGTCCAGGCCTCCACGCAGGAGGCGCAGGAGCTGCTGGTAGTGATAGGGCTTGGGCAGGCATTGAATGGTGGAGGTGCGGGCCAGCTCGATCATCACGTCGGGGGTCACGCTGGCACTGGTGAGGATCATGAGGAGGTTGGGCTGGGCCACGCTCAGCTCCCGCAGGAGGGAGATGCCTGTGCGCCCGCGTCCCAGATGGTAGTCGGACACGACGGCGTGCAGGGTGTCCCGATACTTGCGCCAGTAGGCGAGGGCTTCAGTGACGTTGGAGGCTGGCAGGACGGAGTAGCGGTAGCGGCGCAGCATCTCGCCAACGCCATCGAGGATGACGGGATGGTCGTCCACGAGCAGGATGGTCTCCCCGCGCGAGGCGAGTTCCGCATCGGGTCTGACGAGTTGTGTGTCGGGAGTCATGGGTGGGTGAGGGGGAAGGGATGAGGGATGAAGTATGAGGGATGAGGTATGAAGTATGAGTTATGAAGTATCCACACTGTGGTCCATTGGCACGGCAGCTTTCATCCTTCATACCTCATACTTCATACTTCATCCCTCACGGCGGAGGTTCTTGGGGTTCAAGGGCTGGAGGTCTTTGGGGATGAAGAGGCCGTCTTTGCGGATGAGGGTGTCGTCGAACCAGACTTCGCCACCGCCCCATTCAGGGCGCTGGATGAGGACCATGTCCCAGTGGACTGCGGAGCGGTTGCCGTTGTCACAATCCTCATAGGCCTGGCCGGGTGTGAAGTGGAGGGAGCCGGCTATCTTCTCGTCGAAGAGAATGTCGCACATGGGGGACTGGATGTGGGGGTTGAAGCCGAGGGAGAACTCGCCCACGTAGCGTGCGCCGGGGTCTGTGTCGAGAATCTCGTTGAGGCGTGGTGTGTTGGAGCCTGTGGCCTTGGTGATCTTGCCATTGGTGAACTCCAGGCGGATGCCCTCGAACTTGGTGCCGCTGTAGAGGGTGGGTGTGTTGAACTGGATGGTGCCATTGACGCTGGTCTTCACCGGGCAGGAGAAGCACTCGCCGTCGGGGATGTTGCGGATGCCCTCGCACTTGCGCGCGCCGATGCCCTTGATCGAGAAGGTGAGGTCGGTGCCGGGGGCGGTGAGGCGGACGCGGTCGGCATGGAGCATGCGCTGTTCGAGGGGGAGCATCGCCCTGGCCATCTTGCGGTAATCCATGGTGCAGACGTCGAAGTAGAAGTCCTCGAAGGCCTCGGTGCTCATGTTGGCGGACTGGGCCATGCTGGGAGTGGGCCAGCGCAGCACGCACCAGCGGGTCTTGTTGACGCGGTAATTCTGCACTGGGCGCAGGGTCTTGGCGTATAGGGCCAGCTTCTCAGAGGGAACATCCGCACCCTCGGAGGCGTTGTGGGCACCGCGAATGGCGATGTAGGCCTGCATCTTCTTCATGCGGCGCAGCTCGATCTCGCGGATGAGCTGGGCATGATCGGCGTCCGTGCCCCGGAGGGTTTCGCGTGTCACCCGGCTGTGGCGGACCTCGACAATGGGTGTCGCTCCCGCCGCCCGCACGGCGCGCATCAGCTCGATGGTGAATTCGTCAGGCACGTCCACCATGTCGAGAAGGATGTTCTCCCCCCGCTGCATCCCGGTGGAATAGTTGACGAGGAGGGCGGCGAGCTTGGCGAAACGCGGATCGGTCATATCGTGGAGACGAGGCTAATCGCGCAACGAGGAAGCTCCAAGTGCAAAGCGGGGGGACTGGGACGGGAGGGGGGGGAGTGGTGGAGTGATGGAGAGCGGCGGTCCCCCAACACTCCAACACTCCAACGCTCCCTTTGCCCCCGCCCACACTTTCCGCTTTGAGCTTCCGCGCAGCTTCGCCAACCTGTCCGCACCTTGACCGACTGGCTCCAATCGCTCGACGCGGCGCTGTTCCGCTGCATCAACCAGTCGTTGAGCAATCCCTTCTTCGACTGGCTCATGCCCGTGGTCAGCGGGAACAAGCTCTTCGTGCCGATGGTCATCGTCGCGTCGCTCGCGCTCATCTGGCGGCAGCGGACCAAGGGCGCGCTCTGCGTCGCGTTCATCCTGCTGGTCGTCGCACTCGGTGACCCGCTCATCATCAACTCCATCAAGCACGCCATCGCGCGCCCGCGCCCGTTCGTGCCGATGCCCGAGTCCATCACGCTCGTGGGCCGCACTGCGAGCTTCAGCCTGCCCTCCGCGCACGCGGCGAACATGGCCGCTGCCGCGATGGTGGCGTTCCTGTTCTTCCGCCGGAGCTGGCGCGTCATGGTGCCGCTCGCCGCCGCCGTCGCCTTCTCGCGCGTCTATAACGGCGTCCACTACGTCAGCGACGTGCTCATCGGCGCGACGCTCGGCGCAGGCTACGCGGCGGTGATGGTGTGGGCGTTGGACCGTTGCTGGCAGTGGGCGGGGCGGAAGTGGTTTCCTTTGTGGTGGGCGCAACTGCCCTCGCTCTGTGACTTCGGGGCAAATCAATCGGTCGCAGACAGCCCACCACCTGGCGAGCAAGGCAGCTCCACAGCAGAGCCACCCGTCGCAGTGCTGGCTCGCAAATGGGCCATTCGCTTCAGAACGACGTGCCTCCTCAAGGCAGGGCGCGCCCACGACCAACAGAACGCACCGCCCACGCGTTCCGACTCTCAACTCTCAACTCTCAACTCTCAACTCCTCGACCTCCACTGGCTCCGCCTTGGCTACATTGTCATCGTCGTCCTCTTCCTCGCCCGGCTCGCCTATATCGGCGGCTCCACCATCGAACTCAGCGAGGACGAGGCGTATCAATGGCAGTGGTCCAAGCACCCCGCGCTCGCCTACTACAGCAAGCCACCGGGCATCGCCGTCGCGCAATGGATTGGCACACACCTGTGGGGCGACACCGCGTTTGGCGTGCGCTTCCTCGCGCCGTGCGTGACGGCGCTTGTGTCCGTGCTGCTGCTGCGCTTCTTCGCCAGCGAGGCGACGGCGAAACTCGGCCTCTTCGTCGTCCTCGCCGCCACCGCCACACCGCTGCTCTCCGTCGGCGCGGTGCTGATGACGGTGGATTGCCTCTCCGTGCTGTTCTGGACGCTGGCCATGCTGAGCGGCTGGCAGGCGGTGCGGAGCACGGACGCCCACGTCCGTGCCAGCGAATTGCGGACATGGGCGTCCGCGCTCCATCCGTGGCTCTGGACCGGCCTCTGGCTCGCGCTCGGCGTCCTCTCCAAGAACACGAACGCGTTTCAACGCCTCTGCTT
>JACRKB010000008.1 GCA_016235545.1 Verrucomicrobiota bacterium | reverse complement strand
GGAGACGCGCGTGCTTGCCGTGCTGGATCGCCTGCTTGCCAAGACCCGCTTCGCGCAGTTCCCCTTCCTGCCGAGCTACTGGCTCTCCGCCAGCGTGCAGCAGTGGGCCGAGGGCGCTCGCGCGTCGGCGGGGTTCTTCGTGCTGGTGCTCTTCAGCCACGTGCTCTTCTTTGGCACGCTGGCATTCACGCGCATGGGCAATCTTTTTTACGACGCCACGTCCGTCGTCCACAGCCGCGCGAGCGTGTTCGGCCAGTGGGAATGGTTCCGAAACTGGCAGGACCGCCGCCGGCAGTTCCACTACCGCGCGGGCTTCATGGAGCTTCTCTTCCGCCTGCTGCCGCTGCGCGCGGACGTGCGGGCGCTCATGGTCAAGGACGTGCGGATGTTCTGGCGCGACACGACGCAATGGGGCCAGTCGCTCGTGCTCTTCGGCCTGCTGGGAGTCTATATCCTGAACCTCCGGCACTTCACCTCGCAGATCAGCAGCCCCTTCTGGCTGCACCTGATTTCCTACCTGAACCTCGCAGCATGCTCGCTCAACCTCGCCACGCTCACCACGCGCTTCGTCTTCCCGCAGTTCTCGCTGGAGGGCAAGCGCCTCTGGATCGTGGGCCGTGCGCCGCTGGGCCTGGTGCGGGTTGTGCAGGCAAAATACGCCCTGGTCACAGGCGCGTCGCTGGTCATCACGCTCGGGATGATCGCGCTGTCCTGCCACATGCTGCAAATGCCCGCCGAGCGGACCGCCTACTTCGCCGGGGCCATCACGGTGATGACACTCACGCTCAACGCGCTCGCGCTGGGCATCGGCGTGCTCTACCCGAACCTCCGCGAGGACAACCCCAGCAAGATCGTCAGCGGCTTCGGAGGCACCTTCGCGCTGGTGATGAGCTTCCTCTACATCGTCGCCAGCGTGCTGCTGCTGGCGTGGGGGTCGCCGTGGCGTTGGAACAGCGAGCTGCGCAACCCCCCGGTGCTCTCGTGCTTCGCCGGCTTCGTCGTGTTGTCCCTCGCGCTGGGCTACGTGCCGCTCAAGCTCGCTCTGCGCCGCCTGCGTAACTATGAGCACTGACCTTTGAGCACTGACGGCGAGGGGATTTATTAGGAGAGCAGGAGGGCAGGAGGGGCACTGGCTGCGTTTGAACGAACATGACGTGGCTTTCCCCTCGCGTGCCGGGGTGCTGATGGCAGCCGCGAAACCTCAGCAAGAGCTGGCTTGTGCCCGAAGAAGTGTCCGGACCGTCGCCGTCCGCCCCTTTTTCCTGCTCCCTGCCTTCCTATTCCGGAAGCTGGCAGTTGAGCCACGGATGGAACACGGAATAAACACGGAACTGCAGGCGACTGTCTTGAGGATGCTGCCGGGTTCGCCAACACCGTTTAGTGTGCGTGTTCGTCTCCTCGGAAGGTTCCCTTTTGTTTGTCCCCATCCGTGTTTCGTCCGTGTTCCATCTGTGGCTAAAGAATTGTTTCGGCCAATAACTCTGCTTCCTTGGCATCAGAATCCCCGAATAATGGCCGAAAAATCAACTTGCGGTGCCCCCTTCACGCTTGCTAGCGTCCCGAGATACTTATGGCAGCCATCGGAAGATTCCAAAAAGGCGACGAGATTTTCTACGCCAAGGTCGTGGACGGCGAGTTGTTCCGCCTCCACGGCGATGTGTTTGGATCTCCGTCCTTTGACAAGAAGCCGCTCTCAGTCAAGGGCATCAAGACTCTCATCCCGGTGCAGCCCTCGAAAGTCATCGCAGTTGGGCTGAACTACGCCGACCACGCCCGCGAGTCAGGCAAACCCCTTCCAAAGGAGCCCCTTTTCTGGCTGAAAGCGCCCACTTCGCTCATCCCCGATGGCGCGAAGGTGGAAATTCCTTTCCCGAACCACCGCACCGACTTCGAGGCCGAGCTGGCAATCGTCATCGGACGCCGCGTGCGCAATGTCACCCCCGCCGCCGCTGCCCGCTACATCTTCGGCTACACCGCCGCCGAGGACATCAGCGACCGCACCATCCAGAACTCCGAAAGCCAGTGGGCACGGTGCAAGTCCTTCGACACCTTCACCCCGCTCGGGCCGTATGTGGAGACGAAGATCGACCCGCATGACCTGACGATCCAGCTCTTCCAGAACGGCCAGCTCCGGCAAAACTCCAACACGAGCCAGCTCATCTTCAACTGCTACCAGATCGTCAGCTTCGTCTCGACGAACATGACGCTGCTGCCCGGCGACATCATCCTCACCGGCACTCCGAGCGGTGTTGGCCCGATCGACTCCGGCGACCGGCTCGAAGTTCGCATCCAGGGACTCGCTCCGCTGGTCAACACCGTCAAGTAGCACTTCACACCCTTCTCAAGGCCGTCGGGAACCTATTCTCGGCGGCCTTCTTTCTGAAAGAACCCAACTCCCATGCGCTGGTCACACTATTTCATCCCGACCCTCAAGGAATCCCCCGCCGACGCGGAAATCCTCTCGCACAAGCTCCTCCTCCGCGCCGGCCTCGTGCGCAAGCTCACAGGCGGCCTCTACACGTTCCTGCCGCTCGGCCTGCGCGTGCTGCGCAAGATCGAGAACATCATCCGCGAGGAAATGAACCGCGCCGGCGCCATCGAAGTCCTCATGCCCGCGCTTCAGCCCACCGACATCTGGCGGCAATCCGGCCGCTACGAGACCGCCAGCGACGTGCTTTACAAGGCGAAGGACAGATCGAACAAGGAGTGGATTCTCAGCCCCACCGCCGAGGAGGTCATCACCACGCTCGCCGCCGGTGAAATCGGCTCCTACCGGCAGATGCCGGTCAACTTCTACCAGGTCAGCGTCAAGTTCCGTGACGAACTCCGCCCGCGCTTCGGCCTCATGCGCGCGAAGGAGTTCATCATGAAGGACGCCTACTCCTTCGATTCAAGCGACGAGGGCGCGATGGGCAGCTACCAGCGGATGTATGATGCCTACACGCGCATCTTCAACCGCTGCGGCCTGCGCAACTTCCCGGTCGAGGCCGACACTGGCGTCATCGGCGGCAACCTCTCGCACGAGTTCATGGTTCCCGCCGAGACAGGCGAGAACGACGTGGTCTATTGCGAGTCGGGCCACTACGCGGCGAACATCGAGAAGGCCACCAGCGGCATCCCGAAGACCGCCGCGCGTGAAATCGGCGCGGGCATTGAAAAGTTTGCCACGCCCGGCGTTGTCACCATCGAGGCGCTGTCCAAGCCCCCGTTCAGCGTCCCGGCCAACCGCCAGATCAAGACCCTGGTTTATATCGCCGACAGCCAGCCCGTCCTCGTCCTGGTCCGTGGCGACGACCAGTTGAACGAGACCAAGTTCATGGCACGCATCGGCGCGGCCGCCGTGCGCCCGGCCACGCCCGAGGAGTGCGTGGCGGCGCTCGGCGCAAGGCCCGGCTCACTCGGCGCGGTCGTGAATGTCCCGGCCACCGTGAAGATTCTTGCCGATGAGCGCCTGCGTGGCGCGAACGACATGACCACCGGCGCGAACGAGGATGGCTTCCACCTCCGCAACGTCTCCATCGAGCGCGACATCAAGGTGACTGAGTGGTTTGATCTGCGGACGGTCACCAAGGGCGAACCGTGCGCCAAGTGCGGCCAGCCCCTGAAAATGCAGCGCGCCATCGAAGTCGGCCACGTCTTCAAGCTCGGCACCAAATACAGTGAGAAGCTCCACGCCTGTTTCCTTGACGCCGATGGCAAGTCCAAGCCCTGCGTCATGGGCTGCTACGGCATCGGCGTCACGCGCACGCTTCAGGCCGTCATCGAGCAGTGCAATGACAAGGACGGCATCGTCTGGCCGCTGGCCGTCTCTCCCTACGCCGTGTGCATCACCCCGCTCGCCGTCGCGAAGGACTCCCCTGTGATGCAGCTCGCCGAGAAGATTTACGCCGAGCTCACTGCCGCCGGTGTGGAAGTCATCCTCGACGACCGCGACGATCGGCCCGGTGTGAAGTTCAAGGATGCCGACCTCGTGGGATTTCCCCTCCGTGTCGGCATCGGCGAAAAATCGCTGGCGAACGGAGAGGTGGAACTCAAGCCGCGAGGCGGGGCGGTGCAGTTGGTGAAAGCCGAGGAAGCTGTTGCCCAGGTCCGGGCGTTCCTTGCGGGCAAGCAGTAGCCGGCAGTTGAGAATACCCGGCGAGCGCCGGAGGCATGAAACCATATTCAGCCCTGCGCGTCTGTGCCGGGGCGCATTGCATTCGATGAACCACCGCCCCTGTCTCGCCCGATTGGCCTCCGTCCTGTCCTTGTTGCTCATCTGGCCCGCCGCCGCCGCCGACTGGCCGATGTGGCGCTTCGATGCGAACCGCTCCGCCGCCTCGCCCGAGGTTCTTCCCAGTGAGCTCCACCTCCAGTGGACGCGGCAGCATGCGCCGCGTGTGCAGGTCTGGGACGACCCGCTCAACCACGATCTGATGCCCCACGACCGCGTCTTCGAGCCCGTGGTCATGGGCGAGCGCGTGTTCCTCGGCTTCAACGACTCCGACAAGGTGGTGGCTCTGGACCTGCGGACGGGCCGGGAGCTGTGGGCGTTTTACACCGACGGCCCCGTGCGCTTCGCTCCGGTCGCGTGGCAGGGGATGGTTTTTTTCACCAGCGACGACGGGCATCTCTACTGTGTGAACGCCGGGGATGGCCGTTTGAAGTGGAAGTTCCGGGGCGGCCCGTCCGAGCGCAAAGTCCTCGGCAACCAGCGCGTCATCTCCGCGTGGCCTGCTCGCGGTGGCCCGGTTTTGCGTGACGGGCATGTCTATTTCGCGGCGAGCATCTGGCCGTTCATGGGCACGTTCATCTACGCTCTGGACGCGGAGAGCGGCAGGGTGGCGTGGGTCAACGACGGCAACGGCTCGCAGTTCATCAGGCAACCGCACAACGCGCCGGCCTTCGCAGGCGTGGCGCCGCAGGGAGCGCTCGTGGCGACGAAGGACATTCTGCTCGTGCCCGGCGGGCGTTCCGTGCCGGCGGCCTTCGACCGGCACACCGGCGAGTTTCTCCACTACCAACTCGCCACCAGCGGCAAGGGCAACGGCGGCTCCTTCGTGGCGGCGGGCGAATCGGAATATTTCGTGCACACACGGCTGCGCGGAGTCCGCGCCTACGATTTGAAGACGGGCAAGGCAGGCAAGCTCACCAACAGCGAACCGGTGCTGGACGGCCAGTCGCTCCACTTCGCCGCGACCAACCGGCAGGGTCAGATCATCCAATCCCGCGACGGCACCAATGTCCTGTGGGAAGCCAGGGCCGATGCCTCCGGCGACCTCATCAAGGCGGGCCGCCATCTCTACGCCGCCGGCAGCAACACGCTGTCCGCCATCGAGCTTCCGTCCGGTGCGCGGGGTGCGCGCGTCGCGTGGTCGCAGCCGCTGCGGGGCGGCGCGCAACGTCTGGTGGCTGCGAACGGCGTGCTGCTCGCGGTGACGCTCGACGGACGCATCCTCGCCTTCGGTGCCGGGCAGGGGACGCCGGCCACCTTGCTTGACAAGCCGCAGACTCCACGGCCAGCCGCACCCGCCGTCGCGCAGGCCAGGGCGATTTTGGCGGAGGCTGATGCATCGGCGGGATACGCGCTCTGCTTCGGCGTGGAAGACGGCCAGCTTGTGGAAGCGCTGCTGACCAGCTCGAAGTTGAACATTGTGGCCGTGGACCCTGACGCGGAGAAGGTGGACCGGCTGCGTCGCCGCTGGGATGCCGCCGGGCTTTACGGCCAGCGCGTGAGCTTGCACACGGGCGACCCTGTGAGTTTCAAAGCGCCGCCCTATCTGGCGAACCTCATCATCATCGGTGAATCCTTCGCGCCACAACTGCGCAGCCGGCCCATGCTGCAAGCGGCCTTTGATTCGCTCCGCCCTTATGGCGGCACGATGTGGCTTCCCGTGGCCAACGAGACGGCGGCGGCGGAGTTCCAGCGGCTCGTTGAAGCGGCAAAGCTGGAGCAGGCGAAAGTGCGTGGAGCGCGGACGCCCACGTCCGCCGTCGCCGGTTCGGGAAGGGCTGCGGACGTGGGCGTCCGCGCTCCGTCCGCCCTGCTTCTCACCCGCGAAGGCGCGCTGCCGGATGCCGCCGACTGGACGCATCAATATGGCGACATCGGCAACACCGTGAAGTCCGACGACGCCCGCGTCCGCGCGCCTTTGGGCCTGCTCTGGTTCGGCGGCAACTCGAACATGGACGTGCTCCCGCGCCACGGTCACGGCCCGCCGGAGCAGGTCATCGGCGGGCGGATGATTATTCAGGGCATGGACAGCTTCAGCGCTCGGGATGTCTATACAGGCCGGCTGTTGTGGAGGACCGAGTTTGCTGACCTCGGCACCTTCGGCATCTATTACAACTCGACTTACTCCAACGCTCCCTTGAACACGGCGTATAACCAGCGGCACATCCCCGGCGCAAACGGACGCGGGGCCAACTACGTCGCCACCGAGGACGCGGTCCATGTGGCGGTCGGGAGCGCGTGTCAAATCCTCGACGCCAGGACCGGCAAGCTCCGCCAGGCCATCAACCTGCCGCCGAAGCCCGGCGAGCGCGCGGCCCAGGATTGGGGCTACATCGGCATCCTCGACAACCTTCTTCTCGCGGGTGATGGCTTCGCGCACTACACGCAGAAGTTCGGCAGCGTGGTGAAGACCAACACAATCGAGGACTTCTCCGCCAGCGCCGGACTGGTCGCCTTCGACCGCCACTCGGGAAAAATGCTGTGGCGCATCGAGGCCCGGCACAGCTTTCTGCACAACGGCATCGTCGCCGGCAACGGGCGCATCTACTGCCTCGACAAGCTGCCCCTGAGCGCCGAGGACAAGCTCAAGCGGCGCGGCTCCACGCCGCCAGCCGGCTACCGCATCGCCGCCTTCGACGCGCAGACCGGCAGGCTGCTTTGGGAGGATACCAAAAACATCTTCGGCACATGGCTTGGCTATTCCAAGCAGCACGACGTGCTACTGCTGGCCGGTGCGAAGGCCAGCGACCGTCTCAAGGACGAGGTCGGCGAGGGCATGACCGCCTATCGCGGCGAGGGTGGAAAGATTTTATGGCAGGACTTGAAACGCAAATACACCGGCCCGTGCATCCTGCACAATGAGCTGATCCTCACGAGCGCGAACTCCTATCTGGCCTCCAGTGGTGCGTTCAACCTGCTCGATGGCAGGCCGCACCTCGTGCGCAATCCGCTGACCGGCAGGATGGAGCCGTGGCGTGTCTCCCGCGCCTACGGCTGCAACAACATCGTGGCCAGCGAGAACCTGCTCACGTTTCGCTCTGGCGCGGCGGGCTTCTACGACCTGCTCTCCAAGAGCGGCACAGGCAACCTCGGCGGTTTCAAGTCCGGCTGCACCGCGAACCTCGTCGTCGCGAACGGCGTGCTCAACGCGCCCGACTACACGCGCACGTGCAGTTGCGCCTACCAGAACCAGACCTCCCTCGCGCTGGTCCACATGCCGGACATGGAGCTGTGGGCTTACAGCCAGTTCGGTCTGGATGCGGAGGAGGGTGACCGCATCGAGCGCGTCGGCATCAACTTCGGTGCGCCCGGCGACCGCCGCGCGCAGGACGGCACTCTGTGGCTGGAGCATCCATCCGTCGGCGGAGATTCCCCCGGGCTGCCGATCACGATCATGGGAAAAGGAACCAACTACTTCCGCCGTCACGCCACACAGATGACTGGCGCGGGCCTGCCGTGGGTCTCGGCATCGGGCGTGCGTGACTGCGAGACCATCACCATCACTCCCGAAATTCTCCCCGTCACCCTGACCAAGCCTCAGCGCACGAAGGAGGACGACGAGGACGAAGGCCGCACATCCAGCAAGCTCTCCAGCTCGAAGGAAGGGGCGGAGGCGAAATCCACGGCCTCGACGACGCAAAAACTCAAGGCTCCGGCCCGGCCAGCGCCGCCGGTTCCCTACACAGTCCGGCTGCACTTCGCCGAGCCGGAGGAGCTGAAGCCGGGCCAGCGTGTCTTTGCCGTGTCCCTGCAAGGCAAGTCCGTGCTTGAGAAGTTTGACATCGTCAGCGCCGCCGGTGGCAGCCAGCGCGGCGTGGTGAAGGAATTCAAGGGCGTGGTCATCCAAAAGGACTTGAAGCTCACGTTCACCCGCGCTCCCGGAACGCAGGCTGGCCCGCTCATCTGCGGCGTCGAGCTGATCGCCGAGCAACTGAGAAAATGAACCGGATCCGAAACGATGCGGTTGAAGCCGGAGTTCCCTTGGGAGTTTTTTTCAGCCACAGATTGAACACAGACGAAACACAGATGGGGCAGAGTGGAGTTCAATACGCCGGTGCGTTGTCCGCTGCGCCCGCCTCCATTGCCGATCCGTGTTCCATCCGTGTTCCATCCGTGGCCGGAGGTTTGGCCTCGGCCCCGCCGAACCCAGCCCGGCTGCTGCGGCTCGCCGTGCTCGGCACGATGCTCTCCGCTGTTTCACTCTGGGCCTGCTCTGTGCCGGTCTTCCGCTACGCGCTGGAGCACTGGCCACCGGATTCCTACCAGGCCATCGTGTTCCATCGCGGCCCGCTCACTGCGCCGCAGCAAACCCTCGCCACCGAGCTGGGCCGCGACGGCCTGGCTGGGCGGCTCCGCGCAAACGTGTCCGTCCAGACCGTTGATCTCGCCCAGAGCACCACGCCCGAGATGCTCGAGCTTTGGGAGCGCGCGGCCCCCGCCACACTGCCCTGGCTGATCGTGCGCTATCCGCAGGCGTCACGCAGGCCGGACAACGTCGTTTCCGCACCGCTCACCGCCGAAGCCCTCCAGCAATCGCTCGACTCCCCGGCCCGCACGGAACTTTTCCGTCGGCTCGCCCGTGGCGACAGCGCCGTGTGGGTGCTCATGGAAATCGGAAACCCGAAACGGGACGACGAGACCACAACGCTCGTCGAGACACGCCTGGCCTATCTCGCCACCGTGCTCAAGCTCCCGGCCACTGATCCGCAGGACGTCGCCACCGGACTCTTCTCCCCGCCGGAGGGCGGATTGAAGCTGGCGTTCTCCCTCCTGCGCGTGTCCCGCAGCGACCCCGCAGAAGCCACGTTCGTCAGGATGCTGCTTGGCTCCGAGTCCGATTTGGCCGGCATTCAGGAGCCGATGCTCTTCCCCGTTTTCGGACGCGGACGCGCGCTCTACGCGCTGGCCGGCAAGGGCATCAGCCACGAGACGCTCGACGAGGCGGCCACCTTCCTGATTGGCAAGTGCTCCTGTCAGGTGAAGGAACTGAACCCCGGCGTGGACCTGCTCCTCGCGGCGGACTGGGACAAGCTGATGAAATCACAATCCAGCGGGGACCAAGGCCTGCCGAACCTGCCAGCCCTGGCGGAAGCCGCCCCGGAGACCGTGAGGATTTCAGGCAGCGCGGAAGAAAGCGCTGTCCCCGCCAACCCGCAAAGACTCCAACCCCGGTCCGGCAGTTTTTGGTTCACCGCAACTCTCGCGCTCGCCGGATTCATCGCCGCCGGGCTTCTCTGGCTCCGGCGGAAGTGACGAGTGCGATGCGGATCGCGGCCCCCGAAATGGCTGCAGACGAGAGCCACGGCTTCCGCCCGCCGAATGCAACCCATCGGTCACCGCACTTCGAGGTAGAGCAGGGGACTCGATAGCGTCAGCGTTGAACCGTTGGCCGCGTGCTGGTGGACGGTGAGAAAGTCCAACGTCCGTGGCTTCATCTTCAAGGAGGCTTCCCCGCTGAACTTCGCCGGTCCGATGCGGTGCAGCGGCACGGATTCCCATGCGTCGTATTCCATCGCCAGCGTGTAGTCGGCATGGCGGTCCACGGCCCACCAGAGTTCGTTTTGCTGCGGTTCGGACTGGTCGGGGAAGAGCACGGTGACTTGCAGGTGGCGCGCGGCGCCATCCCAGCGGCTCGTCACTTTGGGCGGGGCGGGCATCGGGCGCGCGTTGAAGAAGTGGTGCTGGGCAAACGCGAACAGGTTCTCATCCACCTCTGGCAGCGAGCCGACCTGCTTCTTCATGCCAGTTTCCTTCGCCGCGCCGTGATGGCCGCCGGGCACGACGTAGATGGGGAAGTCAGGGAAGCGACGGCCCAGCTCGCGCAGGCCGGGGCTGACAGCGTCGTTCGAGCCCTGGTTGTAAAAGATTTCGAGGCCGCGCCTCCGCAGCGCAGGCAGGTAGCTCGTCGTGCGGCAGACTTCCCACGCCACGGTGCAGGCGGCTTTCAGCTCGGCCTCGCTCCAGCCGGCGTCGCGCGCCTGCCGCACGGTGATGCGTTCATCCGCGCGCGCCTTCTGCCGGCTCACCAGTGGCGCGCGCGCGGACGCGGGCGCGTTGGGCACCTTGTCCGCGAGCAGGTCGGCGAGGAATTGCTCGTTGGCGCGGGTGATTTCAGCCGGCATCATGCCCTCCACATAAGGCCCGCCCGGGCTGTCAATGATCGGTGCCACGACCGGCAGGATGGCGGTGAAGCGGTCGTCGGCAATGCCAGCCGCAGCGGCCCCCACGCCGCGTTTGGAGCCGCCCGTGGCCAGCACCTTGCCTGCCTGAAATACATTCGTCTCCGCCAGCGCCGCAGTGAGCGCGCGCATGTCGCTCATGCCCCAGATCCAAGCCGGCGTGTGGCGCGCATCCTTGGTCTTGAGGAAGTGCTCCTTCATCCCCACGTCGAGCTTGCCGGCCGGCTCCATCACGTCAATCGAGGTCATCCCAATGAGCACGATGCCCACGCCGTGGTCGCGCAGCAGCCGCAGCATCGCGCCAGTCACCGCGGCAGCCTTCAACTGCACGCCCGTGTTGCCGATGATGATGTTCCGGCACGGGCCGTTGGCGGGCGCGAGGAACGTGACGGGCAGCCGCACCTTCTGCCCCGGCCACCACTCGCACACGGTGACCTCGACCAGCTTGCGCCGGACTTTCGCATCGGTGCCCCACGGCTGCCAGTCCTCCACCACGCGCGTTTCGAGCGTGGACGCATCGCGCACCTCGGCCAGATTGTAGCGTCCCGGTTTTATCTCCGAGAGCGCGGTGAGGCCGCTGGCGATCAGGCACAGGCAAGGAAGGAAAAAGGCTTTGAGCATGGGGATATGGACGCGCCTGACAGGCTGAACATGAACATTTTCCTCTCTTCAACGGCGCGCTATTTCAGGGAGTTTGGAATCACGACGGGAGAGGTGAGCAGCACGGCTCCCGAAGCCCCAGTGTGGCGCGCCACGAGAGACAGGCGGCTGCTCGCCGGTCGGGGGCCTTGCCAGGGCAGCGTCAGCTCGTAGCCGGTGCCGAGCGAGCCGGAGACCGCCAGGGAAGGCAGCTTCACCGCCGGGTAGGCCCAGACCTGATCGGGCTTCACTGTCTGGGAGGCAGCGAGCTGAGGCGTTCCGTCATACGCCAGGATTTCCAAGGTGCCACCGCGGATGGGGACGCCCTTCGCGTGGGCGCGGCTGCTGGCGAACACGCGCACCGCGAAGCCGCCATGCGCGCCCGGCTCGGCGGACTTCAGGGCCACGGGCAGCACGAAGAGATGCAGCTCATGGATGGAATCGCCCCGTCTGGATATGAGGCCGCCGCCGGTTGGAGATGTGCAGCCCTGAAGGCAGAACAGGGCCAGCAGCAGTCCGCACACGGGCAGGTTTGCCAGGCGTCGAGAGGTGAGGTTTGTCACGAGCCGGTGGATTTGCGACCGGGCGGATTGACAAGCGGCGGGGTGGCCGGCGGCGGAAAGATGGGGTCCAGCAGCGGCTTGTTGAAGTCGTTGCGCTTCAGTTCGTGGTCGAGCCGCGAGCGCTCGAGCTGCTCACGCATGGCCTCATGCGGGTCGGTCAACGGCACCGTGGCCTGACTGCTGATCATGATGGTTGGCGTGAGAAAGATGATCAGCTCCTTCTTCTCCTTTGTGATCTTGGTGCTGCGGAAGGCCGCGCCGAGATACGGGATGTCGCCGAGGAAGGGGAGCTTCTTCACACGCTTGTCCTCCTGCGTGCCGATGAGGCCGCCGATGATGATGGTCTGGCCGTTCTGCACGCTGACTGTCGTGTTCGCGCGGCGCTGGTTGATGATGGGCACGGTGGCCGACTTGTTGATCTCCACCGTGCCGCTGCTGACGGAGGAGTTCGTCGTGTTCAGCTCCAGCTTCACGAAGCCATCCGGGCTGATCTTCGGCGTCACGGTCAGGTTCACGCCGATGTCCTCGTAGCGGAAGGAGTTGATCGTGTCGCCGCGCTCGGTCACGCGGCTGTCGGTGATGAGCGGCACGCGCTGGCCGATGTTGATTGTCGCGGGCCTGTTGTCCGCCGTGACAATCTGCGGACGGCTGAGCACCTCGAGCTTGCCGTCGTCGTTCAACGCGCGGAGCAGGAAGCTGAAGTCGCCGCCCGTGACCGCCGCCGAGTAACCGCCAAGGCTCTTGAGCGCGGTCGCCATGCCGAGGTCGCCTCCTGCTGAATAAGGCGTGCCCCCGTTGAAGTTGCCTTTCTGCGACCAGTCCAGGCCGAGCTCGCTGCCGGCCGTGAGCGAGACTTCCGCGAGCAGCACCTGGATCATCACCTGCGGCTGGGACTTGTCCAACTCGGCGATGAGCTGCTGCACCTGCGTGAAATAGCGCGGGCTGGCGGAGAGCAGCAGCGTGTTGCTGTTGGTCTCGCCCACCACGGCCACCTCGCGCTCGAGCATCTGCTGCGCGGCGCCCACGGCGTCCGCGCCGAGGATCTGCGTCACGCGCAGGCGCTCCTGATCGAGGAACGTGCGGACTGCCAGCGCCACGTCCGCCGCCTGCGTGTTTTTCAGGCGGACAACTTCCGTGCGCCGGTCGTTGGCAGTGCTGGAGTCGAGCGACTCGATTATCTGCTCAACCATCTTCACGTAATGGTCCGTGCCGCCCACGAGCAGGCTGTTCGTCCGCGGGTCCACGGTCACGGTCAGCGCGGCCTGCTCTGCCGTGCCGAGCGTCGCGCTCGCCGCGTCGTTCGTGCCGCCGGGGCGGACGAGCGTGTATTGGATGGTGCGCTGGCTTGCGGTGGTCGCCGTCGCCGTCATGCGGAACATCTGCGTGAGGATGTCCGACATCTGACGTGCGGAAGAGTTCTTCAGGGTGAACACCTTGATCTTCGCCTCCTGCGGCGAGCCGGCGTCAAGCCGCGTGATGATCTGCTCCAGCAAGCCCATGTAATCCACCGGGCCGCTGACGATGAGCGAGTTCATCCTCGCATCGGGAGTGATCAAAACCGACTCCTTCAACGCCGCCGTGATCAGGTCGCGGCCCGCCTCCGTGCGCGTGATGAACTGGAGCACGGACTGCGCGTTGGGGTTCTGCTGGTCGGAGAGCGGCGTGGGCTTGGTGTTCAGCGCCGTGTTCAGGATGGTCGAGAGAGCCTCGGCCCGCGCGTTCTTCAGCGGGAAGACCTTGATCTCCGCGACGCGCGCGACCTGCTCGGTGTCGAGGCGCTTCACCAGCTCGGAGATGCGCTTGGCGTCCACCTCGCCACAGGAGACGACCAGCGCGTTGATGCGTTCATCTGCGGTGATCTGCACCGGCAGCACCTGTCCGGGCGTGCCGTCGCGGAAGAGCCCCTGCACTGTCAGAGCCACCTTGCGCGCGTCCGCCTTGGCCAGCGGGAAGACATGGATCGCCAGCCCGGTCTCGCTCGGCTCCGTGTCGAGCTGCTTGATCAGCGACTCCACGGCCGTCATGTCCTCGACATTCGCGCCGACGAGCAAGGCGTTGACCCACGCGTCGGCGATGACCGTGACGGGGTCGTTGGGCTCGCCCCGCACGCGCGGCGGGCGGTTGACGAAGATGGGCTGCAAGGTGGCCTGAAGCTTCTGCGCAGTGGCCTTTTTCAATACGAAGACGCGAAAGTTCAGCTTCGAGAAAGTCCCCTCGTCATCGAGCTGCGGGAGGATGCGCTCAACGAAGTCGAAGGCCTCCTTGCCGCCAGTCACAAGGATCGTGTTGACGCGGTCGTCGGCGATGACGGTTGCCGGCAGGCGGCGCTGGTTCGCGTTCACCGTGAGCGCGTCCGCCGCCTGCTTCGCGGTGAAGAACTGCGTCAGCGTCCTGGCCAGCGAGCTGGCGCGCGCGTGCTTGAGCTGGAAGAGCCGCACGTCGCCGGTCAGGGCCTGCTCCTGCGTGTCCATGCGTGTGATGACCTCGCGCACCACGGCCATCGTCTCGGGGCTGGCGCTGACAAATATCGTGTTGCTGCGCGGGTCCGCGCTGACTGCGAGCTTGTCAGCCGGAGTCGTGCGCGGCGTGCCGGGCAGCTGGCCGGGCCGGTAAAGCCCCTGCTGCACAAGCGAACTCAGCATCGCCCCGACGCGCGCGGCGTCCGCGAATTGCAGCGTGAACACCTCCAGCACGCCGCCCGCGATGACAGGCTCGGCGTCGAGCTTCTTGAGCAGGTCCTGGATCAGCTCAAGGTTCTCCTTGTTTGCGGAGACGATGAGCGAGTTGTTCAACGGGTCCGGCTCCACCTTGATTTGGGTGGCCGGCAGCGGTGCCTGGCCCGGCAGCGACTGCGCGGCGCGGCGCGCGGCGAAGATGCTCTCAATCATCCCGGCCACGCGCGCGGAGTCGTTGTGCTTGAGCGGCAGGACGGTGAGCTGGAGCGAGGGGTTGTCCATTCGCGTGTCGAGCTTCAGCAGCAGCTCGTCAATCGCGCGGTTGTCCTCCTGGTTCGCCGTGATGAGCAGGCTGTTGCTGCGCGGGTCGGGCAGGATGACGGGCTTGTTGCGCTGGATGTCCGTGGTGCGCGCGGCGGCGTAGCGCTGCTCGAAGAGCGTGGTCAGCGTCGCGCCCACCAGCCGCGCGTCCGCGAACTGGAGCGGAATCAAACGGATGCGCCCGCTCAACGCCGGGCCCGCTGTGTCGAGCTGCTTGGCCAGTGTCTCAACCATCTCGAAGCTGTCGCGACCGCCGCCGATGAGCAGCGCGTTGCTGCGCGAGTCGGCGAGGATGATGACCTTGAGCGCGTCGGACTGGCCCTTGTTCAACGTCACGCGCTGCGTGAGCCGCGCGTCCATGAGTTTCTGCAACGTCCCGGCCACGACGCTCGCGTCCGCGTGCTCCAGCGGGAGGATGCGGATGTCGCGCAGGTCGAACGGCAGCTTCTGGTCGAGCTGCTTGAGCAGGCCCTCGATGATGGCGAAGCTCTTCGTGTTGCCCGCGACGATGAGCGCGCCGGTGCGGTCATCGAGCGTGATGACGGGCTTGTCCTCGTTGCGCACGAGGCCCGCGCGCTGGCCGGCGTAGAGGTCGGCAAGAACCTTCTGCACCGCCGCCGGCTCGGCGTGGATGAGCGGGAAGATGCGAACGGTCTCCAGCCCGGACGCGGACGGGATGTCGAGCTGGTCAACCACGTCGGCAATGAGCGGCAGCATGTCGCTGCGGGCGGCGACGATGAGGATGTTTGAGAGGTCGTCGGCCTGAATGGTCAGCGCGGCGCGGGCCTTGGCATTTTCGCTCGTGCGCGGCGCGGCGCTGGCCTCCTTCAACGTGCGGAGACGCGTGACCTGGGTTTTCAACCCCTCGGTGCCGGGCACCGGCGGGCCCTCGGTGAAGACGCTTTGCAGCATCGGCACGAGCCGCGTGGCGGAGGCGTGCTTGAGGCGGAAGAGCTTCACCTCGGTCACGGGATGGTCGAGCTGCCTGTCCAAGTCCTCGATGAGCTTCGAGGCCAGCTCGATGGATTCTGTCTGGCCGCTGAGGATGAGCGTGTTGGAGCGCGGGTCCACGCCGATGCCGATGGGATTGACCAGCGCCTTGCCGGTCAGGCCCTCGGGCTGAGCGCCGGGGCCGCCTGGGCCGGTGGCGAGGGTGCGGCCCTGCGTGAAGATGCTCTGCAAGGTGCTCAGCACCGAGGCTGCGTCCGCGTGCTGGAGCTTCACGATGCGGACGTTCACGCCTTCGATGAGCTGCGGCGTGTCCATCAGTTCGACCACGGCGGCGAGCGCCTTCAGGTTGTCGGGCGTCGAGGTGAGCACGAGGCGGTTGCCCCCGCCTGCGCCGTCGGCAGAAATCTTGATGGGCTTGGTGAGGTCCAGGGTGACGGCCTCGCCGTTGTCGCCGAGCACGCGGAGCCGGCGGATTTGCTCCTGCAACTCCCGGGACTCCGGGCTTTGCGTGCCCTGCGCGCCGGGGCGGATCATGTTCTGCAACACGAGCGCCAGCGCCGCCGCGTTGGCCTTCTTCAGCGCGAAGACCATGACCTCGGCCTCGATGTAGGGAGCGGGCTTGTCGAATGATTGAACCATTTTCTCCACCTGGAGAATGATCGCCTCGCGCGCGACGATCAGCAGGCCGCGCGAACGCGGGTCCACGGCGACGGTGAGCGGCTCGCCGGGGCGGATGATGTTGAGCTGCGTGACCATCTGCTGCACGAGCGGCAGCACCTTCTCCGGCGGCGCGTTGGTCAGCGGCACGACGCGGAATTCGAGCTGGGCTGTCTGCCCCGATCCATCGAGCTGTTTGATGAGCGATTCCATCAGCGCGAAGTCTGTCGGGCGTGCGCGGACGACGACGCTGCGCGTGCGCTGCTCGGCCACAACGGTGATGCGCGGCGGCTGCTCGACGGTCCTCACCGGCTCGCCGGGCCGCTGCGGCGCGACGGTGACGGGCGGCATGCGGAGCAGCTCGTTCAGCGTGCGCGCGACCACGATGGGGTCGGCGTCCTTCAGAGGGAAGAGGCGGAACTCGGCCTCGTTGCTGTAGAAGTTGAGCGAGAGGTCGCTGATGATGCGCTCGACGTTGTCCAGCTCGGAGGCCGGGCCGGAGAGGAGCAGCGAGTTCGCGTTCTTGTCCACGGCGATGACGACTTCGGGAATCGTGTTCGTGCTGGCGACCGGGGCTTGAGCCTGCGGGGCGGGCGGATTGGCCGGGGCGTTGGTGGCCGGGGTGGCAGCGGGCGCGTTGGTCGCGGCGGGCTTGAGCGGGTCCAGCTTCTCGACGACCCGCACGGTGCCACGCGACATCTGCGGGTAAATGCTTTGCAGCATCTTCGCCATCTGCTCGGCGACGACGCGGTCCAGCGGACGGAGGCGGACCTGGATGGTGTCGTCCTTGCTCTGCTCGTCCAGGCGCGACACAAGATCCTGAATCTGGGCGAGGTCGCCGCGCTTGGCGATGACCGTCAACGAGTTGTTCATCACGTCCGGCTCGATGAGCGGCTGCTCGCCCTTGGGCCGCTCGGTGAAGAGAAGCTCCAGCTTGCTGGCCACATCGAACGCCTTGGCCTTCTTGAGCCAGACGAACTGCACGTCGCGGTCGGAGCGCTCCGGGACCTTGTCGAGCGTCGGCAGAATCTTCTCCACGACGCGGAAGTGCGCGTCCGTGCCGGAGATGATGAGCGAGTTCGCGCGTGCATCCACCGTCACGCTGCTTGCGGCGGCGCGGGCCTTGGAGCGGGTGACGCCCCGCAGCAACTGGTCAATGATGACGGAGACTTCCTTCGCCGTGCCGTTCTCCAGCTTGTAGATGCGGATTTCGATTTCGTCGCCCCGCATCTCCACGTCGAGGGCCTTGATGATTTTGAGCACCTCCTC
This sequence comes from Verrucomicrobiota bacterium, assembly GCA_016235545.1. Classification (GTDB taxonomy): domain Bacteria; phylum Verrucomicrobiota; class Verrucomicrobiia; order Limisphaerales; family SXTU01; genus SXTU01. Next base: position 34,897 of record JACRKB010000008.1, on the reverse strand, counting down.
GACCTCGATGTTCGGGCCGTTGATGAGCAGCGTGTTTGCTCCGCTGACAGGCGTGACCGTGGTGCGCGGGAGTTTTCCCCGGGTCAACTTCGCCGCGAACGACGCGGTCACAGCGGTGGCGACTTCCTCGGCCTTGCCCTTCTCGAGATGCACGGCGTGGAAGGTCGTCTTGTCACCTGCGGGCGCGGCGTCCATCACGCGCACGAGCTGCTCGACCTGCTCAAGCTGCTGGCGGTTCGCGTCCACGATGAGCGTGGCGTCATCGCCGCCGGCGCTGATTAGCATCCGGTCCTCGCGGTCCACCGTGCCCGTCTGGCGTGGATAGAGCCGCGTGAGCATGGTTGCGATGGCTGCGGCGGAGTTGCGCTCCAACTGGATGACGCGCACCTCGCGGCCCAGCGTCGTGCCGGCCTTGTCCATCACGTCCGCCGTCTCCTGCATCAGCGCGAGCTGCTTCTCGTTGCCGACGAAGATGAGCTGGTTGCCGGGAATGTCCTCGATGACCAGCGCGCCAGATGTGCCCACGTCTGAGAGGCTGCGCGCGCGCTCCTCGAAGACTTGGCGAATCTTCGGCGCGGTCTCCGTCGCGCGGCGGCCCTTGAGCGCGAAGACCTTCATCTGCCGCACCGTGTTCGTGCCGGGGGCGGCCTCCAACTGCTCGATGAGCAGCGCGGCGGACTGCACGTCCCTCGGCTCGCCCGAGACGACCAGGCTGCGGTTCTTCGCGTCCACCACCACGCTGATGCGCTTCGTCGGCCGTCCGAAGCGGTCCAGCATCACGAATGCGTTGGTGAGAATCTCCGTGACCTGCGCCGGGTCGGCGGACTTGAGCTGGAAGATGCGCGCGTTGGCGTTCAGCGGGCTGGTCTTGTCCAGCTCGCGGACCAGATGCTCGACGATGGCCAGCTCGCCGGCCGTGCCGGTCACGACGAGGCGGTTGGAATTCGTCTCGGCCAGAATCAACGTGTCGCGGGCCGGCGCACCGGGCCGCAGGCGCGACTGCTCCAGGTAGAGCGGGCGCAAGGTGGCTGCCAGGCCGGTGGCGTCGCTGCCGGCCAGGGTGAAGAACTGTGTCACGCGAGGCTCCATCGCCGCCGTGCCGCGCAACTGCGCGAGGATGGCTTCAATCTCAGCGAGATGGTTCGTGCGAGCGGTGACGATGAGCCGGCCGTTCCTCGTGTCGGCGAAGATGCTCGCGTCAGCCGGGTCGGACAGCGGGCGGCTCTTCCAGCGATCCTCGTAGAGCTGGCGCACAAGCGGCAGCAGGCGCGTGACCTCCTCGGGCTGGCCCAGCTCAAGCAGCCTCGTCTCGCGCTCGCCCTGCACCGTCTGCATCGCCTGAAGGTCGTAGAGAATCTTTCCGTAGAGCTTCAAGTGAGCGTCGCTGCCGGCGAGGATGAGCTGGTTGCTCGCGGCATCTTCCATGACCAGCACCTCGGACACGCTTAGCTCCGGCTGACTCTTGACCTGGTCGTCGTAGAGCTTGCGCGCCTTTGTGGAGAGGTCGCCGATGCTGCCGCGCTTGACCGCGATGACCTGCATCTTGCGCGCGGGCTGCTCGCCGAGCGACTGGTCGAGCTGCTCAATAATGGCGGGCACGGCCGAGAGCTCCTTCGGGTCTCCGGTCACGATGAGCGTGCGCGTCTTCGGGTCCACGGAGATGCTCACGCGCTTCTGCGCGCGGCCGGCGGCGTCGAAGCGCACGAGCGCGGTGCCGAGCACCTCGGCGACCTTCGCGGGGTCGGCGGACTTGATTTTGAAGACGCGCGCCGTCGAGCTTTGCCCGCCGGTGGTGTCGAGCTTCTTGACGAGATCGGCGACCGCTTCCAGCTCCGCGATGTCCCCCACTACAATCAGCCGGTTCGCGCCGGTGTCGGGCGCGATCAGCGTGTCGGGCGCCTGCGCGCCGAAGCGGGCCTTGGCCTGTTCGAGGTAAAGCAGCTTCACCGTGGCCGCCAGCTCGACGGCGCTCGCGGCGGTGAGGTCGAAGATGCGCGTGTCGCGGACCTGCGTGCGGGCCTTGCCCGTGCCGAGCTTCTGGAGCAGCGCCTCGATTTCCTTCACGTGCTCGGGCCGGCCCGTGACGATGAGCCGCCCGCCCTGCGGGTCCGCGACGATTTGAGCGTCCGCCGGGTCTGTCTCCGGCTTGTCCTTCCACTGCTCGGTGTAGAGCTTCTGCACGATGGGCAGGAGCCGCGCGACGTCGTTGGCGGTGCCGACCTCAATCATTCGCGTCTCCCGCGCGGGAGCGTTGGTCATCGCTGGCTGGAGGCGGGCGAAGATGGCCTCGATGGCCTTCAGGTGCTCCGTGCGCGCGCTCACGATGATGCGGCCCGACACGCCGTCGCTGACCATTTGCGCGTCCGCCGCGCCGAGCTGCGGGTTGGCGGCGAACTGGTCCTTGTAGAGCTGGAGCGCAAGCGCCATCACGCGCTTGGCCTCGGCGAGCTTCCCGAGATCAATCACCTTCGTCTCGCGTGCGGCGGGCTGGCCACCGGCGAGGGTGTCGGCGATCTGCTGAATGCTTTCCGCCTGCTGCTTCGTGCCGAAGACATTCAGCCGCGTGCCGCTCGGGTCGGCATAAATCATCGCGGGCTTCTGCGCCTTGCCGGCGGACTGGTCGGTGTAAATCGCCGTGACCTTGGGCAGCAGCTCCGTGGCGGAGGCGTTGCTCACCGTGATGGGATGCAGCTCGCGTTGCAGCTCGTCGGGCTTGCTGTCGAGCGATGCGATGAGCGACTCGATTTGCGGCAGCATCGTGCCGGGCGCGAGGACGATGATGCGCTTGCCGTTCGGCGTGATGCTGACGAGGTTCGTCACCGCCCGGCTGCCGCTCTGCGCCGCGAAAACCTTCGTCGCCAGCGCGGCCAGCGCGTCGGCGTCGCCGCGCACCTCGATGAGTTTCATCCCCTTCGGCTTGTCCAGGTTGGACGGGTCAAGGCCCTCGTTGTCGAGCCGCTGGATGATGTTCTCCGCATCTTTCAAGTCCGCCCGTGTGCCGGCCACGACGATGCTGTTGGACTCTCGGTCGGCTGAGACAGTGATGCGGCGGATGGGCTGGTTGCGCGCGTCGAACTTCACCATCGCGTTTGAGACCACTCCGACAATCTTGCTCGCGTCGGCGTTGTTCAGCTTGAAGACCTTCGCGCCGCCCGCGCCCTCGGGAGCCTGGTCGAGCTGCTCGACGATGGTGCTCACGGCCAACAGCTCGCTGCGCGGGCCGCTGAGGATGAGCCGGTTCGAGGCGGCGTCGGCGATGATTTTCACGGACGGGGTGAACTCCGGCCCGCGCTGGCTTTTGAGCAGTTCGTTGACGAGCGGCGTGGCCAGCGCGGCAATCGCAGCGGCGTCGCCCTGCTTCAGCTCCATCACGCGCATCTCGCGCGGCTGCACATCGCCGGGCGTGTCGAGCTGCTGGATTACCTTCGACGCGGCCTCGACCGCCTCCGTCTCGCCGCTGATGACGAGGCTGTTGCTGCGCGAGTCCACGAGCACCTTCACGGTTTGCGCCTGCGCGTTGAGGCTCTTCTCCACGAGGCCGGAAATCTCGGCGGCCAGCGCGGCCTTGAGACGGATGACGCGTGTCTCCTCGCGCAAGGGCCTTTTGCCGGCGGGGTCGAGCTGCCGGATGATGGCCTCGACACGGGTGATTTCTGCGTCCGCGCCGCTGACCATGATGCGGTTGTTCTTTGGGTCCGCAATCACCGTGGCCGCGCCGCCCGGCGGCTCGCTTTGTCCCCGGATCTGCTCGGTGTAAAGCTGGGTCACGAGTGACGTCAGGTCGGTGGCGGTGCGCGCGTGCAGTTCCACGGTGCGGAACTGGCGCGCGAGGTTCTGCGTCGTGGCGGTGTCGAGCTGCATCACCAGTTCGCGCACGCGGGTCAAGTCCTTCGCCGTCGCCAGCACGATGATTTGCTTGCCGCTCGCGTCGGGGATGAGCTTCGGCTCCATCTGCGGGTCGGTGCCGGGGCCGCCCATCTGCGCGAGGAGCTGCGTGGCGAGCGTGATGATTTCCGTCGGCGCCTTGGCGCGCACGGGCAGCACGACCATCTCGCGCCGCTGCGTGGCCGGCGCGAGGTCCACAACCTGCACGAGCTGCTCGATTTCCTTGAGCTGCTCCGGTGTGGCGGTGACGAGCATCCGGTTGTTCGCGTTGTCCGGGACGACGGAGGGTTTGGGCTGGCCCTCGAAGCGCCGGTCAGCCATGCGGTCAGTGAGCAACTTCTCGAAGCCGGGGAACACCGTTTCCATCCGCGTGTTTTTGAGAGCGACGATTTGGAGCTGGCGGTTCAACACGGCGCCGTTTTTGCCGCGGAGCTGCTTGACCAGTTCCTCGATGCGCAGCAGGTGCGGCTCACTCGCCGTGACGACGAGCCGTCCGTTGTCGTCGCTCATCAGCTTGGCGTGTGCGCCGGAGTCGAGCGCGCCCGCGCCGCTCATCTGGTTGCGGTAAAGCTCCTCGACCAGCGGCAGGAGGCGCTTCGCGTCCGCCGCCGTGCCGACCTCGATGAAGCGCGTCTGGAGCGGCTGCGGCTGCGATGTGCCGGTCTCCAACTGCGTGAGAATCTCCGTCGCCGTCTGCAAGTCGCCCGGCGAGCCGGTGATGACCACGCTCTTGCTGGCTGCATCGAACGTGACGCTCGCCGTGGTGCTTCCCGTGCGCGTGCCCGGCTCGCGCCGGGTGAGCGCCTGAGTGAGAATCTGCGCGAAATCCTTCGGCTCGGTCGCGCGCGGCCGGAAGACTTTCGTCAACTGCACGGTCTGCGTGCGGAGCGCGAAGTTGTTGGTGTTGCCAAACGGGCCGCCCGCGCCCTTGTCCACGCGGCTGATGAGCAAATCAATCTGCTCCAACTGCGCCGCGACGGGTGACGCGACGATGAGGCGGTTGTCCTTTGAGTCCGCGATGACGCGGGCCTTGGTGGCGGAGGTGGCGGAGGATTCCTTCGGCTCGGCCACGCCGGGAATCGCCTGCCGGATGATGCCCGCCAGCTCCTCGGCCTTGATGGATTGCAACTGGTAGATGCGCACGTCGCCCGCCGGGCCGTCGCGCTGCTCGAACTTGGCTATCAATTCCTCCGCCAGCGCGATGCGCTCGCGCGGGCCGAAGAGCACCATCGTGCGCGAGGCGTCGTCATAGACGGCGGTGATGTATTCGTTCGGGTCGGGCGGCAGGAGCTGGATCGACTTGGTCGAGGGGTTGAACTCCTGGCGCTTGGGCGCGGTGGCGAGACCGAAGGTGCGGTTGAGCAGGTCGGCGACAATCGCGCCGGATGTGTTTTGCATCGCGTAGGTCTTCATCTGCCGCTCCGCAGGGGCTTCGACATCGATCGTGGCCAGCAGGCTTTTGATGCGCTGAATGTTTGCGAGCCGGTCGGTGATGATGATGCCGCGACCGCGCGGGAGCACGGCCATGGAGCCGGCGTTGGAGAGCATCGCGGTGAGGGATTCGGTGATCTCCTTCGAGTCCACGTTCTTCGCGTCGAGCACGGCGGTGACAATCTCGCCGGGCCGCACGTCCCCGGTGGGAGCGGCCCCGCGCAGCAGGCGCAGCGGCGTGGAGGGCAGCTCCTTGAACGGCACGAGCTGAAGGTAGTTCGCGTTCTCGACCAGCATCACGCCCTTCATGGAGAGGATGACGTTGAGTGTGTCGAGCGCCTCGGCGTAGGTGTAGGTGTTGGCGTCGTTGTAGCTCAATGTGCCCTCCGGCTTCGTGGCGGCGAGGAGGGGCTTGCCCGCCATCTGCGCGAATCGCTCAATCACGTCGGCGTAGGAGATGCCGTCGAACTGGAAGCGGATGTTGCGCGCGGCGGATGGGGAGGGCGTGGGTGTTCCTTTCACGTCGGCGGGCGCGGCTGTGCCGGCGGGCGAGGCGATGGTGACGGTCTTGGCAGGCGTGGCTGGCGGCGAAGCCTTCTGTGCGTCCTGTGCCGCGAGGGTGAAGGTGCCGGTGGCGAGCGCCAGGGCGAGGAGCGTGGGATGCGTGCGGTTCATAAGAAAGAGAGTGTGGCGGCGCGCTGTTTCATTCGGCTTTGACGGCTGGCCGGGCCAATTGAGGTGGAAGTTTTTCCGGTTCGAGTTTGCGCAGGTCGGCCAGCGTCTGCCCGCGCTCGATGGCGAAGAACTCGTCCTTCACCCGCAGGATGACGCGGCTGTAAGACTGCAAGCCGCTCGCGCCCGGCAATGGCATTGCCCGGTAATCCACCATCGCGATCATCCCGCCCGCGAGCGCGTCGCCTGGCTTGTAGCGTGCGGTGGTTTGTGTGGTCGTGTCGCGGACGTGGACCTCCGGCTGCCCCTGCCATTCGGAGAGCGACACGATGCGGAAGGTCTCAGGGCCGGGCGGTCCCGGCGGCGTGGCGGGCGTGCTCGCCGGACTGCCGCCGGGCGGAACCTTCGGCGTGGGCGGCGGCGGGCGCTTGATGTAGGGCCGCAGGATGTCGCGCACCGGGATGGTGTCCAGCGCATGCCGCTCGGGGGAATTCAGTTCCGCCTTGGCCAGCAGCGGCGTGCGCGTCACTTCAGGAGCCGGGTCCAGCACGAGGGTCAGGCAGCGGAACTGCACGCGCACCACGCCGGGCGCGTCGCCACCGGAGACGACGAGGTTTTCCAGCCGCAGTAGATTGGGCGATTGCTCCAGCAGGAAGAGCAGGTTCACGACGCCGGCCAGCGCGCCCTCGCCCTGCACGTTCCAGCCGATTTCACTCGCGCCGCGCATCTTGCGGGGGCCGACGGGCAGGCGGGTGAAGCTCACTTCCTTCAAGCCGGCGCGAAGAATCTGCTTGGTCAGCATCTCGCCGGAATGCGCGCTGGCCTCGTCCACGGTGTCGGCGAACGCGAGCCTGGCAAGGCTCTTCAAACGGTCCTCGGCGCTGAAGTAGTTCCGCCGGTCGGTGTTGATTTTCTCCAGCCGCTCGCGCGCGGCGGTGATGCGCTTGTCCAGCTCTGTGAGCGGCTTGGTGATGAACGCGCGCAGTCCCAGCCCGCCGCCCAGGAGGCACACGCTGCCGAGCACCAGCCCGGCCAGGATTTTCTCGCGCTGGGTCATCCGCCTCCTTTCTTTCGTTGGGGCTCCAGCGAGACATCATCCGCCGGGCGCGCGGGCGGCGTCACTTTCGTCAGGTCAATCTTGAGCTTTGGCGGCACCACCAGCTCGACTGTGGAGAGAAATTCGTAGCCCGTGCGGTCCGACCCGGGAGTGATGGCCAGCGGCTTGACCTCGTAGCCGGCGGCGCGCAACTGCTTCTCCAGCTTCGCCAGCACCGCGCCGCTCTTCGCACGCACCGCAAGGCGCAGCACGCCCTGGCCGGTCACCGCGAGCGATGTCAGGAAAATTTCCTCGCTGCGCGGCAGCACCGCAGTGAGGTAGGCGTAGTGCGTGAGCCAGTCGCGCTCGCCCTTCACCCACTCATTCACCACGCTGGCCTGCGAAATCATCTGCTTGTATATGGGCCGCTTCTTCTCAGCGGCTGCGGCCTCGGCGGTCACGGCATCGAGCACCGCCTGCCGCCTGCCCACGAGCAAGGTGCGGACTCCGCCCACGGCGACGAAGAGCACGGCGGCTGCGGCCAGGCCCGTCAGGATGCGAATGCGCCGCAGGTTGCGCGGCGCGGCGGGGAGCTTGGGATTGAGGAAGTCGAAGGGCAGCCCCTCCGCGTCTGCGAAGCCCAGGGCGAGGCCGATGCCGGCGACCGCGCCGGCGGCGTGCGCGCGGGAGTCCTCGGGCAACTCCAGTGCCGCCGTGTCGAGCAGCGTGACGGGCGATGCGGTGCGCGCGGCGAGCGCCGGGACCACGGCGGCTTCGTGGCCGGTCGCGCCGGCCACCAGCACCTGCGGCACCGAGGCATCCGCGCCCAGCCCGCTGTAGCTGTGCAGGCTGCGGACGACTTCAATCGTGGCCGCGTTGACAAACGCCTCGGGCGTGACCGCCTCACTTGTCGAGCTCGCCGGGGCCACGGGTTTGACAGTGGTGCCCCGGCTGAACGGCGCGGCCTGGCCGGCCACTATGTCAATGCTCACCTCATCGTGCCGGAGCGAAACCAGGGCGAAGGTCGCCGCCCGGTCAGTGACGCGGCACGCCTCGACACACCGGATGCTGGCCGACGGCAGCAATCCGAGCGCGACGAGCCTGAGCCCCGCTGCCTCGGCGGCGCGCTGGTAGAACTCGACGACCTCGCGCTTTGCGACGGCGACGAGCACTTCGAGCTTGGGCGGCGGTGCTGTGGGCGCGGGTTCGGATGGGTTCAGCGGCCTGGAATTCGCATCGGGCTTGGGCGCGGGTGGGGTGATTTGCCGGTGGATTTTGAAGTCCACGACGGCCGCAGCGAGGCGGAACGGCAGGTCCTTCCCAACTTGCAGGTGAACGATGGACGCCAGATCGCTTACGTTGGCGATGACGGGGAGCAGCAGCGTTTTGAGCACGACCTGTGAGCGCGGGATGCCGAGCACGACAGGACCGGGCTTGAGCTTGAGGTGGTCGAGCGCCTTCGCGATGGCCGCACCTAGCACGGCGGGGTCAGTGCGGTCGGCATCGGCGGGGAGGTTGAGCGGCGCGACTGACACGCGGGCCACGGCGGGCTGGCCGCCGCGTGTGGTCGTCTGCACGACGCGCAGCGAGCGGCCGTCCACATCAAGCGCCGTGGCCTGCGCGGGCAATCGCGAACGCTGCTCGCGGGCACGGGAGAATTTCTTCACCAGAATAGCGGGCAGGGCGTCGCTGTCAGCCACGGCGGGCCTCCTTCCCAAACTTGGCAGGGTGAGACTCCGTCGAACCCCATCGGCCGATGAAGGAGGCGCGAGCGCAGCGAGATTCTTGGCTGGGTGTGGTTTCGCCCGAGATGCTCGCGGCGCTCGCCTCGCGGCGCTCGGAATGGGGATCGGCGGAGTCTTGCCCTGCCGGGCCGCGCTTCGCCGACTTCGTCGGCTGCGCTTCCGTCTCGCCGCCGAGCGGGAAGGGCAGGCCGCGCCGTGTCACGTCGCGCAGGTGGGTGATGCGGCGTGTGCCGGGCGCGACATCAATCCCGACTTCGAGCACGCGGAATCGGCCCGACGGCAGGCCGTAGCCGATGACTTGGAAGGTGAATTGAAAGCTGCGTGTGGTGAGCTGCGGCGCGAGCGCCTTGAACTTCGCGGCGTCCACCACGCCCTCCTGATAGAGCCACGCCAGGGTCGTCTTGCGGTCGGGGCTGAGTGCCCCGCGCGCGGAGACGATGGACTCGGCCAGCGCATCATCCGCGCCGGGCAATGTGGCAAGCACGGCGGCGCTGGCGGTGTTGACGTTTATGAGGCCCTCGGTCTGCAACTCCCCGGACGCGGTGAAGAGTTCGAGCACGGTGGCCAGCTCGGCCTTGCCGATGCCGGAGGTGATTTCTGACTCGACACCTTTCGCGTCTTTGACGGGGAGCCTCGCCTCCAGCAGGTCGGCGGCGTGGGAGAGTGTGACTTCGTTGGTGCGGAGCGCGGCGAGGAAGTTCGTGAGCGAGGGAGGCAGCTCTGTCTGGGGCAGCACGGCGTCGGCGCTGTTGAAGTTCACACGCCAGGTGCCGTCGCTCGCCGTGTCGGGGTCGTAGGAGGCGATGGTCAGGAGCTGGCTCAAGCCCCGCTCCGCGCGCGGTTCGGTAGCGTCGCCAGCCGTGGTGGCGCGCGCCGCCGCGCTGCCGTGCAGCAGCGCGGGCGTGAATCCGCGCACAAGAAGAAGCTCGTCGAGCGATGCCAGCGGGCCATCGCGGATGGCATAAGGGCGCGGGAGTCCGCTGTAATATTCCTGCTCAGCTCCCTCGGGCATCGGCGTGCTGTCCTCGTCCGTGAAGTCACGCAGCGCGGCGGCCAGGGCCGGGGTGACGCGGGGAAGCTTCTCGATGGCCGCATCGTGCAAGGCGTTCACGTTGAGCTTGGCGGCCTCGTCGGTGAGGCCGAAGCGAAACTCGCCCAGAGACTCGTCGTCTCCCGGCGAGAACACCGTGAAGAACCAGCGGTCCGCCCCATCCTCGAACACGAGGCGGTCACGGAAGGCTCCCGGGTTCTGCTGCCAGTCGGTCGCGCCGGGCAGCGCATCCGAGGCGACGCGCAAGGCTTCCTCGACGCCGCTCAAAGCCGCTGCCCAGGCCTGCTCGGTGCCCACGCTCGCGCTGGCTGCGGTGTCCTCGGCATTGAAGCGGAAGAGCAGGCTCACGACGACCATCGACAGCAGCATCACCAGCACGAGCACGCCAACGAGGATGAAGGCGCGCGGGCTTGCCCCGGAGGGGCCACGGAACTTAGCCGGGGGCAAGGCTGCGCCAGCAGTCGCCGCCCCCGGAAAACGTCCTTCAACGCGCCGCGCCCCGGCAGGGACGCAGTAACTGTTCGCCGCGAAGTTTCCGGCACCCTTGCCGGGGTGCGATTGTTTCAGCGCGACGACACCGGCGTCGGCGGCTCGCGCTTCGCTCGCCATGCCCCCGGCTAAGTTCCGAGGCCCCTCTGGGGCGAAGGTCAAACAGGGTCGGTGCGTTTTCGTCCAAAAAGAGCATCTCGACACAGCGGGGCGCGCAGGCTTGGAAACCTGCGCTACGGGAGCACGGCGCTCGCAGGATTCACTTGTGGGCCGGAGCTTCACCGGGAGTTCACGTTGGCGACCAGGTTTGTTTCCGGCGGCCTGGGCCGGCCGGCGGGGAGGAAGATGACGCGACGAAAGACTTCGCCCGGATATTGCTCGGGAGCCAGATCGGAAGCCTGCGGCTCGAAGCCCAGCGAGACCTCCACGCCCGGCGGCGGTGTGACGCCGCTCCAGCTCTCACTCCACGCCGTGCCATCCCAGAAGCGGAAGCTCAGGTAGCGCACCGCCTCGGTGAGCGGTTCGCTGGCTGTCAGGGCAGGGGTCGGAGCTGCAGCCGGGGCAGCCGGGTCACTGGTGGCGGAGGCATTCGTCTCGACATCCGTGGTGGCGAGCTCAGCGGGGCGTGAGGAAGTCAAGAAGTCCACCGCCGGTTCCTCAGTGCGCACCAGCCCGCTGACGGCGAGGTTGGTGCCTGTGCCCGCGAATGTGGCGCGATACGTGACCCGCCTGAGATCGGATTGCATTCCGCCTGAAGCGGGCGGCAGCGCGGTGATGACGAAACGCAAGGAATTCGAATCGCCCGAGAAGCCCACCCGGTCATGCACCGGGGCCACGCGAAGGTCGGCGGCGAGGCGGTCCATGACCTGGCGCACGGCGGCGAGGCGCTCGGCCTCGTCGAGGAGTTGCGCCCGGAGCGATGTGGCTTGCTGATAGAAGTGCATGGCCACAAGGAGGAGGCCGATGGCGATGCTGATGGCCAGGACGACTTCGATGAGCGTGAAGGCGGGGGAATTGCGAATTGCGAATTGCGAATGGAGAATTGGACTGCGCCGCACGGTCTGGGCGCACCGGCGGGCGCTTGGAGCGCGGACGCCCACGTCCGCATTGGCTGCGGACGAGGGCGTCCGTGCTCCAGTGGATTGGCGAAGGAGTCGCATATCAGAACGCGGCGGGCAACGCGCTGCGGTTGGGGTCCACACGGATGACTTGGGTAAGGCGTCGGACCAGCGGGGATTCCTGGTGGCGGATGATGACCTCGACGCGGAGCAGGCCGCTGGCCGCGCCTGTTTCCGTCTCGGTCGGAGTGATGACGGTTTCGGCAGTCCACTTTTCAAACGGCGTGAGGAAGGGTTGCTCCCCCGCGAGTGCCGGAGACCGAATTCCCAACTGCACCTCGGCCAGCGCGGTGGCGGCGAGGTTCGCGGCGTGGGTGTTGAGGCGTTGGCGCTCAAGGCTCTCAGTCGAGGCGTTCATGCCGCTGGTGACGATGGCGGCGGCGGTGACGAAGAGCGCCAGTGCGAGGATGACTTCGAGGAGGACGGAGCCGTGATGGGCTAGTCGGGCAGTCGTCCCGACTGCCGCTGTCTGGCAAGCACCCCGCTTGCCGGACGAAGCACGGCCAAGCGAGACGCCTGGCAGACTCAGTAGGGCGAGGACGCCCGCTCCATTACGCGGGTGGGAGGAAGATGGAACCCACCTCACTTCAGTCCCTCCGCAGCGGCCTCCGTGGCCGGGGCGGAGGGCTCGAGTTCAGCGGCGTTGGCCTCGGCGATGACATGCCGGCGGATGATGCCAGTCAACCCCGTCATGCGGACCATCAAGCGGCGGACATCTTCCTCGTCACGCGAGGCCAGCACCACTTCCACCGAGTCGCCCGTGCCATCAGGGTAGAAGGTGACGATCGAGAAAGGGTTGCGCGCGGCCTCTGCAGCGGGCTCCTCCGTAGAGCCAGCATTGGGGAGGGCGTCGGCGGAAACCCCAGTCCCTTCCGCGCCCTGGCCGTCAGGCTGGACCATTTGGATGCTGACGAGGTTGCTGATGCTCTGCACGTAGCTCGCGGCAGCGGGCAAATCCCGGAACACGCCGGGGGCGCCGACGGGGTCTGCCTCCCATGTCACGCGCACGGTGCTGGCGGGCGATTCCGCCGCCACCATCTCGGCGCTGTCCCCGCCTTCCGACTCGGGGAAGAGGATGCGCACCTGCTTGCCCGTGCTCTCGGCGTGTGCGCGGGCAAACCGGAACAACGCCTCGACCTGGCCTGCGCCCTCATTCAGACGCGCGCCGCTGGCAGCCGAGGAAAAGTTGTAAATCACCGCGCCCAGCAAGACCAGCACCAGCGCGACCGTCAGCAACAGCTCGATGAGCGTGAAGCAGCGCGGGGCGGGATGGCGTGGATGTGAGCGCGAAATCATGGGCTTATCGGCCGGAGTTCTCCTCTGTGGCGGTTTCCGCCCCATGCTTGATGTCGTCGTCGGTGTCGGGTTGGCCGTCCGGGCCGACAGAGAAAAGCTTATAAGGAAGCGCGGATTTGTCCTCGCCCTCGGATGCAGCGGCGACGAGTTCGTAGCGCAACTTGTTGCCCCACGGATCGTCGAGCGAGGTGCCGGGCTTGAGGTAGGGCCCCTGCCACTTCTCCCCCATGCGCTCGTTCTCGAAAGTGGGCTTCTTCGCCAGCGCGTCGATGCCGCCCTCCTGCTCGCTCGGGTAGTGGCCGAGGTTGAGCCGGTAGGTGTCCAGCGCGGTGGCGACCTGTGCGAGCATGAGCTTGGTCGTGTTCTTCTCCGCCCCCTTTTGCTGTGGAAGAACGAAGACGACCATCGCCCCCGCCAGCATTAAGATGATCACGATGACGAGAAGGATTTCAATGAGGGTGAATCCCGCCGCGCGACGCGCAAGCCTTGTCCTGAGCAATTCGTTATTTAACTTCATGGCAACAAAGGTGCGACGGGATGAGGCGTGCAAGATTCACCTGAATTGCCAAATCGAGGAACTATTTTGCAGTGTGCAGGCGCCGGCCCGGATTTCCCGCCGAATTCAGGGCGGACGCGGCTCCTTCATCCTTAATCCCGAACCATCCAGTTGAGCCATGGATGAACCTAATTGCGGCAATTGAAACCTATCGCAAGGACGCAAAGACGCAGAGCCGCAAAGAAAACCCACTTGGCTGGTTTCGTTTCTAACCGCCCCGCTCTCCTGCTAGAAACTTGGCTTTGCGCTCTTTGCGCCCTTTCGCGGCCAATCCATCTCGGAGTTCGGGTTCAGTCGAGCCACGGATGGAACACGAACAAGGAGCCTCATAAGGAGAGCAGGATGCAGGAGCAGCGCAGCAGCAGCTTTCGCCTCCTTCCTGCCCTCCAAACAAAAGTCTTCTCCTGCATCCGTGTTCCTTCTGTGTTCCATCCGTGGCCAAAGAATCGCCGCACTGAATCCACGGCAGGCCATCTGCCTCCGGTCACTTCGACCCAAGCGAGCTGGCCATCGTGAAGATGGGCAGCAGCAGTCCCAGCGCGAGGAAGCCGATGCCCGCCGCGACCATGCACAGGATGAGCGGCTCGATGAGGCGCACGGCCTGGTCCACCGAGCGGTTCGTGCGGCGCTCGACGGTGTCGGAGATTTGCACGAGCACCTTGTCGAGTTTGTTGGATTCCTCCGCCACGGCGATCATCGCGAGGATTTGGTCCGGGAAGAAACCGCCCTTGGCCAGTGGCTCGGAAAGGCGCTTGCCATCGCGCACGGATTCGGTGGCCTCGGCGATGCGCTCGGCCAGGATGGTCGAGCCGGTGGCGTTCTGGGCGATCTTCAGTGCGGTGAGCAGCGGCACGCCGTTGGCGAGCATCGTGCCCAGGATGCGGCAGAAGCGCGTGATGGCCAGCAGCCGCAGCGCGTTGCCGACCACGGGGATTTTCAACTGCCAGCCTTCCAGCTTCCGCCGCGCGGCCTCGGTCTGGAGATTCAACCACAGCAAGAAGCCCGCGCCCGTGCCGCCGATGAGCAGCAGCCACCAGTAACCGCGCACCAGCTTGCTCGCGGCGAAGAGAATCTCCGTGGGCAGCGGCTTCTTCGCGGCGGCCAGCAGCGGCTCGAAGCGCGGCACGAAGAACACCAGCGCGCCCACCATCACCAGTGACCCCAGCGCCGTGAGCAACGCCGGGTAAATCAGCGCGCCCATGACCTTGCTGCGAAGCTCCTCGTAGCGTTCGAGAAAGCCCGCGAGGTTGCGCAGCACGTCTTCCAGAAATGCCGCGCGCTCGCCGGCCTGGATCATCGCGATGTGCAGCGTCGGGAAAATCTCAGGGTAAGGCCGGAGCGAGTCGGTGAACGTCTTGCCCTCGGAGACGGACGCGCGGATTTCCTTGAGCAGCTCGCGCAGCCCGACGGCGGGCGTCGAGCGGATGAGGGAGTCCAGCGCGCGGAGCAACGGCACGCCGGAGCCGAGCAGGTCCGCGAGCTGGCCGTAAAGCGTGCCGAGGTCGCTCGACTTCACGCGCCGTCGCGCGGGCTTTGCGCCGTCCGCCGTCGCGCCGCCCAGCACGGTGACTGGGAAGAGTCGCTTGTCCTCCAACGTCCGCATCACTGCCGCCTCGCTCTCGGCCTCGATCGCGCCGGAGACGCGCTCACCGGCCTCGGTCATCGCGGTGTAGGTGAACTGGGTCATGAGTTTCTAGCCACGGATTGAACACGGAAGAAACACGGATTGGAAAATGACGAGGAAGCCAATGAACGGAAGACCATCCTCCAAGCCCGTGCGAGATCGAGTTGTTCTGTTCCGTGTTTCATCCGTGTTCAATCCGTGGCTAAGAAATCATGCAGCCGTGCACAGAACCACTTCATCCGGCGTGGTGACGCCTTGCCGGACTTTGTCCCAGCCATCCTCGCGGAGCAGGCGCAGGCCGCCTTGCTTGGCGACGGCCACGATTTGCGGCGATGGCGCGCGCTCGATGATCTTTTCGGCGATGGCGTCGCTCATCACCATGAGTTCGTAGAGGCCGCTGCGGCCACGGTAGCCGGTGTTGCGGCAGTTCGGGCAGCCGGTGCCGCGCCAGAGCTTGTCGCCGGGCGCGAGCACCAGGTCACGCGGCAGGTGGGCGCGGTCCGGCTCGTAGTCGGTCTTGCACTTGGAGCAGATGCGGCGCACGAGGCGCTGGGCCATCGAGCCGATCATCGTGCTGCTGATCAGGAACGGCTCCACGCCCATGTCAATGAGCCGCATCGGCGCGGACGCGGCATCGTTCGTGTGGAGCGTCGAGAGCACGAGATGGCCGGTGAGCGCGGCCTGGATGGCGGCGCTGCCTGTTTCGAGGTCGCGGATTTCACCGATCATCACCACGTCCGGGTCGTGACGCAGGATGGCGCGCAAGCCTTTCTCAAACGTCATGCCCACAGCGGCGTGGACGGGAATCTGGTTCACGCCGGCGAGGTGATATTCCACCGGGTCCTCGACCGTGAGCACCTTGAGGCCGGGGCCGACGATGGCATTCAGCGCGGCATAGAGCGTCGTCGTCTTGCCCGCGCCGGTGGGGCCGGTGACGAGGAAGATGCCGTGCGGCCGGTCAATGAGTCCTTTGAAGAGCTCGAACGAATGCGCATCCATCCCGAGCTGCGGCAATGTGAAGAGCACGTTGGCCTTGTCCAGCAGTCGCATCACCACGCCCTCGCCGAAGAGCATTGGGATGACGCTGACGCGCACGTCAATCTGCCGCCCGCCGACGTTGAACTTGATGCGGCCGTCCTGCGGGATGCGTCGCTCGGCGATGTTGAGGTTCGCCAGAATCTTGATGCGGCTGATGATGGCCGCGGCGAAGCGGTGCATCTGCGGAGGCACCGGCGCCTCCTGCAACACGCCGTCAATCCGGTAGCGAATCGCCATCTGGTGCTCGTAAGGCTCGACGTGAATGTCGCTCGCCCGCTCGTTGACGGCTTCGAGGATGATCTCGTTGACGAGCTTGATGACGCTGGCCTCCTGCGCGGCTTCGAGCAGGTCCTCGCTGCCCTCGACCAGCGCGGCGGGCGCGTCGTCCTCGCCGACCATCTCGTCGAGCGTGTCGCCGCCGAGGCCGTAGTGCGTCTTGATGACCTTCTCGATGTCCTCGCGCGTGGCAAGCACGGGCTGGATGTTCAACCCGGTGAGCAGCCGCAAATCATCGAACGCGTAGAGATCAAACGGATCGCTCGTCGCCACCTGCAAGATGCCGTCCACGCGGCCCACTGGCACGAGCCGCTGCCGATAGACCACACGCGGGGGCAGCGCGCGGAGCAAGTCCCCGTCGAACGTCCGGTCTTCGAGGCTGACCAGCGGAAGGTGGAATTGCTCGGCGAACACTTCGAGCAATTGCAACTCGGTAAGCCAGCCTTTCTGCACGACGGCGCGGTCCAGCCGCAGCCCCTCGGCCTGCTGCAGCACCTGCGCGTCCGCAAGCTGCTCGGCAGTGAGCAGTCCCTTGCGCGAAAGGATTTCAGCGATGGTCATCGGCGGAGGTTGGATTCCATCGCACACGATGTCTTCACAAAAAGTCGCAGCAAGGTCCGCGTCGCCGGCGACATCCCATTGCTCCGGGGCTGGGAGCCGGCGGCGCGCAACGCATCCTCGCCCTCAAGTCACCTGTGGACTTCAAAACGCAACTCCACTAGAAAATCCCCTGTCTCAATGCGCCGATCCTTCCAACTGATCACCCAGCCCGGTCAATGCCGGCGGGGCGCACGATCGCGGCTCCGCTGATTCTCCCTATGCAACTCGCCCAACTCCGCCGACTCGTCCGCTCCGGCTCCATTGACACCATCCTCGTCGCCGCACCGGACCCGTTCGGGCGGCTCGTGGGCAAGCGCTTCTGCGCGGACTTCTTCCTCGACTCGGTCGTCAAGCACGGCACGCACGGCTGCAGCTACCTCCTCACGGTCAACATGGACATGGACCCGCTCGACGGCTTCAAGCTTGCCAACTGGGCCACCGGCTTCGGCGACTTCGGGTTCCGCCCCGACCTCGACACGCTCCGCCTCCTGCCCTGGCAGCCCGGCGCGGCGATGGTGCTGTGCGACTTCGTGCGCGAGAGCGGTGAACTCGTCGCCGAAGCGCCACGCTCTGTGCTGCGACGGCAACTCGACTCGCTCGCGAAGCAGGGCCGGACCTGCCTCTGCGCCAGCGAGCTGGAATTTTACCTCTTCAACCAGACTTACCACGCCGCCCACGCGGGCGGCTATCGCGACCTCCAGCCTTCGAGCGACTACCGGATTGATTACCACCTCATGCAACCGACGCGCGACGAGCCGCTCATGCGCGCCATCCGCAACTCCATGTGCGCCGCGCGCGTCCCCGTGGAAAGCAGCAAGGGCGAGTGGAGCCGCGGCCAGCACGAGCTGAACTTCACCTGCGCCGCTCCGCTCCCGATGGCCGACATGCACGCCGTCTTCAAGCAGGGCGTGCGCGAAATGGCCGAGCAGCACGGCAAGGCCGTGACGTTCATGGCAAAGTATGCGCCAAGCGAAGCGGGCAGCTCGTGCCACATCCACATGAGCTTGTGGAAGGCGGGCAAGAACCTGTTCGCGGGGGAAGAAGGCGAACAAGGCAAAAGGCAAAAGGCAAAAGGCAAAAGTGCCGAGCCAGCAGTTGCGGCTGGTTCCAGGCTCTTCCGCCAATTCCTCGGCGGCCTCCTGAAATACTCCCCCGAGCTGTGCCTCTTCTTCGGCCCCACCATCAACAGCTACAAACGCTACCAGCCCGGCTCATGGGCGCCCACGCGCATGGCGTGGGCGCTGGACAACCGCACCACCGGCTTCCGCGTCGTGGGGCACGGCGGCTCGTTCCGCATCGAGAACCGCATGCCCGGCGCGGACGCGAACCCGTATCTCGCCTTTGCCGCGATGCTCGCCGCCGGCATGGCCGGAGTGCGCGAGGGACTCGACTGCGGCGACGCCTACATCGGCAACGCCTACGTGGATGAACAGCTTCCCCGCCTGCCCAGCTCCCTGCGCGAAGCCACTGACCACTTCGAGAAATCCGCCCTCGCCCGCACCGCCTTCGGTGACGACGTGGTGAAATTCTACGCCCACCACGCCCGGCTGGAACACGAGGCGTTCAGCAACGCCGTCACGGACTGGGAGAAGCAGCGATACTTCGAGCAGATCTAGGTGCTCCAAGCATTCGTAGTCGCAGGCTTCAGCGTGCGCGTCAGCCTTTGAAACCGGCCTCCGAAGTTCAGCCGCGAAAGGGCGCAAAGGACACAAAGGAGCCAAGGCAGGGATGATTGGAGGCGAGACTCTTTCGACACACCCCGTTCTCTTGCCAGAAGATTGGCTTTGCGCTCTATGCGCCCTTTCGCGGCCATTCCATTTCGGAGTTCGGGTGTGCGCCGGTGAAGCTGGGTGCCACGCGGGTTTGAGTCCCGCCGGTCGAATTGGACTGTTCACGACCGAAAGCTGTGTCAGGGAAGAAGCCGTGAGGCGGAACCCGAAAGCACGACGCAGACTGAACTGTCCGGTCGCAACGACAGTGAACCTCATCGAATGAGCCTCGAAACAGATAACCGAGAGCCGAGCCGCTACCTGAACGGCGAAGGCTGCCATGCGGAGAACCCCAACAGTCACTTGGGGCCGCTATCTCTCGGCGGGGTCAGCGAGGGCGACAGGACGGGAAGGGCAGACAGGGTAAGCCGGGAGAACTCCCGCGGTGCGTCGGAGACGCAACGCGTCGTGCAAGGTGGCAACCCCACTGAGCCGACGAAGGCCGAGGGAGTAGTCGGAGTCCTGCGTAGTAGCGTGGACCCCTCGGACAGTAAAACCGAGGGCGAGCGAAGGCGGGGCGCTTGGGTGCGTGTGAAAGGAAACAGCAACGGGATAGGAGATGGCCAGGGCGACCTGGATAAGAACTCCGCTACAGTCTCAGGCGCTGCAAGGTTCACTTTGATGACGGGCGCAAGCCCAGTCGTGGAAGCACCCTCGGAAAGCCGGATGCGGGAAAACCGCTCGTCCGGTTTGATGAGGGGCAGGTGTGCGGAGCCGGGCGATGACAACTACGGTCTTCAGCCCGACCTCCCGCACCTGCCTACTCTACTGAACCGAAGCGCAACCTGAAGGTTGCGACTACCCCGCGCAGTAAGGCCGCAGCACATTCCCCGCGACCCGCAGCGCGTCCTGCCGGCCCGCGAGCGTCTTGCCGAAGGTTGGGTCCTCCACCTCGATGCACACGGGGCCGCGATAGCTCGTCGCCATCAGCGCGGCCATGAACTTGCCCCAATCCATCTCGCCATAGCCGGGGATGCGCGGCGTGTGCCACTCATTCGGGTGAGAAAAAACGCCTGTCTCGTTGAGCTTGTCGCGATGCAACTGAACATCCTTCGCGTGGAAGTGAAACAACTTCTCCTGAAACTCGCGCAACGGACTCGCCGGGTCCATCTGCTGGAGCACGAAGTGCGACGGATCGTAGTTGAGGCCAAAATGTTTGCTCGGAATGTCACTGAACGCCCGCCGCCAGATGGCCGGCGTCGTCATCAAGTTCTTCCCGCCCGGCCACTCGTCGCGCGTGAAAGACATCGGGCAGTTCTCGATGCCCACCTTGATGTCGTGGTCCTCCGCGAAGGCGATGAGCGGCCGCCACGTCTTGAGGAAGCGCGGCCAGTTGTCATCCACGCTGCGCGTCCAGTCGCGCCCGACGAACGTGTTGACGTTCTTCAGGCCCAGCACGGCGGTGGCCCGGATGACCTTCCTGAGATGCGCCACCGCGACCTTGGAAACCTCGGGGTTCGGGTCGAGCGGATTGGGATAATAGCCGAGCGCGGTGAGCGAAACGCCGTGCTTGGCGCACAGCCCGTGAACATCCTCCGCGCGCCCCCGCGTGAAGCCGTCCACATCAATGTGCGTGATGCCCGCGAACTTCCGCTCCGCCCTGCCCACCGGCCAGCACATCACCTCCACGCACCGAAACCGCTCGGCAGCGGCGAAGGCGAGCACTTGGTCGAGGGACAATTCCGGCAGGATGGCGGAGACGAAGCCGAGTTGCATGGGCTGAAGGCTAGCGAAACAACCGATTCGTTGTCGCGGACGATTTGAAATCTGGTGCCTGAGAAGAGAGAAGCCGACAACGCTCGCAGCGAAATTCAAAACATCCATCCGGCTTTGGTAACAGCCACGCACCACCGCAGCCCGGACAACGCCGCTTTCGCTCGGCTGCCTCACTTCTTCCCCAATACCTGTGCAGGTAATAGAAGACCGGCAGTTTCAACTCATTCTCGAGTTGGCCGCGCAGTTTGAGTCCCTCAGCAGTCAGGCCGCTATCAAGTCGTGAAAGCTGTCCGTAACCCCAGCGCTCGCCAAAGCCGGTATGCATGAACAAGTCATCACAAGCCTGATATGCCCACTGCCAGCAGAGCAGACCGTCTCGCGACTCGTGGCTTAGTCCACGAAGCCGGTAGAATGGAATTGTCCGTCGGCAGCCGCCGCAACCCAAGGGCGACGCAACGTGCAAAAAGTTGGTGAAAAAGTGAACCGAGGGGCGGCGCAGGCACAAACAGGAGAGGCCTGTATCCTCCGCCTCACCGGCAACTTTTGTCACCGCGGACCCCGCCGTCAGTCTCACGAGTCTCCGCAACGCCGCCTTCCCATATACATCGTGGAAACGCGATTCCATCGAGCACTTCTCTGGGATGATGCAAACCAGTCGGACCTTGGTGCCCTTCCGCGAAACCGAATAGTCGTTGGCCAGTTGGCCGTTTCGACGCAGCGCAGGGGCATAATTCCAAACCGCCTCGACAAGCTTTTCGGTCAGCCCCCGATGCCGCGCTACGAATCTGACTTCGGCGTTGAACATGGCTGGGTGTGCTTCACCCCTTCAGCTTCCGCTCCAGAATCTCGCCGACGAGGGCGGGGTTGGCTTTGCCTTTGGAGAGCTTCATCACCTGGCCTTTGAGGGAGTTGCGCGCGGCGAGCTTGCCGCCTCGGTAGTCGGCCACGGCGGCGGGGTTCGCGGCGAGGGCGTCGTCGCAGAATTTCTCGATGGTGCCGGTGTCGCTCACCTGGGCGAGGCCCGCCGATTGCACGATGGCGGCGGGCGACTCCCCGTTCATAAACATTTTCTCGAAGACAACCTGTGCGGCGGAGTTGCTGATGGTCTTGTTCTCGATGAGGGCCACGAGTTCCAGCAAAGCCTCTGGCTTGAACTTGAGATTACCCAATCCGGTGAGCTGCATGTCTGCGAGTTCGAGGCCGAGGGCGGCTTGTGCTGACTTCTCCTGTTCGTTTATCGCGGCGAGCTTGGCTTGGAGGTTGTTGATGACCCAGTTGGCGAGAGCCTTGGGGGTCTTGGCCTGCTTGGCGATGCTCTCGAAATAGCCGCCGAGTTCCACATTGCCCCGGAAGACCTCGGCGTCGCCGGCGGGGAGCTGGTAATCGCGCATGAGGCGGTGCTTGCGCGCGAGGGGCAGCTCGATGAGCCGCGTGCGGACGGCGGCGATCCAGTCGTCGTCGGGCTGCATGGGCATGAGGTCCGGCTCGGGGAAGTAGCGGTAGTCGTGGGCGTGCTCCTTGGTGCGCATTTCCTCGGTGATGCCCGCGACGTCGTCCCAGCGGCGCGTGGATTGCACGAGCTTGCCGCCGTTGGAGACGACTTCGATCTGCCGGGCGATCTCATACTCCGCCGCGCGCCGCACGCCGGAGAAGCTGTTCATGTTCTTGATCTCGATCTTCGCGCCGAGGGCGGTGGTGCCCTTGGGGCGGACGCTGATGTTCACGTCGCAACGGACCATGCCCTTCTCCATGTCGCAGTCGGAGATGCCGCCTTGGTGGAGAATCTCGGTGAGTGTGTTGAGATACGCGTGGGCCATGTCCGCGCTCGTGAGGTCAGGCTCGGAGACGATCTCGAGGAGCGGCACGCCGGCGCGGTTGAAGTCCACGCCGGAGTGGCGATCAAAGTGGGTGAGCTTGCCGACATCTTCTTCCAAGTGCGCGCGCGTGATGCGGACGCGCGCGAGGCCGTCAGTGGAGCCGGGGCCGGAGAACTCGAAGTCCACGTGGCCGTGGGCGGTGCTGGGCTGGTCGTATTGGGTGAGCTGGTAGTTCTTGGAGGCGTCGGGGTAGAAGTAATTCTTCCGGTCGAACTTCGCGTGTCGGGGAATGGTGCAGTTGAGCAGCAGGCCGGTGAGCACGGTGAGGCGGAGGGCCTCCTCGTTGGGCACGGGCAGCACGCCGGGCATGCCGAGGCAGACGGGGCAGACGTTGGTGTTGGGCGGCGCGCCGAAGGTGTTGGCGCAGCCGCACCACATCTTGGACTTGGTCTTGAGCTGGACGTGCGTTTCGAGACCGATGACAGCTTCGTATTCCATAAGGGCGGGGAAAGGCTAACCACGGATGGACACGGATGGACACGGATTTTTGCCTGACGGCTTGTCTGGCCAGCTCATCGTGTTCGTAACCTTAGCCGGGTCGAGGCAGTAGGAGACGCGCTCCTTTGACGCAGAGGCCAGAGGACGCGGAGGAACGCAGAGTTGAGCCAAGGGGGTTGTGTTCACCATTTGGTGGGATTGGCTCGTGCCTTCTCTGCGCATCTTCGCGTCCTCTGCGTCTCTGCGTTAAACCCAAAACCCGAAGTTCAGCCGCGAAAGGGCGCAAAGAGCACAAAGGAGCCGAGTCTGGGATGACTGGAGCTGGGACTGTTTCTAACCGCCCCGTTCTCCTGCCAGAAACTTGGCTTTGTGCTCTTTGCGCCCTTTCGCGGCCAATCCATTTGGGAGTTCGGGTGAAAGCGAAGCCATCGCTTTTCAACCGCATGGTTCCGGCTGAATCGTAATCCTGCCCGGCTGCGGGGACTGGGGAGGAGCAGGATTAAGATTAGGATTAGGATTACGAGCCGAGGAGGAGAATCGGTGACAGGGCAGGCATGCCGCTAATTGTTCACCTTCAGCATGCCTGTCACAGCCGCCAGGGAGAGGGGCATCACGACCCAGCCGGCGGTGCGCAGCACGAAGTTCGCGATGGCTGCGGGCCGCACACGCACGGGCCGGCGAGTGAACGGCATCCTCACGGTCAGTGGCGTGGTGGCGGCAACCCATTGATCCTCCAGCGGGAATTCGATGGGCAGGAAGTAGCAGACGCTCAAGGCCAGCGCATCGAAGCGCGAGAGCTGTGTGGGTAGCAGGGCGTCTGGCCCGAGCTTGTCCTTCCGCACCACCGCGCCGGGGAGCTGGAAGACGAGGGCACCCAGCCAGACCACCACGCCGGCGAAGACCAGCAGCCGATAGGGCCGCACGCCATAGTTGCCCAGCGTCCCGTAGAGCGCGCTGAAAACCCATTCGCCGTAGCTGCGCTCGGTCCAGCTCTGTAGCCGCTCGCGCCGCTGCCGCTCGAGATAAACGGCATCCGCCTCGTCGTCGCGGCCCACCTGGCGGAGAGTCTTTTCCAGCCGCACAAGCGCCTGCCGGTCCGCACGTGGGAAGCCCTGCAGGAGCGCGCCCACATTTCCATCGAACTCCTCGTAAGCCGCGCCGCGCAGATCGATCGGCCCGTCCTTCCACTGGTCGCGGCCCGTCAGCCGCAGCGTGCGGAACGTCGAGTCGGTCAGGTCGAGCAGGCCGTCGGACCGTGTGCTGCTGAAGTCCGCGCCCTGCGGGAACGCCGCGCGCGTGAGGGTGACGCCCTGGCGGAAGCGCACGTTGTCGAATGCGATGGGCACATCCCATTTCGTCGAGTCGAACGCCGCCGTGTCGTGGAAGGTCACGCCCGCAAACTGCACGCGCTCGCCCGCCTGCACGTTGCGGAAGTCCGCGCGCGCGCGGAACTCGGCGGCCTGCACCGCGCCCGTCTGGCCGGGACGCCAGCTCAGGAGCAGCCCGCGCTGGAACGTCGCGCCTCGGAACAGCGCTTCGCCCTCGAAGCGCGCCGCCGCGAGGTCGAGCTGCCCTCCCACGTGCGACGCGATGAAGTCCGCCGTCTTCCTGAACTGCGTCGGCGCGTTGGTCCCGATGGGCCCGAACACCGCGTGCCGCTGCACGTTCATCGCGTTGAAGTCCGCATGGCCCTCGAAGACCACGCCGTCGAACTGCACCGGCCCCACCGCCTCCGCCGAGCCGAAGTCGAGCCTGCCCGCAAACCGCGCGCCGGTGAAGATCAGCGTCTTGCCGGCCTTGACGGAGTTGAACTGCGCGGTCTGCTCCCGGTTCAGGAACGCCGCCTCGGTGAAAGTCGCAGCCGAGTTGAACTGCGCGCGGACGAAGTTCGCGTCGCCGGAGAACTGCGCCCCGTCGAACGCTGTCTCGCCCCCGAACACCACCGCCGAGAAGGACACCGGGGAGTTCGTGGCCGTGAACCTCACGCCCTCGAAGAACGCGTCCGAAGCGAACTGCGCGCCGGTGAACACCGTGACGCTCTCGAAGGCCGCGCCCGGCACCCTCGCCTCACCCCTGCGCTCGGCGAAGGAGACGGTGCGGTCAAACTTCGCGTAGGTGAAAATCGCCTCCGCCGCGAAGACGCTGCTGTTGAAGGTCGTCTCGCCGCCGAAACGCGTGTTGCGGAAGTCAGCGCTCCCGGCGAACTGCCCGCCCGTGAAGTTGGCCCGGCCTGCGATTTCGCTGTCCTGAAAGCTCGCCGCCGGGCCTTCCTCCGTGCCTTGAAAACGGGCGTCCCCGAAGTCGGCCAGCGCTCCGAACTTCGCCTGCGAGAAGAGCGCGCCGCCGCTGAACTTCGCCTGCCCGAACTTCGCGTGGTCCTTGAACGCGCACCCGTCGAAGCTCACCGGAGTGGGCCGGAGAAACTGCGCCTGCGTGAAATCCGCCTCGCCGCCAAACTGCGCGCCGGCGAAATCCGCCGGGCCGGCAAACCTCGCGGCGGGCAGCGCGCCCGGGCCTTCGCCCTCCGGCCCGAACGCCACGCCGCCCAGGAACGCGGCGTTGCCAAACGTGCTTGCCCCGCGAAACTCCGCGCCGCGAAACGTCGCTGAGCGCTCGCAGCGGACATCCTTGAACACCGCATGGCTGGCCGCCACGCCGAAGCGCACGCGGTTGAAATCCATCGCGCCTGCGAAGCGCGCGGCCTCGAAGGTGACGTTCCCGCTGAACGATGCGGCGGGCTGGCCGGGTGCGGGACCGAAGCCCGCTGTCTTGAGGAACGTCGCGCGGTTGAACTTGGATTCTTTCCCGAGGAACGCCGCGCCCTGCACAAGAAACACATCCTCCGCCGTCGCGTCCGTGAAAATGGCGGGGCCGGAAAAAGCCGTCCCGCGCAGCAGCACCGCGCGCCGGGCCAGCGCCCCCGTGAAGTCGGCGCCGGCCACGAACTGGCTGTCGGTGAAATCAAAGCCCTGATCGAAGACGGCGAACGAGCAGTCGGCGGCGGCCTGCAACACGCAGTTGTCCAGCCGGAACCGGTTCGTCACAGCCGCATGCCGCAGGTCCAGCGCGCCGGTGATGACCGCGCGGCTGACGTTGACCGCCGCGCCCCTGCGCGCCGCCTCGGCAAGCCAGCCGGCGGAAACGGTGCGCTCCGCATCGGGCTGACTGGCGGTGAAGACGATGGCCTCGCCCCCGAGCAGTTGGGTTCGGAGCTTGCCGGCGGATTCAGCAGCATGGCCGGCAATGGCTGCCAGCCCGCCCAGCACGGCAGCCAGCCAAAGGAACCGGGTGCCGGCCAGCGAGGCCAGCGGGGATTGATATGCGCGTTCGTGCGGGACGTTCATCAGCAGGACGCGCCGATTATGCACGGGGGACGGCATTGGGCGAGGGGGAATCACCGGCGAGGGCCATGAGGAGAGAGAGAGGCAGAGAGGATAGAAGATAGAAGATAGAGGATAGAAGAGAGCGTAGGCGTCGCCCGTCCTCTATCTTCTATCCTCTATCTTCTATCTTCTCTCCTCTCCACCGCATTTCTTCTTCAATTCCTCCGCGCCTGCCGCCGTCTGTCTCTCACTACAAATCAGATGCGCCGCGCACCCCAGTTGAATTTTCACCGTCTCGTGACTGCCAAACACCTCCTCGCCTCCGTCCTGCTCGCCTCCGCGCTCACGGCGTCCGCCCAGCTCCCGCAGCCCAAACTCTTCTCCGTCTTCCCGCCGGGCGCGAAGTTTGGTTCCACCGTGGACGTGGCTGTGACAGGCGCGGACCTCGACGAGATTCAACTCCGCTTCACCCACCCCGGCATCACGGCCAAGGCGCTCGCCGCCGCGAACCAGTTCGCCATCACCGTCGCGTCCGATGTGCCGCCGGGAGCTTACGAGGCGCGCGTCCTGGGGCGCTTCGGACTCTCGAACCCGCGCACGTTCATCGTCGGCACGCTGGCGGAGGTCGCGGAGAAGGGCGGGAACGGCGCGCCCGAGACTGCGCAGGAAGTCGCATTGGAATCCGTCATCAACGGACGCACCGACAGCCAGGCAGCGGACTTCTACAAGTTCACCGTGAAGAAGGGCCAGCGCATCCTGCTGACCTGCGCTGCGCGCGAATTGGATTCCCGCGCTGCGACAGCTCTGCTGCTGCTCTCGCCGGACGGACGCGAGCTGGAGCGCGCGCGCCTGGGCGGGCTGATTGACCACACGGCGGCGGCAGACGGCACGCTCATCGTGAAAGTCCACGATGTCGTCTATCGCGGCGGCGACCAGTATTTCTACCGGCTCACCGTCTCGACCGGGCCGCACATTGACTTCGTCTTCCCCCCGGCGGCGGAGCAGGGCCGGCCGGCGAAAGCAACCGTGTTTGGTCGCAACCTGCCCGGCGGTTCGCCCTCGAAGTTCACGGCAGAGGGCAAGGCTCTGGACCAGCTCACAGTGAACATCGCCGCGCCGGGCGACCCTGCGGCCCGCCAGCGCCTCGCCACGACGATCTCGCTGGGAGGCGCGAGCGCGGGGTTGGACGGCTTCGAGTATCGCGTGAAGGGCGCGGGCGGGGCGCTCTCAAATCCCGCGCTGCTCACCTTCGCGCACGGGCCGGTCACCACCGAGGCCGAGCCGAACAACTCGCCGGACAAGGCGCAGAAGATTTCCCTGCCCGCCAGCATCGCCGGGCAGTTCGCCACGCCGAACGATCGCGATTGGTTCGCCTTCGAAGCGAAGAAGGGCGACGCGTTCTGGCTGGAGGTCACGTCGCACCGCCTCGGTTTGCCGACCGCGCCGCATGTGGTGATTCAGAAGGCGACGAAGGGCGAGAAGGGCGAGGAGACGTTCGCCGACGTGCAGGAGTTCGCGGAGTCCGTCGCGAACCTTGGCGGGCCGGAGTTCAACACCGCGCACCGCGACCCCGTCGGGCGCTTCGATGTGAAAGAGGACGGCTCCTATCGCCTCGGCATCCGCGATCTCTTCGGGCGCACTGTCGCCAGCCCACGCCATGTCTATCTGGTCACGTTGCGCAGGGAGACGCCGGACTTCCGGCTGGTCGCCGTGCCGGACTCCGCGCCGACGAAGAAGGCCCCCGCTGATGTCGTGACCAGCGCGTCATCGCTGTGGCGCGGCGAGGCGCTGCCCATCAAGCTGCTCGTGTTCCGTCGCGATGGCTTCAAGGAGGACATCAACGTGGCTGTGTCCGGCCTGCCCGCCGGCGTGACCGCCGGAGCGGTGCGCATCCCTGCCGCGTCGAATTCCATCAGCCTCTTCCTCGCGGCGAAGGACGACGCGCCTGCTGCGCTCGCTGAAATCAAGATCACCGGCACGGCGAAGACCGGCGACACGCAACTCGTGCGCGAGGCCCGGCTGACCACGGTGAACTGGGACCTCGCCACCGACAACAACACGACGGAAGCCCCGCAGTCACGGCTCGCGCGCAGCTTCCCCATCGCCGTCACCGACCGCGAGTCCGCGCCACTGACCTTCGCGATGGAGGCGAAGCAGCCGCTGGAGACGTGCGTGTTCAACAAGCTGCTCATCCCGGTCAACTTCACCCGCCGCGCCGATTTCAAGACCGACGTGAAGCTCAAGGTCACCGGCAACAAGGACCTCGACAAGATTCCCGAGCTGGCCGGCGGCGAGAAGACCACGTCCATTCAGCTCGTGTTGAACCTCTCCGAGCAGAAGCTCGCGCCCGGCCAGCACACCTTCTGGCTCCAGACCCGCGCGAAGGGCAAGATGCGCCCCTACATGGATGCATCCAAGGCTGCCGAGGACGCTTCCAAGGCCGCAGACAAGGTCGCCACCGATGCCGCGAAGGCCGCGAAGGAAGCCAAGGACGCCGCCGCCAAAGTCACCGCGCCCGCCGAGGCCAAGACCGCCGCCGAAAAGGCCGCGAAGGACGCCGAGGCCAGGGCCAAGGATGCCGAGACGAAGAAGACCGCCGCGCAGACCATGATGAAACAGATGGCTGACAAGTCGAAGCCGCGCGACGTGGACGCGGCCTTCTACTCGCTGCCCATCACACTCACCGTCACGGCCGCGCCCATCACGTTGAGCGAGCCAGCCGCCCAGTCGTTGTCACAGGGCGGAAAGGTCGAAATCCCGGTGAAGCTCTCGCGCCTCTACGATTTCAAGGACCCCGTGGACGTGAACCTCGTCGTGCCCGCGAGCGCGAAGGGTGTCTCGGCCGCCAAGCTCACCATCCCTCGCGATGGCACCGCTGCGAAGCTCTCGCTCGAAACCAAACCCGACGCCACGCCTGGCGAGCACCAGCTCACGTTGCAGGCCGAGCTGAAGCTCAACGGCCAGACCATCAAGGTGGACCAGCCGTTGAGGCTGAAAGTTGCCGCCGCAGAGAAGCTCAAGACGAAGTAGCGCAGCAGTCCCGAAATTGTTCCCAGAACTCTCTATCTCTCACTCTCCCGGTTTCACACCTGCTCGAATGAAACTTCTCCTCCTCGCCCTCGCCGCCTCCGCCTCCGCCTCCGCCTCCACGCCGGATTGGCCACAATGGCGCGGCCCCAAGCAAGACGGCATCTCGCCTGAGAAGGGCTTGCTGAAAGAATGGCCCAGTGATGGCCCCTCGCTCGCCTGGCGCGTGAAGGGCGTCGGCACCGGGATGTCCAGCGTCTCCATTTCCAACGGACGCATCTACACCCTCGGCGTGCGCAATCGCGACGGAGTGAGCGGCGTCTTCGTCACCGCGCTGAACCTCGCCGACGGCAGGGAGTATTGGGCCACCGCCATCACCACCGGCAACGGCCCCAAGCCCAACAGCACGCCGACGGTGGATGGCAAACTTCTCTACGCTGTCGGCAACAATGGCGACCTCGCGTGTCTGGAAACTGACACCGGCAAGCTCGTCTGGAAGAAGAGCTACACCGCTGACTTCGGCGGCAAGTGCATGTCCACTTGGGGCTACAGCGAGTCCCCGCTCGTGGACGGCGACCGCCTCATCTGCGTCCCCGGCGCAGCGGAAGCCGGCATCGCCGCTCTCGACAAAAAGACCGGCGAGGTCATCTGGAAGGCTGCGATTCCCAGCATCGGACGCGCAGGTCTGGATGGTGCGGGCTACACGGGCGTCGTCATCTCGCAGGGCGCGGGCGTGAAGCAATACGTCACCCTCACAGGCCGCGGCCTCGTCAGCGTGCGTGCGGGCGATGGCAAGTTCCTCTGGGGCTACAACCGCATCGCCAACAGCACCGCTGACATCCCCACGCCCATCATCAAGGGCGACTACGTCTTTGGCTCCAGCGGCTACAACGACGGCGGCACGGCGCTGCTCAAACTTTCCAAGGACGGCGCGGGAGTGAAGGCCACCGAGGTTTATTACCTTTCCAACAGCGAGCTGCAAAACCACCACGGCGGCATGATTCTCCTCGGCGACCATGTCTATATGGGCCACGGCCACAACAACGGCTTCCCCACCTGCGTCGAGCTGATGACCGGCAAGGTCGTCTGGGGCAAGGAGCGCGGCCCCGGCACAGGTTCAGCGGCCATCGTCATGGCGGACGGCCACCTCTACTTCCGCTATGAGAACGGCATCATGGCCCTCATCGAGGCCACGCCAAAAAGCTACGCCTTGAAAAGCTCCTTCACCCTGGCCAGCAAGGTCGCCCAAAGCTGGCCGCACCCCGTCATCCACGGCGGCAAACTCTACATCCGCGACCAGGACAACCTCCTCTGCTACGACGTGAAGGCGAAGTAACCCCAGCTCTTCCGCGATGAAACTCTCCCTTGCCCCGCTCCTCTTCGCGCTTGCCTGCGCTACCTTGCACGCCGCCGACGCACCCGTCACCCGGCTGCTCAACGGCAAGAACCTCGATGCCTTCACAGTCTTCATGAAGGACACTGGCAACTCGGATCCCGACAAGGTCTTCACCGCGCGCGACGGGATGCTCTACATCAGCGGACAGCGCAACGGCTACCTCGCCACCAAGCGCGAGTTCGCCAACTACCGGCTCGTCGCCGAGTTCAAATGGGCCGAGAAGAACTGGCCGCCGCGCGACCAGAAGACCCGCAACAGCGGCATCTTCATCCACGCCGTCGCCGGCGACAAAATCATGCCGCAGTCCGTCGAGATTCAGCTTCAGGAAGGGGCCACCGGCGATGTCATCCCCATCAGCGGCACGTCGCTCACGCAAGGCGGCGAGACCAAGACCAAGGGCCGCTTCGACCGCCCCGGCCGCGAGCCGTTCAAGGACGAGCTTGGCTTCCGTGGCCCGAACGAAATCGAGAAGCCGCGCGGCGAGTGGAACACCGTCGAAATCACCGCCGATGGCGACCGGCTCAAGGTGAGCGTGAACGGCAAGATCACGTTTGATGGCACACGCGCGCAACCGGACAAGGGCCGCATCCTCATCGAGTGCGCCTACGCGGAGATGTGGTGGCGTCGGCTGGATGTGCATCCGCTGGCCAGGAAGTGACTTGAAGCAACCGCGTCGCAAACCAGTCTGGTTCCCAATGCCGCACACGAAAGCCACCGCCGACTCCCTGCTTGCGGCGAACCGCTTTTCCCGGCGCAGCCTCCTGCGCGGAGTGGGTGCCGCACTGTTCCCGCTGGCCGCAAACTGGGGGCGCGCGGCTGCTGCCCCATCGCGCACGGGCAAGGCCAAGTCGGTCATCATGATCTTCAACGGCGGCGCGCCGAGCCATCTTGACCTGTGGGATCCAAAACCCAACGCCGCCGATGACATTCGCGGCCCATTCTCCCCGATCAAGACCAACGTCACCGGCATCCACATCTCTGAACTGCTCCCGCGCATGGCCAAGCGGATGGACAAGGTCGCGCTCATCCGCTCCGTCCATCACCAGCACAGCAGCCACAACGGCGGCATGCACTGGGCCACCGTGGGCCGGCCCTACGCGAAGGACAGCACGCTCATCACCCCCAGCCGCACGGACATTCCCAGCTTCGGCACGCTCATCGGCTGGCTCGCGCAGCGCGACGGCTTCAGCAGCGGAGTGCCGCCCTACGTCATCACGCCCTTTCCCACTTGCGACAGCAGAGTCTATCTCACGCCCGGCCAGTTCGGCGGCTGCCTTGGCGCGCGCTTCGATCCCTACGTGCTCGACGACGATCCGAACGCCGCGAGTTTCAAAGTCAGAAACCTCGCGCTCGACGCCGGACTGAGTCCGGCGCGCTTCCAGGAACGCCTCGGCCTGCTTCAGGAACTCACGATCACCTCGCCCAAACTCAACTCGCCGCTCGTCGCCGAGATGGACGTCTTCAACCAGCAAGCTGCCTCCCTCCTCCAGACCGGCAAGGCCGCCGACGCCTTCGACCTCAGCAAGGAACCCGCCTCCGTGCGCGAACGCTACGGGCGGCACAGTTGGGGCCAGTCCCACCTCCTGGCACGCCGCCTCATCGAGTCCGGCACGCGGTTCGTCACCACCGTCAACGGCCCGAGCATCACGTGGGACACGCACAAGGACAATTTCAACACCCTGAAAAACCGCCTCGTCCCGCCGATGGA
Source organism: Verrucomicrobiota bacterium (assembly GCA_016235545.1). Taxonomy (GTDB): domain Bacteria; phylum Verrucomicrobiota; class Verrucomicrobiia; order Limisphaerales; family SXTU01; genus SXTU01. Next base: position 2,826 of record JACRKB010000008.1, on the reverse strand, counting down.
GCAGGCCTACTGCGCGCTGCTCGACGACCTCGAAGAACGCGGCATGCTCGACTCCACGCTCGTCGTCTGGATGGGCGAGTTCGGGCGCACGCCGAAGATCAACGCCGACATCGGGCGTGACCACTGGCCCGGCTGCTACAGCGTCCTGCTCGCCGGCGGCGGCATCCGCGGCGGCCAGCTCGTCGGAGCTTCCGACGCCATCGGAGCTTATCCAAAGGAACGCCCCGTCAGCCCCGCCGACATCCACGCCACCGTGTATGCCGCGCTCGGCTACGATGCTGCGAACACCCATTTCCTCGCTTCCGACGGACGTCCCACCCCCGTCTGTGAAGGCACGCCCCTCAGCGAGCTGATCTGACCCCGTTCGGAACGAAGCGCAGCGGAAGCTCGGCCTTCAGGCCGCAGAAACATCCCCAAGCGAACTGAATGCCGAATGTGCTTTTTCTCCCCAGCTTGCTGCGGCGTGAACGCCGCGCTCCAACAGCATCGTTGCGTCGGAGCTTCGTTGCGAAGACTTCGAGGGCACGCGCGAACTTCTCCTGCGTGAGGTCGGGGAGGGACTGGGCGAGGGCGAAGAGTTCTTTCAAATCTGGTTCGAGCCTGGCCAGCGCAGCTTTGTCCAACGGGGCGGTGGGTTTCTCGCCGGGGGTTTTCTCGCGGTTGAGCTGCGCGCTTATGTCGCGGAGGGCGGCGGCCTGGCCGTCGAGTGCAAGAAAAAGGTCCGTGTGGAAAAACTTCGACCAGGCGTGGCTCATCTGCGCGGAGAAGAATCCAAAGAAAGACTCGAAAGGGAAGGAGATAGGTGGTTTAGTCCGGTCATGCAGACCAGTGGGCAATTGCCGATGAAGGTCATTGGGCGGCGGAAACCGGCCAAGGCGGACGTGCAGAAGATTGATGGAATGCAGCGGCTCGCGAACACCCTGCGAGGCAACAAGGCATTCATCCCGAAGGGGGTCTGGCGGTTCAAGACATTCGAGGAGGCCGACGCATGGAGCCTGAGCATGATGACGCGGCGCTGACACCGCGGTTCCCCACGACGGAGGACTTTCTCAAAGTCTGTCGGCTGCTCAACGAAGCCGGGGCCAGATACATCGTGATGGGCGGCTGGGCCATCATCCACCAAGGGTTGGGCAGAACCACGGACGACATTGACATCCTCATTGAGAGAACGGCGGATAATTTCGCGCGGGTGAAGGCAGGGCTGTCGGCTCTGCCCGATGGAGCTGCCAAGGAACTCACCGAGGCAGACCTGACGGAATGTCTCGTTGTTCGAGTGGCTGACGAGATTCTGGTGGACGTGATGATGAAGGCGTGCGGCTTGGATTATGTGGAGGCCGCGCCGGATATCGAGTGGCGAGAAATTGCCGGCGTGCGCATCCCATTTGCCAACGCGCGGCTGCTCTGGAAAACGAAGCAGACGTATCGGGCGAAGGACGAGTTGGACCGGGATTTCTTGCGGTTACTCCTCTCAAAACAGGCTGGAGAGGCGTGACCATGCCTGTGGAATGGCTACAGCTTCTTCGCGAAGCTTTCGAGTGACTTGGCAAACTTCTCCGGCGTGAAGTCGGGGAGGGACTGGGCGAGGGCGAAGAGTTCTTTCAAATCTGGTTCGAGCTTGGCCAGCGCAGCTTTGTCCAACGGGGAGGTGAGGCGGTCGAGGGCGAGGACGAGGCGCTCGGCGCGGCGGGCTTGCTGGGCGCGGGGGATTTTGGCGTCGGCGAATTCGGTGTGCGTCTTGGTGAGGCGTTGGAGGACTTGTCGCGTGAGTTCGTGGCTCCACTCCATCTCGGCTGCGCGGCGGGCGAGCGTGTCGGCTGCGCGGTGGGCTTGCGTGGCATTGGAGGCGGGCTTGATCGCGGGCAGGGCGGAGTCGAGCCCGTCGAGCTTTTGCAGGAGCCAGAGCGAGGCGGTCCAAGGCGCGGTGAGTTTTTCACCGGGAGTTTTCTCTTTGGCGAGTTGCGCGCTCATCTCGCGGAGGGCGACGGCCTGGCCGACGAGCCAGGCTTTCGGACCTTGCCAGTCGCCTTTCTCACGCCAGTGCTTGGGCTGGGAGACGGCTTGACCGTCGAGCTCGAAGAGAAGTTCGGGATGGCCAGCGGCGAGGAGTGCAGGCTCGACGGCCTGGTGGCAGGCGACGCAACTGTTCGCGCGGACGTAGAGGTGGTTGAGGTCGCGCAGGCCAAGGAGCACGCGGTCTTTGTGGCTGAAGTCGGGGCGGGTGTGGCTGCGAATCCACTTCTCGGCGGGGCCGTGGCAGCTTTCGCAGGAGACGCCTTCGGCGGGCTTGGTGATGTCGGCGAGGAAGGCGGACTTCGGCACGTCGTGGAAGGGCGCGTGACAGGTCGTGCAGCGGGAGCTGGTGGTGGCGTCGGGGATTTTGAGCGCGGCGGCGATTTGCGCGGAGCGGGCGTTGACGAGGGTGTTGTAGGTGCGCGAGTGGATGTCCTGTTTGTGCCAGATGGTGGTCTGGTGGCGGAGTTCGCCCGCGCCGCCGTGGCACATGGAGGTGGCGCAGCTCGGGGAGCCGGTGAAGCGCGCGGGCGCTTCGGCGGCGGGGAGGGACGCGGCGGACAGGAGGGCGAGCAGCAGGACGCGCGCGGGTCGCGGCAGGAGGCGTTTCATTCCCGAGGCGGCGTGGCTCATTGGTTGCGGGCGGAAGTTTCGCGTTCGCGCGGAAATGAAAGCAAGCGCGGATTTGTAAAGCGGCTTAACAGAAAAAATCTTGGCATCTGGCGCGGGAAGCGAACAATGGCCGCCGTCAGCCGTAACACAGGCGGCCACGGGGGCCGCGGAACTCACGGACATGCAATCCATCATCGAGCACAT
>JACRKB010000038.1 GCA_016235545.1 Verrucomicrobiota bacterium | reverse complement strand
GCTGGGCAACGCGCTCTCGCGCTCCTGCGGCAGCCGGTCCACGTGCTTCACGAGCTGGTTGAGCTGGAAGAGCAGTGAGCGCGGGTTGGTGTCGTCGAGCAGGACGAGGTCGTAAACGGCGGCGATGTTCGGCAGCAGGTTGTAGCGGGCGCGGTAGGTGATGGCGCAGTCGCACACGTCGAGCACGGATTCGAGGACGCTGGGATTATCCGCCTCGGGCGAGGCCAGCGCGTTCTCCAGCAAGGTGCAGAGATACACGCCGCGCTCGATGCGCCGGCCCATGTCGAGGAAACGCCAGCCGTGGGCGCGCGTCATGTTCTCGCGCGCCAGACCGCTGAAGGCCGCGAGCGTAATCATCGCCTGGTGCAAGATGCCGATGGCGTCGCCCGTGAGCATCGGGCGGGTCGCGGGCCGGGCCAGCATATCGTCGAGCGAACTGAGCACGCGCCAGACTTCGTTCGAGGTGCGGTCGCGGACGAGCATCGCGAGCCGCTGCAAGTTCTCCGCGATGCGCCGCAGGCTGCCGGGGCGCTTCGGGTCGAAGATGGCGGCCAGCAAGTCGGCTTCGAGCGCCTCGTGGTTCGCGCGAATTTCGCGGCCCGCCTCGCCGGGCGTGAGCTGGCCTTGGGTTTCCAGCGTTCGCAGCAACGGCTCAAGGAACGGCAGCGAACTGCCCGTGGCCTCGGGACCGAAGCGCAACAGCGCCGCGCGCAGCGTCCGCGTGGTGAAGTCCGCGCGTTCAGCGTAGCGGCCCAGCCAGTAGAAATTGTCCGCCATCCGGCTCGGCAGATTGTTGCCGACGCGCCGCAGCTCGATGGGCTGGCCGCGCGTGCTGAGAAGCGAAGTTGCTGCGACCGGCGCGTCACTCAGCACCCACGTGTCCTTGCTGGCGCCGCCGCGCTGCATTGAGACGGAGTTGCCGCTGGTCTCGCTTGCCACGCGCGTGAGTCCGCCAGGCATGAGCTGGTAGCCCTTCTCCGTGGCGACGAGATACACGCGCACCGTGACGGGCCGTGCGCTCAAGCCGTGCTCGCCCCACGCGGGCGCGACGGAGAGGTCGGCGCGCTCCTGCGCCACGTATTGATGCGGCTGGAAGCGGATGGCGCGGGCCAAGGAGTCGCGCTCGGCAGCGCTGCGGCTGCGTTCGACGCGCGAGCCTTTCACGCGGCTGCGGAAGGCGGGCTTCACGAAGAGTTCGTCGAGATGCTCGAGCACGTATTTGCGCGCGGTCTCCTGACCGCACCACCACGTCGCGACGGACGGCAGCTTGAGTTCCTCGCCGAGCAGGTGACGGCAGAGGCCGGGCAGAAAGCCGAGGAACGCGGGCCGTTGCAGCAAGCCGCTGCCGAGTGTGTTGGCGACTGCGACGTTGCCCGCGCGCAAGGCTTCCACGAGGCCGGGAACGCCGAGCATCGAGTCGTTGCGGAGTTCGAGCGGGTCGCAGAAGTCGTCGTCCACGCGGCGCAGAATCACGTCCACCGGTTCGAGGCCGGAAAGCGTTTTCAGATACACGCGGTCGTCGCGGACGGTGAGGTCCTGACCCTCGACGAGCATGTAGCCGAGGTAGCGCGCGAGGTAAGCCTGCTCGAAGTAAGTCTCGTTGTAAGGCCCCGGCGTGAGGAGGACGACCCGCGGGTTGTCCGTGTGGCGCGCGGCGAGGTGCGCGAGGGAGTTGCGGACTTCGCGGAAGAAACCAGCGAGCCGTTGCACGTGACCATCGCGGAACGGTTCGGGCAGCAGGCGCGAGGTGATGAGGCGGTTCGCGAGCGCGTAGCCCGCGCCCGTGGGAATCGCCGTGCGGTCGGAGACAACCCACCATTGGCCGTCCGCCGAGCGCGTGAGGTCGGCGGCGTAGAAGTGCAGGAAGCTGTCGCGCGGTGGCTTGATGCCGTGACAGGGGCGCAGAAAGTCCGGCTGCGCGAAGACCAGCGCCGGTGGCAGGCGACCGGAGCGGATGAGTTCCTGCGAGCCGTAGCAGTCGGCGAGCACGCGGTTGAGCAGCGTCGCGCGCTGGACGAGTGCCGTCTCCAGCGTGCGCCACTCGGCGGCGGCGATGACGAAAGGCACCGGGTCGAGCTGCCACGGGCGTTCCATGCCGCGCGCGTCGCCATAGACGTTGTAAGTGATGCCGCCCTCGTGAAGCAGCCGGCGGCAGGTGTCGGCGCGGCGCTTGAGCTCGTCGTGGCCGAGGGAATCAAGGTGACTCAGCAGCGGCAGGTAGTGCTCACGCGGCTCGCCGTCCGCCGTGAGCAACTCGTCAAACGCACCCGCCGCCGGCGAGTAATTCGCCAGCAAATCGAAGTGGCGCTCGGCGTGCGCTGGCGCGGTGGTTTCGCTCATTGCCTGGGTCGGTTGTAACGAAGCGGTGGCGATGAGGCGAGCGCGGAGAGCGAGGCTTGGTCACACATTCCGCAAATCCAGTGTGAAGGGCCGCTCAGGGTTCACCTCCGCCGGTTTGACCTTCACCGAGCCCGGCGTGTGGCCGAGGCGGAAGAAGCGCGCGAGGCGACGGCTCTCGGCTTCGTAGGCGTTCACGGGGAACGTCGTGTAGTTGCGCCCGCCGGGATGCGTGACGTGATAGGTGCAGCCGCCGATGCTCTTGCCGTTCCACGAGTCCACCACATCGAACGTCAGCGGCGCGTGGACGCCGATGGTCGGTTGCAGACAACTCGCCGGCTGCCACGCGCGGTAGCGGACCCCGGCGACGAATTCGCCGTGCGTGCCGGTCGGGTGCAAGGGGATGGCGTGGCCGTTGCAGGTGATGACGTGGCGCGAGTCGGTGAGGCCGCGCGCCTTGACCTGCACGCGTTCGAGCGAGGAGTCCACGTAGCGCACAGTGCCGCCCGCGCCGGGTTCCTCGCCGAGGACGTGCCACGGCTCCAGAGCTTGGCGAAGTTCGAGCGCGGTGTTGCGCAGCTCGATGTCGCCGAACTGCGGGAAACGAAACTCGAAGTGCGGCGCGAACCACTCGGACTTCATCGGATAGCCGGCGTCCTTCAAGTCGGCGACGACATCCTGCAAGTCCGACCAGACGAAGTGCGGCAGCATCCAGCGGTCGTGAATCGCCGGGCCCCAGCGCACGAGCTTGGCGTTGTAGGGCTGCTGCCAGAACTTCGCGACCAGCGTGCGCAGGAGAAGCTGCTGCGCGAGGCTCATCTCCGCGTGCGGCGGCATCTCGAACGCGCGCATCTCCAGCAGGCCGAGGCGACCGCTGCTGCTGTCGGGCGAGTAGAGTTTATCAATGCAGAACTCGACGCGGTGCGTGTTGCCCGTGGCGTCAATGAGCAGGTTGCGGAACAACCGGTCGGTCTCCCACGCGGGAACGGGCGCGAAGTCCTTGATTTGCTTGAAGGCGACTTCCAGTTCGTAGAGCGAGTCGTTGCGCGCCTCGTCAATGCGCGGGCTTTGGCTCGTCGGGCCGATGGACAGGCTGCTGAAGAGGAACGACAGCGACGGATGATTCTGCCAGTAGGCGATGAGGCTTTTGAGCAGGTCGGGCCGGCGCAAGAGCGGCGAGTCCGACGGCGTCGCGCCGCCGATGACGATGTGGTTGCCGCCGCCGGTGCCGGTGTGGCGGCCGTCCATCATGAACTTCTCCGTGCCGAGCCGCGACTGCCGCGCCTCTTCGTAAAGCGTCGTGGTCTGCTTGACCATCTCGTCCCACGTCGCCGTCGGGTGCATGTTGACCTCGATGACGCCGGGGTCAGGTGTGACCTTGAGGACGTTGAGGCGCGGGTCGTGCGGCGGCGTGTAGCCTTCGATGACGACGGGCGTTTTCAACTGCGCGGCGGTGTCCTCGATGGCGGCGACGAGTTCCAAGTAATCTTCCAGCGTCGCGACCGGCGGCATGAAGACGTGCAGTCGTCCACCGCGCGGCTCAACGCACAGCGCCGTCCGCACAATCCACGCGGCGGATTCGCCGCGCGCTGGCACACGCGTCGGGTCGTCGAGCAACTCGGCCTTGCGCGCCTCTTCCTCGGTCTGGCCGCGACGACGGAGCGCGGCGGCTTTCTTGCGCGCGGGGGTGCTGACTTGCAGGTAGCGCTGGCGGAACTCCGCGCGCTCGGGCAACGGCGGACGCGCGACGGTCGGGTCGAGTTCGTTGAGGTAGGGATAGTCCGACTGGCTCACCCACGGGAGCGAATCGAGCGGCAGCCGGAAACCCATCGGCGAATCGCCGGGGAATAGGAACAGCTTTTCCGAGCGCAGAAACCACGGCCCGCTGGCCCAGACGGGGAAGCAGTTCCGCCACGCGCGTTGCACCGGCAGGGCGTGGCCGACGAGCCGGTCGAGGCCACGCTCCAGCACCTTCGCGAGGCGCGCGCGTTCTTCCTCGTCCTTCAAGTTCGCCTTGTGCGGGTCCACGTTGCCGGGCAGACGACGCTCCTTCCAGAGATGGTAGAACGGGTCTTCGTAGCCGGGCATAATCCACTGCGGGTCGGCTTGGATGCGGTCGGCGAGCGCGGCCATAAAGCGCGCGGAGTCGTCGGTGGTGTGGCCGTAAGCGGTCTTCTCGTCGGCGATGAGCGCGGGGTTTTCCCAGATGGGCTGGCCGTCGCGCCGCCAGTAGCAGGCGAAGGCCCAGCGCGGCAGGGACTCGCCGGGATAGGCCTTGCCCTGGCCGTAGTGCAGCAGCGCGCCGGTGGCGAAGCGGCGTTGCAGGCGGCGGATGAGTTCATCGGCGAGCGGGCGCTTCGTCGGGCCGAGCGCGGCGATGTTCCACTCTGCGCCGTCCATGTCATCAATGCTCACGAACGTCGGCTCGCCGCCCATCGTGAGGCGCACGTCGTGTTTCACGAGGTCGGCGTCCACGGCGTGGCCGAGCTTCGCAATCTCCGCCCACTGCTCGGCGGTGTAAGGCTTCGTGACGCGCGGCGACTCGTGGATGCGCGTGACCTTCATGTCCACCTTGAACTCGCACTTGCAGTCGTCCACGCCGCCGCTGATGGGCGCGGCGCTCGAAGGGTCCGGCGTGGCGGCGAGCGGGATGTGGCCCTCGCCGGCGAGCAGGCCACTGGTCGGGTCGAGACCAATCCAGCCTGCGCCGGGCAGATAAACTTCGCACCACGCGTGCAGGTCGGTGAAGTCCTGCTCCGCGCCGCTGGGGCCGTCGAGCGACTTCAGGTCGGGCTTGAGCTGAATGAGGTAGCCGCTGACGAAGCGCGCCGCGAGGCCGCAGTGGCGGAAGAGTTGCACGAGCAGCCACGCGGAGTCGCGGCACGAGCCGCTCAACGTCGCGAGCGTTTCCTCCGGCGTCTGCACGCCCGGCTCCAGGCGGATGAGATACTTGATGTCCTTCCAGAGCCGCTGGTTGAAGGCGACGAGGAAATCAATCGTGCGCGGGCGCGTGTCGTTGTCCGGGTCCGGGTGAAGCTGGCCTACCTCGGGCAGATGACCATGCGCGTGGATGTCCTGCGCGACTTCGGAATGCGGGACGGGCGCGTGGGGGCGATTCAGGAACGTGATGTTCTCGCCGAGCGCGTCGCGGGTCACGGAGGCGAGGTAGGACTGAAACTTGGGCGAGAGCGGGCACTTGAGTTGAAACGGCTCCAGCTCGTGGTCGAGCGTGCTGTCGTAACGGAACGGGAATTGTTCGGCGTGGGGTTCGAGGAAGAAGTCGAAGGGGTTCAGCACGGACATTTCGGCCACGAGGTCCACCTCGACGCAGAACTCGCGCGTCGGCTCCGGGAAGACGAGGCGCGCGAGGTAGTTGGACTGCGGGTCCTGCTGCCAGTTGATGAAGTGCGGCTCCGGCAGCACGCGCAGCGAGTAGCTCAGGACGCGCGTCCGGCAATGCGGCGCAGGCCGCAGCCGGACGAGCTGCGGGCCGAGGGTAACGGGCCGGTCGTAGCGGTAGTGCGTCCGGTGGTGGAGGGCGATGTGGATGGACATGAAGAGGGGAAATTAAGAAGTAAGAATTAAGAATGATGAATTAGGAGGGGCCGGTTCGTCGGCGGGTGCGGGTTTCAGTTCATCATTCATACTTGGCCGGTTCTCACTCGCTTGCAGCTCTGCCAATGCCAGCCCCAACCGAGCTGTGGCCTCCCAGTCCATGGTTGCGAGCACTTGCACGCCAGCTCTTCAGGAGGCGTTGGCAGCCCATAGGGGATAATATCGTCGATATCCAAATGCGAGAATCAATGGAGCAACACGAACAAGCGACACAGGCCAATCATCTTCGTGAAGTGGGAACGTCGGGTAGGAAACCCAGTAGGCGACACTGTCATGGTTTCCAGAACTAGAAAATCCTCCACCTGAATCCAATATCTCTCCGCGGAAGTCAGGTGAAACGTATCGGAACGGAACGAGATAGTCATAGGCCATGAAAGCCAAGCAGGCGAAGAAGAGTGTGCAGTAGATGCGGAATACGATGGAGCTGCGGAGCAAGATGAACGGAATCAAGGCAAGCACTCCCCAGACAAGGAGCACTATTGGAGCATAAAACACTTTCTGCAGCGGCGGCGCATACACAATGAACGGCTTCACGCCGAAGTCATACAAAGCTGCGAAGCCCCACAAGGCCGAATAGGATGGCAGGAGGCGCAAGACCGGAATTCCAATCCTCACGATGTTCGCCTTTGTGGATGCTCTCATGGGGCTACGCCTCTCACTGATTACTGAACACTGAACACTTCCCCTGCTGCTGCTGTTCCTCCTGCTGCACGAGCATCTGGTCGTCCATGGCGGCGATGGATTGGAAGAAGTAGGCGGCGAACAGGGCGTCGCCGATGGCGTTGAGCTTGAGCTGGAACTGGTCGAGATACTGGTGCAGGCCTTGGGCGAAGATGTCGTCCACGGTGCTGAACTGCAGCTCGGCTTCGAGGCGGCCGGCGAGCTTCTCGGCGTCGTTGGAGAAGCGGCCGCTGGGCACGCCGGAGATGCGCCGGAGCGAGAGGTTCAGCTCCTTCACGCAGAAGCGGGCGGAGCGCGGGAAGTCCTCGTTGAGCAGGAGGAACTCGGCCACCAACACGGGATGCACCTCGGCGCTGTGGATGGACTTGTAGGCATCCCACGCGCTGCACGAGCGCAGAATGGCGGACCATTCGAGCGCCTCGGTCTGGCTGACGGACGTAGGCGCGCCCTTCTCCGGCAAGGTCTGGTAACGGAGGTCGAGGATGCGCGAGGTCTTGTCCGCGCGCTCAATGAACTTGCCGGCCTCGCTGAAGTTCCAGCCTTCGTTGCGAATGGCCGTGGCGCGGCTGAGGCCGATGAGGATGAGCGAGGAAGCCTTCACCTGCTGGAAGAATTCCGTCGGGCTTTCCTTCCACGTCTGGCGGGCCTGCGGTGAGCGGACGAAGAGGTAGAGGCGGTTGAGTTCCTCCCACAGCTCACTGGTGATTTGGTCGCGCACCATGCGGGCGTTCTCGCGCGCCTGGCAGATGGAGGCGACGAGCGAGTTGGGGTTCTCCATCTGGAAGACGAGGAACTCGGTGACGTTCTTGCCGGTGGCTTTCTTGTGGAGCTGGAGGAACGCCTCTTCGTCGCCGGTGCTCTGGACGATGGGCATCCAGTGGTCCGCGAGGCGCTGGTCGTTGAGCGTGCGGAAGTCGAGGAGGAGCTGGAGGTTCACGTCCACGAGGCGCGCGATGCTCTCGGCGCGCTCGATGTAGCGGCTCATCCAGTAGAGGGAATTGGCGACGCGGGAGAGCATGGGGAAAGTGATTAGTAATTAGTAATCAGTGTGGGCTGGTCGTGGTGCATTTGGTGGATGGAATGCATGACTAATTACTAAATACTAATCACTTCTTCACTCATCTCCATAAAGCACCCACGTATCCTTGCTCCCGCCGCCCTGCGACGAGTTGACGACGAGCGAGCCTTTCCGCAGCGCGACGCGCGTGAGGCCGCCGGGGACGATGACAATCTTTTCGCCGTAGATGATGTAGGGCCGCAGGTCAATGTGCCGGCCCTCGAACTTGCCGCCGTCCACTTGCGTCGGGTGGCGCGAGAGCGAAATCATCGGCTGGGCGATGTAGTTGCGCGGGTCGGCCTCGATGGCTTTGCGGAAGGCTTCGATTTCCTCCTTCGACGCCTTCGGGCCCATGAGCATGCCGTAGCCGCCGGATTCGTTCGCGGCCTTCACGACGAGCTTGTTCAGGTTTTCGAGGATGTATTTCTTGTCCGCCTCCTCGCTGGCGAGGTAGGTCTCGACGTTCGGGATGATGGGCTCCTGGTCGAGGTAATACTTAATCATCCGCGGCACGAAGTAATACATCACCTTGTCGTCCGCGATGCCGGTGCCGATGGAGTTGGCGAGGGAGACGTTGCCGGCGCGGTAGGCCCGCACGAGACCGGGGACGCCGAGCATCGAGTCGCGGCGGAAGACCGTCGGGTCAATGAAGTCGTCGTCAATGCGCCGGTAGATGACGTGGACTGGCCGCAGTCCCTTGGTCGTGCGCATAAAGACGCGCGCGTCGCGCACCACGAGGTCGCGGCCTTCGACGATTTCGATGCCCATTTGCCGCGCGAGATAGGTGTGCTCGAAGTAGGCCGAGTTGTAAGCGCCCGGCGTCAGCAGCACCACCGTCGGGTCCGCCACGCCGGCGGGCGCGATGTGGTTGAGCATCCGCAGCAGCTCGCGCGGATAATCCTCCACCGGCCGCACGCCGATGTCCTCGAACATGCCCGGGAACGAGCGCTTCATCGCGCGGCGGTTTTCCAACACGTAGCTCACGCCGCTGGGACAACGCCCGTTGTCCTCGAGCACGAGCCATTGCCCGCTGTCATCGCGAATCAGGTCCGTGCCGCAGACGTGGATGTAAATGTCCTTGGGGACGTTGAAGCCCGCGAACTCGCGCCGGAAATGTTTTCCCGACAGGACGTAGTGCGGCGGGATGACGCCGTCCTTGAGGATGCGCTGCTCGTGGTAGATGTCGTGGAGGAAGAGGTTCAGCGCCGTGATGCGCTGCGTCAGGCCGCGCTCCAGATACTCCCACTCCTTCGCCGGGATGATTCGCGGCAGCAGGTCGAAGGGGAAAATCTTCTCCGTCCCCGCCGAGTCGCCATAGACGTTGAACGTGATGCCCTGCCGCAGGAACGCCACGTCAACCGAGTGACGCTTGAGCTCCAGCTCGGCCTTCGAGAGCGCCTTGAAGTGCTGGCCAAACTTGCGGTAGTGCGGCCGGGGTTTTCCACCCTCGTCCACCATCTCGTCAAAAAAACCTTCGCGCTCGTAGCGTTTCAGCATGGCAGTGGCTTGTTTTGTTCAGGTCGGCCAAGAGTTGGCGGGCATGTGGGTGTCTTTGCCCACTACACGCCCAACTCGCACTCGAAGGCCTCCAGCGCAGCTAGTGTGCCGCCCAACGCTCAGAGCCTACGCCTTCAACCGCATCAGCAAATCCTTGCTCTCCACAGTCTCGCCGACCTGGGCGGAGATTTCGGAGACGACGCCATCCGCCTGCGCGTAGATGGTCGTCTGCATCTTCATCGCTTCCATCGTCACAAGCTTGTCGTCCTTGGCCACCTTCGCGCCGACGCCAACGGAGAGCGCGGTGATGATGCCGGG
>JACRKB010000037.1 GCA_016235545.1 Verrucomicrobiota bacterium | reverse complement strand
TCCAGTGCGGGGAAGGGCAGGATGGGCAGGATTAGGAACAGGATTATGAGCAGGAGCGGAACAGCGACTGCGTTGCTAGAAACTGAGATGCGCCCCCCGTGTTCGCGGGCGTATCTCCCACGTTGACACCATTGCGCTCCTTGTTAGGGTCGCGCCTCATTTTTCGCGGACTCTCCCGAAAACGACACACTGACACGACACATCCTGTTTATGGCTAAAGCACTGAAATACGTCTACACGTGGGGCAACAAGAAGGCGGATGGCGACGGCTCCATGAAAGCCCTCCTCGGCGGCAAGGGCGCGAACCTCGCCGAGATGACCCGCATCGGCCTGCCCGTGCCTCCCGGCTTCACCATTTCCACCGAGGTCTGCACTTACTTCTACGCGAACAAGCGTTCCTACCCGAAGGAACTCCAGGCGCAGATGGAAGCGGGCGTCGCCAACATGGAGAAGATCATGGGCACGAAGTTCGGCGCGACCGCCGGCATGCCCTTGCTCGTGGCCGTGCGCTCCGGCGCGCGCGATTCCATGCCGGGCATGATGGACACGATTCTGAACCTCGGCTTGAACGACCAGTCCGTGCTCGCGCTCGTGAAGGCGACCGGCAATGAGCGCTTCGCCTGGGATTGCTACCGCCGCTTCATCCAGATGTATGGCGACGTGGTGATGGGCGTGCAGAAGCGCGAGGGCGAGGACCATGATCCGTTCGAGCACACCATCCACACCTTCAAGCACGAGACCTATCATCGGGACATCATTGATTCCGACCTCACCGCCGCCGACCAGCAGGAGCTGGTGAAGCGCTTCAAGGCGCTCGTGAAGGAACGCACGAACAAGGCGTTCCCGAACAACCCGTGGGATCAGCTTCGTGGTGCCGCCGGTGCCGTCTTCGGCTCGTGGATGAACGACCGCGCCAAGGTCTATCGCGCCAAATACAACATCCCCTCCGAGTGGGGCACCGCCGTCAACGTCCAGGCGATGGTGTTCGGCAACACCGGCGAGACCTCCGGCTCCGGCGTCGCGTTCACCCGCAACCCGGCCAACGGAATCAACGAGTTCTACGGTGAATTCCTCGTCAACGCGCAGGGCGAAGACGTCGTCGCCGGCGTCCGCACGCCGGAGCCGGTGCTCAAGCTCAAGGACGTGATGCCCAAGTCCTACGCCGAGCTGCTGCGCGTGCGCGCAACGCTCGAAAAGCACTTCAAGGATGTGCAGGACATCGAGTTCACCGTGCAGGAAGGCCAGCTCTTCATGCTCCAGACGCGCAACGGCAAGCGCACCGCCGCCGCCGCGCTCAAGTTCTCGATGGACATGGTCAAGGAGAAGCTCATCGACGCCGAGACCGCCGTCCTCCGCAACCCGGCCGACCAGCTCGAACAGCTTCTCGCGCCCATCTTCGATCTCGCAGCGGTGAAGCAGGCGAAGGTCATCGCCACCGGCCTCCCCGCCGGCCCCGGTGCCGCCACCGGCAAGGTTTATTTCAACGCCGACCGCGCCGTTCACGCGGCCGCTCGTGGCGAAAAGGTTCTCCTCGTCCGCGTCGAGACCTCGCCGGAAGACCTCCGAGGCATGATTGCCGCCGAGGGCATCCTCACCGCGCGTGGCGGCGTCAGCTCGCACGCTGCGCTCGTCGCCCGGCAGATGGGCAAGGTCTGCGTCTGCGGTGCTGCGGCGCTGCATGTTGATTACGACAAGAAGACCGTTACCGTCGCAGGCCAGACCTTCAACGAAGGCGATTACCTCTCGATCGATGGCACCGCCGGCACCGTTTACGCGGGCGAAATCAAGACGGCTCCCTCCGAAATCATCTCGGGCCTCATCAACAACGACAAGGCCGCGCAGGCCACCGAGAAGTTCAAGAGCTTCAACCAGCTCATGAAGTGGTGCGCGCAGTTCAGCCGCCTTCAGGTCCGCACCAACGCCGACAACCCCGAGCAGACCCGCAACGCCGTCGCGTTCGGCGCGACCGGCATCGGCCTGTGCCGCACGGAGCACATGTTCTTCGAGGGCAACCGCATTGACGCCATGCGCGAGATGATTCTCGCCGACAGCCTCGCCGCCCGCGAAGTCGCGCTCGCCAAACTCCTCCCGTATCAGCGCGAGGACTTCCTCGGCATCTTCAAGGCGCTCGACGGCTACCCGGCCACGATCCGTTTCCTCGACCCGCCGCTCCACGAGTTCCTCCCGCACGATCAGGCCGCGCAGGCCGACCTCGCCGAGAAGCTCCGCGTGAAGCCGGAGAAGATCAGCGCCCGCGTCCACGAGCTGCACGAGTTCAACCCCATGCTCGGCTTCCGCGGCTGCCGCCTCGGCATCAAGTATCCCGAGATCACCCGCATGCAGGCCCGTGCCGTCTTCGAGGCCGCCGCGCAATGCGTGAAGGCCAAGATCAAGTGCAAGCCCGAGATCATGATCCCGCTCGTCGGCTTCAAGCGCGAACTCGATCTCCAGACCGCCATCGTCCACGAGACCGCCAAGCTGGTGCAGGCCGAGCAGAAGGTGAAGATCAGCTACAGCGTCGGCACGATGATCGAAGTCCCGCGCGGCGCGCTCACGGCCAACGAGATCGCCGAGACCGCCGAGTTCTTCAGCTTCGGCACCAACGACCTCACCCAGACCACGATGGGCATGAGCCGCGACGACTCCGGCTCCTTCCTCGGACCGTATCAGGAGGCCGAGATCATGAAGAAGAACCCATTCGCCTCCATTGACCAGACCGGCGTCGGCCAGCTCATGGAGATCGCGATTGCGAAAGGCAACCAGACCCGCCCTGGCATCAAGCTCGGCATCTGCGGCGAACACGGCGGCGACCCCGACTCCGTGAAGTTCTGCCACCGCATCGGCCTCACCTACGTGAGCTGCTCGCCCTTCCGCGTCCCCGTCGCCCGCCTCGCCGCCGCGCAAGCCGCGATCGAGGAGAAGCGCAAGGCCGCCGCTCCGAAGGCGAAGAAGAAGTAAGCTTTCCCCGCGAGGGGAACTTGTGCCACCGCTTTGGCGGGGAGCACGCAGGGTTAGCTCGCCCCCGTGGTGAGCGCCCACCTGAGCCGTCCCGGGAAACCGGGACGGCTTTTTTCTGTCGCGACACTCCGCGTTCCACTACACCAGACACAATGTGTTCCCGTCCTCGACTGGCTCCCATAATTTATTGGAGCCATCCAGCCTGGGTCCGGGTGGAACGGGCCACCGGCCCGTTGCGGCGGGCGACCCGCCCGCCGCTTGTGCTGCGCCCAGCGCGCCCCAATTGGTCCGAGCGTTGGCTGTGCCGAAGCTCGGCGGCAAGTTGCCGCCGAGAACGGCCAAGTTGGCCGTTCCACCGTGAACAAGCATCCTCGCTCCAGCTCAACATGCACTAGCATGACCTCGCTCGCCGATCTCGATTCGCCCGGGCTCGCGCAACAGTTCGCGGCATGGGGCTACAAACCCAGCCACGCGGCGCGGGTGCTTCGGTCATTCTACGATGGACGCGAAATTGTGTCTCCGCCGTCGCGTGGGCTGCCGCAGGGATTGGTTGAAAAGCTGCAAACAACCTTTCCGTCCAGCGCGGCGACGCTCGATGCTCGGCAAGTCGCTGCCGATGGCACGACCAAGCTGCTGCTGCGACTCGCTGACGGACGCACGGTCGAGTCGGTGTTGATGCCGGACTTTCGGGCGGATCGGGCGGCGGGGTGCATCTCGTCGCAGGTGGGCTGCGCGATGGGGTGCGACTTCTGCGCGACGACCAAGACGGGCTTTGAACGCAATCTCACCGCTGGCGAAATCGTCGAGCAGTTTCTCGCACTGCGACGGGAGGCCAGCGCGGGTGGGCGCAAGTTGCAGACCGTCGTCTTCATGGGCATGGGAGAGCCGATGCTTAACCTCGACGCCGTCCTCATCGCCGTGCGTCGGCTTGCGGACAACGCGCTCGGTGCGCTGGGCTGGCGGCAGATCACCGTCTCCACGGTCGGGATCGTGCCGGGCATCGAGGCGCTGACGGCCACGGGCCTGAACGTCCACCTCGCGGTCTCCCTCCACGCCCCCGATGACGCCACGCGGGCACGGTTGCTGCCGATGGGAAAGCGCTTCCCCATCGCGGACATCCTCGCGGCGGCGGATCGCTTTCAGGCGCGGCGCGGTCGGCCCGTGACGATTCAGTATTGCCTGCTCGCCGGCGTGAATGACTCGCTCGAACACGCGCGGCTCCTCGCCGAGTTGCTCGGCTCGCGGCGGATGCACATCAATCTGCTGCGCTACAACCCCACCGGCTTGAGCCTGCGCGGAGTTACTTACGAGCCATCGTCGGACGAGGCTGCGGAGGCGTTCGCCGCTGTGCTGCGCGCTCGGAAGCTCGTCGCGCACTTCCGGCGTTCGCGCGGGCCGGACATTGACGCGGCGTGCGGGCAGTTGCGGCGCCGAACGGGCGGTGTTTCAGAAGCGGCCTGTGGCGGAGCTCTGTGACAGCCGCCCATTTCGTCGCTCACAGAGCGACGCTGCAACCAAGTCGCTTCAGCCGAACGAGGCGGCTTTTTTATTTCCCTGTGCCCTGCCAACGGAGCAACCTCGGCTCACCACCATGAGCGAACCGACGAATCCATCGCCGCCTCCCACCACACCCGTGGGCCGCGTCGTGCTCGCCAGCTTCATCGGCACCACCATCGAGTGGTATGACTTCTTCCTCTACGGCACGGCGGCGGCGCTGGTCTTCAACAAGCTGTTCTTCCCGAACGTGGACCCGCTCGCGGGCACGATGGCGGCGTTCGCCACCTACGCGGTCGGCTTCTTCGCGAGGCCGCTGGGTGGCGTCATCTTCGGCCACTTCGGCGACAGGCTGGGCCGCAAGTCCGTGCTCGTCGCCACGCTCATGCTCATGGGTGTGGCGACGGCCTGCATCGGCCTGCTGCCGACTTACGAGCAGGCGGGCGTGCTCGCGCCGGTGCTGCTCGTGACGCTGCGCTTCGTGCAGGGACTCGGCGTCGGCGGCGAATGGGGCGGCGCGGTGTTGATGGTGGTCGAGCACGGGCACCGGGGACGGCGCGGGTTATATGCGAGCTGTGTGCAGGCGGGCGTGGCGGTTGGCTTGCTGCTCGCGAACGCGGTCTTCAGCCTGTGCTCCCTCATGCCGGAGAAGGACTTCCTCGTGTGGGGCTGGCGTGTGCCGTTCCTGCTGGGAATTCTCCTGCTCGCGGTCGGCATGTTCATCCGGCTGCGCGTGCTGGAAAGCCCCCTGTTCGAGGCGACGAAGGCTGACACATCCACCGCCGCGCCGCGTCTGCCCGTGTTGGAAGCCATCCGCCTGCACCCGCGCAACGTGCTCGTGGCGATGGGCGCGCGCTTCGCGGAGAACGCGTCGTTCTACGTCTTCACCGTGTTCGTGCTTTCCTACGCGACGACGCAGCTCGGCGCGTCGAAGTCCGACGTGCTGACCGGCGTCCTCCTCGGGTCGGCGGTGCAGCTCGTGGCGATTCCGTTCTTCGGCGCGCTCTCGGACCGCGTCGGGAGACGGCCCGTGTATCTGGCAGGCGCGGCGGGCATGGCGCTCTTCGCGTTCCCATTCTTCTGGCTGGTGGACACGCGCACGACGGCGGGCCTGTGGGCGGCAATCATACTCGGGCTGGTCGTCCACTCCGCGATGTATGGGCCGCAGGCGGCGTTCTTCTCGGAGCTGTTCAGCACGCGCGTGCGGTGCAGCGGCGTGTCGCTGGGCTACCAGCTCGCGTCGCCCTTCGCGGGCGGACTCGCACCGCTCATCGCCACGGCGTTGCTGAAGTGGGCTGATGGGAATCCTTGGCCCGTGGCGCTTTATCTCATCGGGATGTCAGCCATCACGCTCGTGTCGGTGTGGTGCGCGCAGGAGACGCACCGGACAGAGCTGGATGACCGGTAGGGTGAGACTCCGTCGAACCCCATTTCGAGCGGAGCGAGGCGAGCAACGCGAGCGTCCCGGCTGGACACTCCACAAAGAAACTCGCTTCGCTCGCGCCTCCTGCGTCGGCAAATGGGGCTCCACAGAGTCTCGCCCTGCCAGTCGTGGTCGCTCCCCTCACTTCGCAAAACACTTCGTCGGCATCAGCCCCGGCCTAGTGACATGCGGAACGAAATCCATCTGGCGCAAGACCTCGGCAATCAAGTCCACTCCCGGCGCGAGTTCGAGCAGGTGCAGGCCATCCACCCTCAGCTCGAACACGGCGCGCTCGGTGACGTAGAGCACTTGCTGGCCGCGTGCCACAGCCGAAGGGCCGTGGAAACAGACTTGCGCGACCCGCTTCACGAACTTCGCCTTCGCGCCCTCTCGCTTGATGCGCATCGCGCCGTCCACCGCGTCCACCTCCAAGCCATCCGCGCGAAACGTGCAGGCGAAGACGACGCGCTTGGCGCTCTGCGTGATGTTCACGAAGCCGCCCACGCCCGCAAAGCGACCGTCGCCAAACGCGCTCACGTTCACGCTGCCATCGGCGTCCACCTCCAACGCGCCGAGCACGGCGATGTCCAGCCCCCCGCCGTCGTAGAAATCAAACTGCGACGGCTGGTCCACGACGGCCTCCGGGTGCGCGCTGCAACCGAAGCTCAAGCCACCCGCCGGCACGCCGCCGACTGGCCCGCTCTCCAGCGTGAGCGTGAACTCCGCGAGCCGCCCGGTCTCCTCCGCAACCGTCGCGACGGCCTCGGGCACGCCGATGCCGAGGTTCACGATGTCGCCGGCGCGGATCTCGCGCAGCACGCGGCGGGCGATGATTTTGCGCTCACTGAAGGGCATTGCTTGGAAAGCAGCATCGCTTCCAAGGCTCGTGACGTAAGCCTCGTTGAACGGTTCGGCGAAGGTCTGGTCATGCTGCGCGCCACCGGAGACGACGATGAAATCCACGAGCATTCCCGGCACGCGCACGGCCTTCGGGTCGGCGATGCGCTCGACGACGCGCTCGACCTGCGCGATGACGATGCCGCCGTGGTTGCGGGCGGCCTGCGCTATGGGCAGCACCTCGCCGATGAGCGCCTCGCGTTCGAGCGTGAGGTTGCCGCGCGCATCGGAGGTCGTGGCGCGGATGAGGCCGACATGGACAGGGAAAGTCCGGTAGCGCAGCCAGTCCTTCCCGTCCAGCGAGACGCGCTCGACGAGCGGCTCCGTCGTCCGCGCGTTGAGGCGGCCACCGCCGTTGACCGGGTCAATGAACGTGTTCATCCCGATGCGCGTGAAGACGCCGGGACGCTTCGCGGCGATTTCACGAAGCAGCACGCAGAGGACGCCCTGGGGGAGATTGTAAGCCTCAATCTCATTCGCGAGAGCGAGGCGGCCGAGCTTGGGCGCGAGGTTCCAGTGGCCACCGATGACGCGCTTGAGCAAGCCGGCGTGGGCGAGGTGGTTCAAGCCGCGTTCTGCGCGGTCGCCCTGACCCGCGCAGTAGAGCAGCGTGAGGTCGCGGGGCGAGCCGTTTTCCAGAAAGCGCCGCTCCAGTGCGGATGAGAGCATCTCCGGATGCCCCGCACCGACGAAGCCCCCGACCGCGACCGTCGCGCCGGAGGGAATCGCGGCCGCGGCCTCGGCGGCTGAGACGATGCGGGAAGCTGCTCTCATCGCCACTGAGAAGAATTCTTTGGCCACAGATGAAACACAGATGAAACACAGACCAGGAACTTGATTAGGAGAGCAGGATGACAGGAAAAAATCCCCAGCGCATGACCAATGTCTCCTGCCTTCCTGCTCTCCTCATTGAGCAGCCCTTCCTCGTCTGTGTTCCATCTGTGTTTCATCAGTGGCTAAAAATCATCCTCGCCAGCCTCCGTTGACCTCGATGGTCTGGCCGCTGACGTAGCTGGCGAGCGGGGAGCAGAGGAAGAGGGCGACGTTGGCAACTTCCGCTGTCGTGCCAAGGCGGGCGAGTGGAATGTTCCTTAACATCTCAGCCCGCGCGGCGTCGGGAATCGTCGCGGCCATCGTGGTGTCAATCACGCCGGGCGCGATGGCGTTTGCGCGGATGCCGCGACGCGCGCACTCGCGGGCAAGCACACGCATCATCGCCTGCACGCCGGCCTTCGCGGCGGCGTCGTTGGCCTGGCCGAAGAAGCCGTGAATTGCCGCGATGCTGCCCATGCTCACGATGGCCCCGCCGTCGCGCATGACTTCGAGGCCGAACTTGCAGCAGTGGAAGACGCCCGTGAGGTTCACGTCCAGCACGGCCTGCCAGTCGTCGGGCGAGAGCTTGGCGATGGTGCGGTCTCGGAGGATGGCGGCGTTGTTGATGAGGAAGTCCAGCCCGCCACGCCGCGCCTTCACTGCCTGCATCATGGAGCGGACAGCCTCGGCGTCCGCCACGTCTGCGGCGAGCACGTCGGCGCTGTCGGGACGGAGCGCGTTCAGCTCTGCGGCCAGTCGCTCGGCATCCGCGCGCGTCGTGCCGAGGTTGGGATGATTCAACACGACCATCGCGCCGGCCGCGTGGAAGGTGCGCGCCAACTGCGCGCCGATGCCCTGCGACGCGCCGGTGATGAGGGCGACCTTTCCCGAGAGGTCAATGGTGGTGGCCATGCTGTGCCGGGATGAAACCGGAGCGGCAGTGGGATTTCAATGGGTTTGCTGACGCGGCTCGCAGAAGAGCCACACCTCAGGCTCTTGCTGGGCGAACGCGCAGACAATCCTTTGAAACATCCCGCGCAAGCGTTCCGTCCAATTCGCCCATGAACTCCGCCCTTCTCCGCGCGCTCCTGCCCGCCGCGCTTTGCCTCGCCGCACCCGCCGTCCGCGCCGACTGGCCCACGTATCTGCACGACAGCTCGCGCGTCGGACACACGGTCGCGCCGCTTGCCGCGCCGCTCGTGCAACGCTGGGTGAGCGCCTCGCCGACCGCGCCGCAGCTCGCGTGGGCGGGCGAGGACGGGCGGCTCTACGAAGGCATGGAGATGCGGAATCGCATCCGCTTCGACGATGTGTTTCACGTCGCCATCGCAGGCGGGCGCGTGTTCTTCGGCTCGTCGGTGGACGGGCGGGTGCAGTGCCGCGACCTCGCGACGGGCCGCGAGGAATGGGCGTTCTTCACCGACGCGGCCATCCGGCTCGCGCCGATGGTCGTGGGCGGGCGGGTGTTCATCGGGTCGGATGACGGCCATGTGTATTGCCTCGACGCGGCCAGTGGCAAAGTCGTTTGGAAACTGCGTGCCGGCCCGAACGACGAGCGCATCCTCGCGCGTGGGCGGATGATTTCGCGCTGGCCGGTGCGCACGGGCGTGCTGGTGGACGACGGCGTGGCGTTCTTCGGCGCGGGCGTTTTCCCGCATGAGACGATTTACCTCTACGCGGTCGAGGCCACGACGGGGAAGGTGATTTGGAAGAACGACCGCATCAGCCAGCAGGACGCCGGGCGCAACGACCTCTCGCCACAGGGCTACCTGCTCGCGACGAAGGACACGCTCTTCGTGCCGTCGGGCCGCTCGCTCGCGTCGGCCTTCAACCGCAAGACCGGCGAGTTCATCAACCAGCCGCAGCCCGGTTGGCGCGCGGACGGGCAGATTGGCGGCACGCAGGCGTTCCTGGCGGACGACCAGATTTTCGCGGTGGGCGAGCATCAGGTGCTCGCGCTCGACCAGGCGAAGGGCAAGTCCGGCTTCGGTTGGTTTCAGGGCCGGCAGATGACGCTCGCGGGTGACATGGGCTACATGGCGAGCGGCAAGGCCGTCACCGCCGTGGACCTCGTGCGCCACGCGGAGGGCACGCGCGAACGGCACAAGCTGGAGCTGGCCGCGAAGAAGCTGGAGGCGGACTTGCGCAAGCATCCGGCGCTGGCGGAGTTGAAAGTCGTGCAGAAGCTGGAGACGGACTTGAAGGACGCGCGCGAGGAACTCAAGTCGCTCGAAGCTGCCGGCAAGACGCAGTCGGCCGAATACAAATCGGCGCAGGCTGACGTGGTGAAAGAGGAGAAGGCGCTCGCCGCCGCCGGCAAGCGCTACGAGGCCAAGCGCGCCGACTACCAGAAGAAGAAGGACCAGCTCGCCGACGCGAAGAAGCAGGCCGGCAACGTCGCTGACATAGGCGTGAAGTGGCGCTTCGCGTCGCCGCACGACTCCGCGCTCATTCTCGCCGGCAGCACGCTGGTCGTCGGCGGCACGAACGAGGTCGTCGCCCTTGACGCGGAGTCCGGCAAGATGCTTTGGAAATCCGCCGTCGCGGGCGAGACTCGCGGGCTGGCGGTGTCGGAAGGCCATCTGGTCGTCAGCACGACGCAGGGCAAGGTGTATGCCTTCGCCGACGCAAGCCGCAAGTCGCTGCCGCCCGCCACCGACGCCACGCCGAAACTCGTCGCCGACCCGTTCCCGGCCGACGCGCTCTCCAGCCGGTATGCGGCGGCAGCGGAACAGGTTCTCGCGCAGACCGGCATTCGCAGCGGCTTCTGCCTCGTGGTCGGCAGCGAGCAGGGCCGGCTCGCGCATGAGCTGGCGAAGCGCAGCGAGCTGGTCATCTACGCCGTCGAGCCGGACGAGGCGAAGGTGCAGGCGTCGCGCGCGGCGCTGCTCAAGACCGGCCTCTACGGCCCGCGCGTCACGGTGGACCGGCTGGACTTGTCGCAGATTCCCTACGCGAGCTACTTCGCGAATCTCATCGTGTCGGACAGCCTGTTGCTCACAGGTCAAGTGCCCGGCATCCCGACCGAGGTCGCGCGCAACTTGAAGCCCATCGGCGGCGCGCTCTGCCTCGGCGTGCCCGACAACGCGCCCGACACGGTGAAAGCGAAGGCGCGTCAGACGATTCCCGCGTGGCTCGCCGCGACCAAGCTCGCGGACGAGAAGGCCGTTATCACAAGCGAGGGCAACTGGTCGCGGCTCGTGCGCGCGGCGTTGCCGGGCGCGGGCGCGTGGTCGCACCAATACGGCAACGCGGCCAACACTTCGAGCAACGACGACGAGCGCATCAAGGGCGGCCTGAGCGTGCTCTGGTATGGCGACCCTGGCCCCGGCCAGATGGTCAACCGCCACGCCGGCGCGGTCGGGCCGATTTCCGTGAACGGCCGGCTGTTCGTCCAAGGCGAGGAGACCGTGATGGCTTACGACGCGTTCAACGGGCGGTTCCTGTGGGAGTGGAAAAATCCCGGAGCCATGCGCGCCGGCCTCAAGCGCGCTTACGAGCCGGGAAACATGGCCGCGAGTGACGACAGCCTGTTCGTGGTCATCGAGGACACCTGCGTGCATCTCGACGCGGCCACCGGGAAGATTCGCCGCACCTACCGCCTGCCGGGCGCGCGCGAAAACGACCCGCGCCAGTGGGGCTACATCGCCTTGAAGGACGGCGTGCTGTTCGGCACGGCAACCGACCGCAAGCAAATCACCGCCGAGCAGCAGCGGCGCGGGAAGATTTCCTCCGGCGCGACCGACACGGTGTTCGCGCACGACACGCAGACCGGCGCGCTGCTTTGGGCGCATCAGGGCAAGAGCATCTCGCACGTCGCAATGGCGGTCGGCGACGGGAAGATTTTCTTCGTGGACAGCTCGCTTACGGCGGCGCAGCGCGAGGAGTTTCTCCGGCAAGACAAGAGCTCATTGGCGAACCTGACCGGCGCGGCGCAGAAGCTCGCCGAGGACCGCATCAAGAAAGCCGACCTGCGCGTGGCCACCGGCCTCGACGCGCGGACTGGCAAGGTGCTTTGGGGAAAGCCCGTGGACGTGACCGACGCGAGCGACATCGGCGACGGCGGCGGCAGCCTTACGATGATTTACCACAACAACCACCTCGTGCTCGGTGGCGCGAACGCGAACGGGCATTACTGGACGCAATTCCTCGCGGGCGAGTTCAAGCGCCGCCGGCTGGTCGTGCTCGACTCGAACTCCGGCGACAAGCTGTGGGCGAAGGACGCGAACTACCGGCACCGGCCCATCATCATTGACAACGAAATCATCGCCGAGCCGTGGAGCTACGACCTCTACACCGGCAAGCAAAAGACGCGCACGCATCCGCTGACCGGCGAGCAGACGCCGTGGATGTTCGCGCGCCCCGGCCACCACTGCGGCGCGATTTCCGCGACGCCGAACATGATGTTCTTCCGCTCGAAATTCACCGCGTTCTACAACCGTGACGCGGACGAAGGCACCGAGCACTTCGCCGGCCACCGGCTTGGCTGCTGGATCAACACCATTCCCGCCAACGGCCTCGTGATGGTGCCCGAGGCGAGCGCCGGCTGCGTTTGCCTGTTCTCCATCGCGGCGACCATCGTCTTCGAGCCGCGCGGCGACCGCTCGCAATGGGGCGTCTATAGCGCGAGCGGCGCGACGCTGCCGGTGCAGCACATGGCGTTGAATCTCGGCGCACCCGGCGACCGCCGCGACGCGCACGGCAAGCTCTGGCTCGGCTATCCGCGCCCGAGTTCGCGCGCGGGCATTGATCTGCCGCTGGACCTCAAGCCGAAGTTCGCGAAGGACGGCGACTTCTACGCGCTGAACGAGACCTCCGTGACAGTGGCGAACACCGACACGCCGTGGGTCTTCACCTCCGGTGCGCGCGGCCTCACGCGCGCGGACGTGCCGCTCATCGGCAAGGGCCAGCCCGCCGCGACCTACACCGTGCGCTTCTACTTCGCCGCGCTCGCCGGCGACCGGCCCGGCCAGCGCGTCTTTGACATCAAGCTGCAGGACAAGACCGTGGCAAAGGGCTTCGATGTGGTTGCGAATGCCGGCGGAGCGGGGCGCGCGTTCATGGTCGAATTCACGAACATCGCCGTCACCAGCGACCTTGCGCTCGAACTCGTTTCCTCCCAGCCAGCTCCCGACGCCGCGCACCAACCGCTCCTCAGCGGCCTCGAAGTCCTCCGCACCGACGCGAAGGAAATCATCGACCGCGTCGCGACGCGCTGAGTTGCACTCTAGTTCGACTCTCCCTCGCAGCATGAAAACCGTCGCCGTCATCGGGGCTTCCACCGACCGCAGCAAGTTTGGCAACAAGGCCGTGCGCGCCTACGTGCAGCAGGGTTTCATTGTGTGGCCGGTGAATCCGAAGGAGCCGACCGTCGAGGGCCTGCCCGCGTTCGCAAGCATCGCCGACATGCCGGGCCGGCCGGATCTCGTGAGCGTCTATCTCCCGCCACCGGTGACGCTGAAGGTGCTGCCCGCCATCGCCGCGAAGGGCTGCGACGAACTCTGGCTCAACCCTGGCACGGAGTCGGAGGGAGTGCTCGCAGAGGCAGGACGGTTGGGGCTCAACGTGATTCAAGCATGCAGCATCGTCAGCGTGGGCGCATCGCCCGCTGAGTTGTAATCGCCGATGGGAGGGGCCGGTCCCGGGCTGCGGCCGAGGCAGCCGGATTCACCCCTCTGTGATGAACGTGTCCTGATGCTCGTAGCACGGCGCACAGCAGCAGAGCAGGCGCAGCACCTCGGTGCCCGTGTTCCAAAGCTTGTGCTTCCGTCCCGGCGGGATGGCCACGGCGTCGCCCGCGCGCACCGCACGATCCTCACCCTCGATGCGCATCCGGCCCGTGCCGTGAGTGATGTAGTAAATCTCCTCCGACTTCGCGTGGTAATGCTCCATCGTGCTGCCGCCCACGGGCACGCGGGCCTCGGCGAGACTTTGGTTGCGGATGCCGGAGTTGCGATAAGCCAGCAGCTCGCGGATTTCGGAGCCGTCCTTTGTGGTGAATGCCGGCACGGAGTCGAGATTGATCACATCCATATCGCGGCCGGCACGATGCCGCTCGGTTCAGGGCATGGCAATGGCGGATTGGACTGGCTGCACGGGATGCCTGTAAAGCCGGCCGGCAATGCCTTTCCAACGATGTGTCCGTTGCGTCAGCGCGGCCGGGCGAATCATTCATTCGGCGTCGGGCACTGGTCGTTCGCACGCGGAGTCCACTTGAACTGGCCGAGCGCAACGCCCGCAGCCACCAGCACCATCGCCAGCCAGAACGTCCGCGTCACCGGCTCGCCGAGCAGCAGCCAAGCCCAGACCATCGTGCTGGCAGGGATGAGGTTGCCGAACAGAAAGACCTGGCTGACCGGCCAGTGGCGCAGCGCGTTGTTGTAGAGCGCGAAAGCGATGACGCCGCCGAAGATCGTGCAATATGCCTGCACACCGATGAGTCCCCAGCCAAAGATGAGCTGGCCGCGCGCCACCTCCCACAGCGCCGCAGGTGTGAGCCACGCCGCCGCGCGCCACATCGTGGCGGAGGTGATTTCCGCGCCGCTCAGGGTTTGCGCAAGCTCGCGGCACTGGCGGCCATACACGGTCCAAAGAAAACTCGCGCCCAAGGCCAGCAGGTCGCCGCGCCAGTCGCCGCCGCCGGCTTGCAACTTCGGCCAGAAGAGAATCACCAGCCCGCTCAACGCCAGCGCTGCCGCTCCGTAACGGCGGAGAGAATCAAGGTTCGCGCGAGGCCTGCCTTCGCCGAACAACGCCCACACGGGGGAGGTGCCAAGATAGAGCGCGACGTGCGATGCCGAGGTGAACTTGAGCGAAACAGTGAACGCGACAACATACACTGCCAGCGTCAGTGCAGACCGCCGCCACACGCGGCGGCGCAGCTCTGGCGTGAGCGCGTGCTTGGGTCCGAACCAGTCCGTGCAGCGCAGCAGCACAAACAAAATGGCCCCGACACACCACATCCGGCTGCAGGCGATCCACACCGGCGGCCACTCGCGCACGAGATACTTCACCCCCGTGTTGTTCGCGCCCCAAAACAGGATGCAGCAGAAAAGCCCGGCGGCGATGGTGGTGTGATTGCGGCTGGTGAACACGAATCCGGTTCCGAGTTTGGAGTTTGGGGTTCCGAGTTGAAAACGGTTTTGGTTCGACCGCGCCCAAGCGAGCGAGCGCCAACCCAAAACCCAAAACTCCAAACCCGAAACTGGTTTACGCTCCGAGCGCCTTCACTGTTGCCTCAAGGCTCGCGCAGTCGGCGACGTTCAGCACCTGCGCGGTCTTGTCGATCCGCTTCATGAAGCCCGTCAACGCCGTGCCGGGGCCAAGCTCGATGAAGCACGTGAAGCCTTGCGCGAGCAGGTGGCGCACCGACTCTTCCCAGCGCACCGAGCCTGTCACCTGCGCGACGACGGTGTCCACGATGGCCGCCGGCGCGCCGTGACGCTGTGCGGTGACATTCGCGATGACTGGCACCGAGGGGGCGGAAAGCGCAACGCCCGCGAATGCCTCGCGGAGTTTGGGCTGCGCGCTGGCCATGAGCCGCGAGTGATACGCTCCCGCGACTGGGAGCGGCAACGCCCGCTTGGCTCCGCGCGCCTTCGCCAGCTCGCACGCCTTGGTGATCTTCTCGGACTCGCCGGAGATGACGAGTTGACCGGGGCAGTTGAGGTTCGCGAGTTCCACGCCCGCCTCGGTGCTGACCTCGCGCGTCGGCCCCTCGTCGAGGCCGATGATCGCGGCCATGCCGCCCTTGGTCGCCTCGCACGCCTCCTGCATGAAGCGCCCGCGCGACCGGACCACACGCAGGCCGTCCTCGAAACTCATCGCGCCCGCCGCGGTCAGGGCAGTGAACTCGCCGAGCGAGAGACCGGCCGTCGCCTCGAACTTTAAGCCCGGCACCCGTGCGCGAAGCAGCTCCAGCGCGACCCAGCTCACGAGAAAAATTCCCGGCTGCGCGTTCTCAGTCTTGGTCAACTCCGTCTCCGGGCCGTTGAAGCACACACCCGCGAGATCGTAGCCGAGCGCGGCGTTGGCGCGGTCGAAGAGATTCTGCGCGGCGGGAAACGCGGCGGCCAAATCCCTGCCCATGCCGACAGCCTGCGCGCCCTGGCCCGCGAACAACAAAGCGGTTTTGCTCATAAAGTCCGGCGAGTCAACACGACGGCCGGGGGTTTGAAAAGCGGGAAGCCGGTGTGCGATCAGGCGTCGGCGCATTCGCGCACTGCCCCCGGAGCCAGTGTCAAAATGCGCCCATCAGCCATCGCCCGGTTTCCTGCGCCGGAGCAGGTGGCTCACGAACGAACCCAGCCCGGAAAACTTGAAGCGGGGGTCCACGTAGCGCTCCAGCACGTAGAAGGCGAAGTAGTAGGCGCGGCAGAAGGACCACACGGCGAGCACGAGCAACGCAGCGATCTTGAGCGAAGGCGCTTCGAGGAACACCAGCGTGGCGGAGGCGAGGCCGAGCAGGAGGAACAGCCAGCCTTTCAGCCAGATCAGTTTCGAGCTTTGCAGGTCGCGCATGGCTTTCGTAGGAGACGACGTGAGGAGTCTCACTTCAAACCTGAACGCGGACTCAGTCAGAGACTCCTCGCGTCGTCTCCTACGCCTGTCAGTTCAAACTCCAGCTCACGTCCGTGGACTTGAGCCGCACGCTGTCGGGCAGCTTCGCGCCGTCGAGGCGGAGGACGATGGTGTGCGTGCCGGCGGGGAACGCGTTCGCCAACTTGGAGAGCTTCTGACCGTTGATCCAGAGCTCCGGCTTCGCGACGCCTTCCACGTTCAACGTCACCGGCCCCGGCTTCGCCAGCGTGAACGTCGTCGCCACAAACACGCTCGTGACCGTGACATGCTTGGGCACGTCAGCCAGCGGGCCGAAGTCGGCCTTCGACAACGCGCCGTTCACCTGCGATGTGAGCGTGGTCCAGGTGTGGTTGCCGATGCCGCTCTCCATCGCGGTCCACTTCGCGGTGAAGTCGCCCTTCGTTATCTTGTCCCAGCCGTTTTGGTCCATGCGGTGTGTCACGGGCAGCACGCGCCAGACGCGGGCCACGCCGCCCTTGCTCGCGTCGTAATCGCCGGGCTTGCCGAGACGGCTGAGGAACGCGACGAGGTCGTTGCGCTCCGACTCGGGCAGCGCGTCCACCAAGCCGGTGGGCATGAGCGAAGCCTGCGCGTTGGCGCGCTTGCGGATGTTCGACTTCGCCACGCTGACCTCCTGGTTTTGCGCGTTGCGGAGGACGACTTCCTGTCCCGTCTCGCGCACGAGGATGCCGTTGTATTCGAGGTCATCCTTGGTCTCGACGGTGATGCCATGGAAGCCTTCCTTGATTTTCGCGTTGGGCAGCAGCACGGACTCGACGAGGTAATCCGCCGGAGCCGCCGCGCCAAGGCTGGTCATGTCGGGGCCGACCTTGCCGCCGACGCCGCCGATGCTGTGGCAGAGGACGCAACCGAGTTCCGTGCGGCGATAAACGCGTTCACCGCGCGCGGGGTCGCCGGACTTCAGGGCGAGGTCGGCGAGTTCCTTGAGCTTCGCGGGCGTGAGCTTGTCGGGGGAAAGCGCGGTGATGTTCGCGAGCTTGGTGAGCGAGGCGACGAGCGTGGGGTCCGGCTGCGCGCCTTCGCGCGCGGCGCGAAGACCGGAGCTGGCGACGTGCGGGGGCAGCGCGGTGCGGCTGCCGACTTTTTCGCCGAACGACTTCGCCGCGCCTTTCGTGGCGAGCACGCCGCGCCAGAGGTCGAGCGCCTCGGCTTCGGTCTTCGTGTCGGCCAGCTCGTCGAGCGCGAGGTCGGCGAACTTCGCGGGCTGCAGCGATGCGAGCGTGAGTGCGGCGGCGCGGCGCACGGACGCGGGGGAAGTCTTCGCGGCCATCGGTTGCAACGCGCCCAGCACGGGGCCAATCGCGCCCAGCTCGCGGAACGCGGCGAACGCGGCGGTGCGGACTTCGGGCGGCGTGCGCTCGTCGCCGGCGAGCTTCACCATCTCGGCGAAGGCCGCGCCGGGATTCTTCCACGCGCCCATGAGGTCGAGGGCCGCGACGCGCTGCGGCGCGGTGGCGTAGGAGAAGAACGCGGTGGCGCGCGAGCCGTCGCCGGCGGGCTTCACGTTGCGCAGGCGCGCGGCGGAGGCGAGGGCGTTCATCGCGCGGACGAGCGCGGCGTCGGTGAAGCCACGGGTCGCGGTCTGCTCCCAGAGGCGGTTGATTTCCGCCGGGCCGCCGGCAGCGCCGATGAGTTCAATCCACGGGCCGGCGCCGTCCTTGGTGAGCGGCTTGGCGGCGAGCAGCTTTGCGACGCTCGACGCGGCGAGCGCGGGGTCGAGGGACTTCATCGCATACTCAAGCTGCGTTTGCTTCGCGGGCGAGTTGGGCACCCACGCGCCGGACTCCAGCGCGGCGAGGAAGGGCTGCGCCAGCTCGTTGATGGAGAGCCAGACCGCGTAGTCGAGGAACGGGTCGGCTCCGATGGTGTCCACGGCGGAGAGCACCAGCTCGGCGGACTTGGAGGACGGGAACTTCGCCAGCGCGCGCACGGCTTCCATGCGGACGCGCGGGTGCGAGTCGGTGACGTGCTTGGCGAGGCGCGTGACGGTGTCGCTCTCGGAGAAGTTCGCACCGTTGTCCGCAAGGTAGGTGCTGGCGGTGCCGTTGGCGTCGGCGATGAGCACCGGCTTCGCGGGCATGGTGGTGGTGAAGCTCAACGCCCGCACGGCAGCGGCACGGATGCGTCCGTCCTGTGCGGAGAGGAGGCGCGTGACGAGTTCGGGCGCGGGGATGTTTAGCGACTGGTGAATCCATAGCGCGGCGAGAAGTTGCTTCTCGTCCTTGAGCTTCGCGGTCCACGTCTTCAGCTCGGGCGCGACGGCGGCAGCGCCTTTCTCCGCGAGCAGGCGGGTGGCTTGCGAGCTGTTGAAGTGATTGAGCGAAAGCAGTTCGTCGAGCAGTGCTTCATTGGTGGCGAGCGTTGCGGGGATTGTGACCGGCGTAGTCGTCGTCCCGGTCCCACTCCCAACGATAACTTTGCCAGTTGTGACAAGCGGGTTCTTCAGCCCCACCTTCCCCTTCACGCTCACGCGCCAGATGCGCCCGTGCTCGCGGTCGCGGCGCGGGTCGCGGAAGTCCACTTCGCCGTGGTTGATGATGGGATTGCTCCAGTCGGCGATGTAGAGCGCGCCGTCGGGGCCGAGCTTCACGTCAATGGGCCGAAACGTGTTGTTCGCCGTGCGCAGCAGGTCGGGGCCTTGCTTGGTCACGTAGCCCGCGCCGGACTCGGCCACGTCGAAGCTCGTCACGCGGTTCGCGCGGAAGTCGCACGTCACCACGCGGCCTTGCCAGTCGGCGGGGAAGTGCTGGCTGCGGATGATTTCCAGGCTGGCGAACTTCGGGTAGTTGCCGGGGCTGACGCTGGGCATGATGCGGCGGGCCTTCGCGTAGGTGAAATACATCGCGCCGGGCAGGCCCCAGTTGATGCCCATGAATCCCGCGCCGTCGGTCACGAAGCTCTGGCCGAACTCGTCGAACTGGTGGCCCCACGCGTTGACCCAGCCTTTGAAGATGACCTCCAGCTTTTGCGACGCCGGCTCGAAGCGCATGATGCCGCCCGAGCGCAGGCGCACGACGCCGTGGGGCGTCTCGACCTCGCTGCGGGTGTAGATGGACTGGTTCATCCAGAGACGGCCGTCCGGTCCCCAGCGGAGCGTGTGCAAGTTGTGGTGCGTGTCCTCGGTGCCGAAGCTGGAGAGGACGATGCGCCGCTGGTCGCCGACGAATTTCTTCGGGTCGGTCTGCTTGAAATGGAGCAGCTCCGTGCTCTGCGCGACGTAGCAGCCGCCGTCGCCGGGGATGACGCCGGTGGGGATGAGCAGGCCCTCGGCGAAGACGGTGGCCTTGTCCGCCTTGCCCGCGCCCTTGGAGTCTTCGAGGACGATGATTTTGTCGTGCGCGGCCTCGCCCGGCTCGACTTGCGGATAGACCTCGCTGCTCGCGACCCAGAGGCGGCCCTGCGGGTCGAAGTTGATTTGGATGGGCTTGGCGAGGTGCGGGTTCTCGGCCCAGAGCGTGACCTCGAAGCCGTCGGCCACGGTGAACTCGGGCGTGGGCTGCGGCGTGTGTTTGGCGGCGGCGGCCTTGCCGAGGAGCGCGGCGGGCTGGAGTTCGGGACCGGGCTTGAACTTCAGGTCCACTTGGTAGTGCTTGCACAGCTCACGGATCTTCTTTTCCTCTCCTTCAATGAGCGGGTCGAACTGCGGCATCTCGACGGCGTTCTTGCCCTGCTCACGTTTCCGGAACCCGAAGATGTAAGCCATGTTCGCCGGGCGGGAGCGGTGGAAGTAGAACTCGTTTTTGCGGAGGATGACTTGACGAATTGCGTCGCTTGTTGGGCCGAACGAAAAGTCAAAAGTGCCAAATAACGCTTCGCTGACCCGCAACGCGATGAAACGGTATCCGCTCCCGTTCAAGTGTATGCCGTCGTTAGTTAATCTCCGTGCTGTCTTTTCGGTGAGTTTGGCAGGCACTGCCTTGTATAGGCTAACGAAGCTCGCTCGTTTTGCGGATGCGATTTGCTCAATTGCCTTCGAGTAAAGTTCAAGTTGCTCGTTGTGCTTCGCCGGGTCGGGCAACGACTCCGGCAACTTCTCGTGCTTGATGGGCGACAGCAGCACTAACCGGCACCCCGGCGAAAGCTTCTCAATCGCATCCAGCAGCCGCTCGTAGTCCGCCTTGAACTTGGGCAGCCCCGCCTCGCCGTCGAAGGACGCCGCCATGCCGTAGCCGATGAAGGCCACCGTCGGCTTGGTCTCCTCGATCTGTTTCTGGAGCAGCTTCCAGCCCTCGCCCTCCGGCTCGGTGCCCGCTTGCGTGAGCGAGAGGCCCAGGCGCGACTCGCCATTGGGCAGGTCCGCGCTCCAGCCGAGGTTTCGGAAGGTGACATGGCGGTCCGGGAAGCGCGTGGTGAGCATTAGCTCGATCCACCCGTAGTGCTGCTCGCGCTCGATGAGCGTGTCGCCCAGGAAGATGACGCGGTCGCCGTCCTTCAGCTCGAAGGGCGCGGCGGCGCGGGCGGAAGTGGTGAGCAAGAGGGCGGCGGCGAGCAGGAGCAAAAGGCGGCGCATAAGTTGGAGAGGAGATTTAGCCACGGATTGGAGCCGGATCAAACACAGATTCGAGTCCGTGTTCAATCCGTGTTTCATCCGTGGCCAAAAAATCAGCGGAACAGCGGAGAATCGGCTTGCGCCCACACGGTTGGAGCCGCCTAGATTCTGCGCATGAAATTCAATGTCCTCTCTGTCTGTGTGGTGCTGGCCCTGACCGTGTCGGCGTGCCGGAAGAAGACTTCGCAGCCCACGGAGGCACCTGCCTCATTCGAGGTGGCACCTCCAGTGAAAGCCGGCGTGTCCGCTGAGACTGGCGCGGCGGTTGGTGTCGCAGATCCATTGGCGGGTTCCGCATCCCACGCTAGTTTGGAAATGCTGACATTTGCTGTGCAACAGTTCGCGGGCACACACAAGCGCCCGCCGGCGAATCTGCAAGAACTGGTGTCGGCCAAGCTGATTTCGGCAGTGCCTGCCGCCCCGGCCGGGATGCGCTACGAGATTGACGCCAAGAACAGGCAGGTCCGGCTGGTGAAGTAGCGCCGCCAATCAGGGCACGACGACATTTGTGGACACGAAGTTTTCGTGCCATCGCATCTTCCAGAGGATCTCCAATTTGGGCTGTTGGGCGCTCCCGTCTCCGAATGTGGCGTTCAGTGTCCGGCCATGACGCAATAATGCCAACCGGCCCATGCCGCCGTTGTTAGCGTTGTCACCCCTTAGCAAATCGGGGGGGACGCGCTGGTTTTGGTCCGGCCACGCATCCACCCACGGCGAGTCTGCCAAGACGGGGATTTCCGACGGGCGGTCCATCTCAATGTTTTTGAAATAGTTCCCCTGAAAATACGGAGTGGTGGTGCCCACATCAACTCGAGCCTGCAACCAGCCATTCAGACAGTAGCTCCCCGTGGTTCCGCCAATGAAACTCGCGGCGTTGCCATACCACGCGGCGAATGCCGGGACTGGATTGTTCGCGGGATCAATCGCGAAGCCCAGCGTGCCCGCACGTGTATTCGGACAAATCCAAGACTTGTCGGCCTGGGCGTAGTTTGACCTGAGGAGCGGAATCCAAAATGTCTGACTGCTGAGGGCTCCCGCGTAATAGGGCATGACCTTGTCGTCATACGTGGTGACGTAGAGCCGCACGCCGAGGCCCAATTGTTTCAGATTGTTTAGCGATTGAATCCCCTTGGCCTTCTCCTTCGCCTTGCCCAGAGCGGGCAACAGCATACCCGCCAGGATGGCGATGATCGCGATGACCACGAGCAGTTCGATAAGGGTGAACGCAAGCTGTTCACGGCGACGAGGCGAGAGGGCTTTCATAGTTGTCGGAGCTAACTGACGGCGAACTGACGGTGAACGTCTCTTTCGGATTCGCAGCTGTCAAGCGCGCCGGACTTGTCGCAACACGCGCGGGAGGAGGGCGCAGAGGGTGTCCACCTCGGCAGCGGTGCTGGCGCGGCCGAGCGAGAGGCGCACGAGGGCGTTGGCTTCGGCGGCGGGCGCACCCATCGCAAGCATGACGTGCGACGGCTCCAGCGACCCGGCGGCGCACGCCGAACCGCTCGACGCGCAGACGCCTTCCAAATCCAGCACTGCCATCAGCGCAATGCTGTCGGTGCCTGCCACGGTGAAGGAGATCGTGTTCGCCAGCCGATGCTCGCGTGAGCCGCGGAAGCGCGCGCCCTCGATGCCGTCCACCGCTGCGAGCAGCCGTGCGGTGAGCGGGGCAAGGTGCGTCCGCTCGAACACCGGCACGCGCACGAAGCGCTCCAGCGCGTCGGTGAAGCCGATGATGGCCGGCAGATTCTCCGTGCCGGCGCGGCGCTCGTTCTCGTGCGCGCCGCCGAACTGCACCGGGTCCGGGTGCAGCGGCGAGCGGATGAAGAGCGCGCCCGCGCCCTTCGGCCCGTGGAATTTGTGCGCGCAGATGGAGACGAGGTCTGCGTTGAACTGGTGGATGTTCGTGAACGGCTCCTTGCCGAACCACTGCACGGCGTCGGTGTGGAAAAGCACACCCCGCTCGCGGCAGAGCGCGCCGAGTTCGGCGACGGGCTGGAGCGTGCCGGTCTCGTTGTTCGCGGCAATGACGCTGACGAGCGTCGTGTCGGGGCGCAGCGCGCGGCGGAGGTCGTCCACGCACACGCGGCCCGTCGCGTCCACGGGGAGGCGGGTGACGGAGAAGCCTTCCTTGCGCTCCAGGTAATCAAAACACTGCAACACCGCGTGGTGCTCGACGCTCGACGTGATGAGGTGCCGGCCCTTTTCGCGCAGCAAGCGCGCGGTGCCGAAGATCGCGAGGTTGCTGCTCTCAGTGCCGCCGCTGGTGAAGACGATTTCGCTGCCCTTGCAGCCGAGCACGGCGGCGGAACGGTCGCGGGCGTCATCCAACAAGGCGCGCGCGCGGCGGCCGACGTGATGGACGCTGGAGGGGTTGCCCCAGACTTCGTCGAGGAACGGCAGCATCGCCGCGCGGACCTGCGGGTCCAGCGGAGTGGTGGCGTTGTAGTCGAAGTAGATGGTGCGCACGGTCAAATTCCTTCTCTGGGTCTGTCCCGCCTCTGTGGTGCCAGCGTTTGCACCGCAGAGCCGGGACGGACGCAGAGGAAAACGTGAATTCTCACTTCGGCTTCATCGAGAAGGCCAGTTGCCGGCGGAACTGCTCGCGGTTCTTCGCGTCGTGAAACTCGACGGGGTTGAAGTCGTCCGTGAGCACGATGCCGCTTTTGGGGTTCGTTTCCTTGATGCCCGCAAACGCGTCGCGCGCCTGCTGGCGCACCGTCAAGTGCATCGCGGCGAAGTCCATTGTGCGGTGCTGCTTCAGCTCCTTCGCCGGCGTGGCGACGAAGAAGACGTTGCCGTTTCCGCTGGCGTGGATGCGCACGGTGCCAAAGACGGACTTGAGCGTCTTGTCCAGCGACGCTGTGAAGAAGTCCTGCCCCGCCTCGAAGTCGCCAAAGCTGTTGATGACCAGCACGCCGTCGGGCCGCAGCACGCGGCGCATCGCGGTGAAGGCCTCCCGCGTCATCAGGTGCGAGGGCGAGGAGTCGCCGAGGAAGGCGTCGAGGATGACCGCGTCGTATTGCTTCGTCGCGGCGTTCACGAACTGCCGGCCGTCGCCGATGGTGATGTTCAGCTTCTCCGGTTCGAGGTCGAAATGCGCCTTCGCCACGTCCGCGATGGCGTCGTTGATTTCCACCACGTCCACCTTCGAGCCTTCGCGGGCGAACTGCATGGGCACGATGCCCACGCCCATGCCGATGCACAGCACGTCCTTGATCTGCGCGGTGTAAACCGTCGCGAGACCGTGCAGGCCGTAGGTGAAGAGGGAGACGCTTTGCTTCGCCTCGGGGTCGTAGGTGTTTTGCGTGAGGTAGTCATTGAGGTAATAGCGCCGCGCGCCGGCGAAGGTCTCGAAGACTTGGAGCATCCCGAAGTTGGAATTGCGCCGCAACACCTCGCTCATGTCGTTCGTCGGCGGCCGGGCATCCGCACGCACGCCCGCCCAGCCGGCGAACACGCCCAGCACGACGAGCACGACCGGGCCATTGAGCGAATCCCCTTCAGCGCGCCACACGACGAAGTGAACCACCGGCAGCGCCATCAGGATGCCCGCCGTGATGAACATCGTCACCGAGTTCGGCAGGAAGGGAATCAGCACGTAGCCGATCAGCACGGTGCCCAGCACGCTGCCCAATGTGCTGATGGCGGAGAGCCGGCCCACCGTGCCGCCGACGCCCGCGACCGCCGACGTGAGCACGCGGATGACGAATGGGCCGACGGTGGCGAGCAAGGTGAGCGGGACGAAGAAGAGGAACAACGATGCCAGCAGCGAGCCGACGGCGAGGGGGAATTGCAGGCACCAAAATGCGACCTTCGCCGTGAACGGCACGGTGAAGGCGAGATACACGCCCGCCAGCAGGATGCAGTTGTAGAGGCGGCGCAGATTCTGCGAGCGGTCCACGAGCAGGCCGCCGAACCAGTAGCCCGCCGCGAGCGAGAGCAGCGTGACGGCGATCTGCGCCGTCCAGACGAAGTGCGACGTCCCGACGTAGGGCGAGAGCATCTTCGCGCCGAGGATCTCGACGATGAGGATGGCCGCGCCGGTCGTGGCGGCGGTGCCGTAGAGAAAGCGGCGCAGGCTGGTGGAAAGCGCGGCGGGAGCCGGTGCGGCGGGTTTTGACACGCGCGATTTCTACGGGGAGGGAGGGCGGAGGGCAAGGCTGGTGGCTGAAGCGGCGGTCTGTGGCCGCCGAGTTGAGGAGGCAGCAAGTCGAGGGAAAGGCGGACGGCTATTGCGTCACGCAGCTCGGCTTTCGCAGACCGCCGCCACAGGATCACCGCACCGTCAGCACGGTGTAGTTCTTCTTCCCCTTCCGAAGCAGGATGTGTTTGCCAAAGAGGAGATCAGTGGTGGTGAGCGCGCGCTGCGGGTTGGTCTCGCGGATGTTGTTCACGTAGATGCCGCCGCCCTCCACGTCTTTGCGCGCTTGGCCTTTCGACTGCCCCAGCCCGGCGTGGACGAGCAGCTCCACGAGCGGCGTGCCGGGACTGGCGAGCGTCGAAGCCTCGAATGGCTTGGTCGGAACTTCGCCGACGATGTCGTTGAACGTGGCTTCGGACAGGCCGTCGAGAGGGGCGCCGAAGAGCACTTCACTGGCGCGGATGGCTTCCAGCGTCGCGTGCTCGCCGTGCAGCAGGTCGGTGACGGACTTCGCCAAGGAGCGGTGTGCCGCGCGCGGGCCGGGGTTGGCGGTGTGCGCAGCTTCGAGCGCCTCGATTTCCTCGCGGCTGAGGAAGGTGAAGTATTTCAGGTAGCGGATCACATCGCGGTCGTCGGTGTTGATCCAGAACTGGTAGAAGCGATAGACGCTGGTCTTGCGCGCATCGAGCCAGATGGTGCCGGCCTCGGTCTTGCCGAACTTCGTGCCGTCGGCCTTCGTGATGAGCGGGAGCGTGAGGCCCCACGCGGGGCGGGCGAGCTTTTTCCGGATGAGGTCGGTGCCCGCCGTGATGTTGCCCCACTGGTCGGAGCCGCCGATTTGCAGGTCGCAGTTGTGATCGCGGGCGAGCACGTAAAAGTCAAAAGCCTGAAGCAGCATGTAGCTGAACTCGGTGTAGCTGATGCCCGTCTCCCGGTCCTCCATGCGCGCGCGGACGGATTCCTTGGCGACCATCATGTTGACCGAGAAATGTTTTCCGATGTCGCGGAGGAAATCGAGGAAGCTCACGCCGGCGGTCCACTCGGCATTGTCCACGAGGAAGGCGCGGTTGGGTTCGATATTGAAGTCCAGCAGGCGCGCGAGCTGCGGACGGACGGCCTCGACGTTCGAGTTGATCTGCTCCTTCGTGAGAAGTTGGCGCTCGGCGGACTTGCCGCTGGGGTCGCCGATGCTGCCGGTCGCGCCGCCCGCGACGGCGATGGGGCAGTGGCCGGCGTTTTGAAAGCGCCGCAGCGCGAGCAGCGGCACGAGCGAGCCGACGTGCAGGGAGTCCGCCGTGGGATCGAACCCGCAGTAAAGCGTGACCGGGCGCACAGCGAGCTGGCGCTGGAGCTCAGCCGCGTCCGTGCAATCCGAGACGAGTCCGCGCCACTGCAATTCTTCGTAGATGTTCATCAGCGAGGGAGTTATCGCGGCAGGGGCAGGGCGGCTCAAGGGGAAACCGCGCCACAAGTCACCGTGCGCTCGGCTTTGGCTTGTCGTTCTCCCGGTTGAATTCCTCGACCATCTTCTCCGGTCGAGCACGATCAGGTTCGTTTGCACTTGGTCCGCGACTTTGCGTGCTTGGTCGAGGTGCGCTTGGAAGCCTTCGGGGTTTTTCTCTGGTTCGTCCCCGATGTGCTTTTGATTGCTTTGATGTCACCCGCCTCCGCAGCAAAATAAATACCGAGGTGAGACGCGGTTCCGAATCAGGCTGCGTCGCGTTCGGCATTTGAATGGCCCTGGCCATAGCCAGCGATGCAGGCGCGGGTGACAAGCAAACGAAGTCCGGCGGACACCAAGACACGTTTGTATTTCATAACGAAACCGGCTGCTGCTGCGGCGGGAGCGATCCAGCCGGCGGCTTGTCTAGCAACTCGCAGCCGAGGCATCCGAGGCTTTCGGCTCGCGCTTCCCCTTGGGCAAATACGGCTTGCGGAACGCCGTGAAGAAATCATACCCACCCTTGAAGTCGTCGCGGCTGTCGTTCTCGGTTTTGCCGAGCAGCGAGCTTTCCACCATGTTGAAGACGATTTCGCCGAAGTCCTCGCCGCGGTGGATGCCCCATTCCTCGAGCACCATCAGCGTCAGCGGGCCGAACTGCTCCAGAGCGTGCGCGCGGATGCCTTCGAGTAACTGCTGGCCGCTGACGTGCGATGGCTTGTCCTTGGCGGACTTGCCGCCGGACTTGGCGAACTTCCGCTGCGCCACGTCGAGCGCCTCGCGGACGAAGTAGTAGGCTTCGCGCGGGTAGCGGGTGTCCTTGGCGACGATGGTTTCGAGGACTTGTTCGACGTCGATGGTTTTTTGCATGTCAGCGAGCGGCTGCTGGCGGGTTGGACTGCGGGACATGGGTGGACGTTCGATACGCCTTCACCCCGAGGCCGAGCAGCACGAGAAACAACAGCGTGAAGAGCACCGTCTGCTCCTGCCGCGTGAGCCACTTCATG
>JACRKB010000041.1 GCA_016235545.1 Verrucomicrobiota bacterium | reverse complement strand
TTCACCAAGGACTGCCACAAGGCGGGCGTCGTGATTCACGGCACGTTCATCCTGGGCCTCCCGGTCGAGACGAAGGAGACCATCGAGCAGACCATCCGCTTCGCGCAGGAACTCGACGTGTTCTCGCTGCAAGTCTCCCTGGCCGCGCCGTATCCGGGCACGGAACTTTACGAACAGGCCCGGCTCAACGGCTGGTTTGCCAAGAAGGACAAGGCCGCGCTCGTGGAAGGCGACGGCTTCCAGCAAAGCGCGCTCGAATACCCCGGCTTGAGCAAGGACCGGATCTTCGAGGAAGTGGAACGCTTCTACCGCGCCTACTACCTCCGCCCGAAACCGATCCTGCGCATCATCAAGACCATGCTCGAAGACAAGGACGTCTGCGTCCGCCGCTTGCGCGAAGGCTACGAGTTCTTCAAGAGCATGGCCGCCCGCCGCAGCGACCTAGCGGCGGCGAAGGTTGCGGCGTAAGCCGCTTTCCCCTCTGCCGGCGGCTTGCAGTCGCCGCGCAGTCGCAATGTGGGTCAGAGCGGCGACTGCAAGTCGCCGGCACGAGCCTCGACCACTCGCGCTCTGTCCACCCTTATCGCACCCCGCGCTTGCAGCTACGTGGATGGGTTTCGAGCAGTCACGGCGCGGGCTTGGCCGGTGCCGGCCTCGCCAAGGCGTTGTATTTCTCGACCAGCTCGTTGAACTCACGCGTG
The DNA here is from genome assembly GCA_016235545.1 of Verrucomicrobiota bacterium. Lineage (GTDB taxonomy): Bacteria > Verrucomicrobiota > Verrucomicrobiia > Limisphaerales > SXTU01 > SXTU01. The sequence continues at coordinate 28,728 of JACRKB010000041.1, read as the reverse complement.
CGCTGGATCAGCAACTCGCGCGTGGCGGCGTGTTCCTTTGTGCGGTGGTCGAGTTCCTTCACCAGCGCGTTCTGCTGCGTGGCAACCTCGTTGAACTTCAGCACTGCGGCGTTGCGGTCGGCGGCGAGCTTCTGCAAATCCGCGCCCGCCTGCTTCAATTGTGCGTCGCGCGCGGACACGGCGGCGGCCCAGTTGGTGACGCTGGTCTTGAGCTGGTCGCGCTCATTGGCGAGCTGCTTCACCTGCTGTTCGAGCGTTGCGAATTTCGCCTCGGCCTGCTTCAGCGAAGCGGTGGCGCGGGTGAGCTGCGCGCGAAACCCGTCGAGGTCGGACGCGCCACCCGTGAGGCGTCTCGCCTGCTCGTCCAAGCGCGCGGCCTGCTGCTGATGCGACTGCTCCGCCGAGTTGAGGTCGAGGTTGAGCTGCCGGTTCGCGCGCCATTGCAGGACGCACAGCACCGCGAGCGCAAGCACGCCGGCGAGGTTGAACCATTGGAGAAAGCGGTTCATCCCAGGAAGGTGAGGAGGAAATGATTTTCATAAGGAGAGCAGGAAAGCAGGAGGCAAGGCGAAGACGCGGTCGGGCCGTGCCTTTTTCCTGCCTTCCTGCTCTCCTTATAAATCATCTGCGTTCCTTCTGCGTTCATCTGTGGCTCACTTCTCCTGCGTTCTTATCTCGAACGCGACCTTCTGGATGCCCGTGCCGCGCACGATGTCCAGCACGCGGATGACATCGCCGTGGCGTGCGTCTTTGTCGCCGCTGATGAAGACGCGGGCCTCGGCGTTGGTTTTCGCCAGCGCGGACAGCGCGAGCGCGAGCTCGTTCGGGGCGACGGGCCGGGTGTCAAGGTAGGCGAGGCCGGCCTTGTCCACGGAGATGTTCACGAGGTCGCGCTGAGCGTCTGCTGTGGCGGTGGTGGCGGTGGGCAAGTTCACCTTCACGCTCTTGAGGTTCACCATGCTCAGGCTCACCAGCATGAACGCGGCGAGGAGGAAGAACATAATGTCGATGAGCGGGATGATCTCGATGCGCGCCTCGGCGCTTTCCGGCGGGAGCTTGGATCCGAGTTTGACGGGCATGGCGATTAGGAAATGGGGAGTGGGAACTCAGCCTGCGGCGGTGGGCGGGGGCGGCTTTTCTTCCTTCTGGCGGAAGGTGCGCTCACGGGCGCGGAGGGCTCGGGCCCGGGCGAACTGATCGAGGTCGTGGCCGTTGTGTTTGGCGGATTCCACCAGCAGCTCGACGTGGTTGATGGTGCGCTCCAGGCCCGCGCGGTAGTGGGCGAGGCGGCGGTTGAACCAGTTGTAAGGCAGCAGGCAGAGAATCGCGATGCCCAGACCGCCCGCCGTCGCGATGAGCGCCTCGGCGATGCCGCCGCTGACTTTCGCGGGCGCGAGCTGCTCGTCCCCGACGAAGCTGAACGAGTGCATGATGCCCGTGACAGTGCCGAGCAAACCGAGCAACGGCGCGAGTGTGATGAACGTGCCGAGCATCCACAGCCGCTTCTCCGCGCGCTCGAGCTCGTCGGTGGCGCGTAGCTGCATCGCGCCGAGCAGGGAGGTGTGCGCGTGGGCCAGGCCGTCACGGATGGTGCGCAGGAACGGGTCGCCGGAGGATTCGGTGAGGCAGACGGCGCGGTCGAAATTGCCGGCGGCGATGGCGTCGAAGGTCTCGCGCAACTGGGCGTCGCGGCAGCGGCGCTTGAGCTGCCACCACCACAGCGCGCGCTCGGCCACCACCACGAGCGCGGCGATGAGGCAGAACAGAATCGGCCACATGACGGGGCCGCCCTTGAGGAACGTGTCCACGGCGACGTTGGCGAGGAGAGGAGTCATGCGGGGCGGTATGGGGAAATAGTTTCAACCACGGATGCACGCGGATGGACACGGATGAAATCGTGTTCCGTGTTCCGTGAATTCCACAGGACGGCACGTGTGGTAATCACGGAACACGAAGCACGGAGCACGCTGTCCGTCACCGGTTGTTGGCATCTGCCGTATCCGTGCCCATCCGTGTTCATCCGTGGTGGCCATTTCATTTCTTCAGTTCAAAACGTATCGCGACTTCGCATAGCCGCGCGGGGCCGGGCTTGAAACTCCATTGCTCGCGGACGACGCGCAGCGCCTCGCGGTTCAGTGCCCCCCACGGTGACGGCGCGCTCGGCTCCGCCGCAAGCACGCGGCCGTCCGCGCCCACGCTGAAGCGGATGACCACGGTGCCTTCCTGCCCGGCGCGGCGCGCGGTGTCGGGATAACGCGGCGCAGGCTGGTTGCCCTCGCCATCGCCGAAGGTGAGCGTCTGCACTGCGGGCGCGGCCGCGGTGCCGGGGCTGGGTTGGCCCGTGCCCGTAGTCGGCGCAGTGCTGGGCGCGACGGGTGCCGGCTGCGGAGCGGGGCGAACGAACGCAGCTTGGTTCACTTCTACGATGCGCGCGGGGGCCTCGATGGGCAGCGCGAAAGCAACAGCAGGACTCGGCAGCGCGACGGCGACGAGCTGCGGCGCTTGAGGCGGCGTGGCCGGGGCGAACAGCGGCGGGGGCTGCATTGGGTTTGCCAGCGGCAAAGCGATGTTCGCGGGGGCTGGCGCTGCGCTGCGAGTGAGTTCCACCTTGATGAGTTCCGCTTGCACGGGCGGCGCGACCTGCGCGGCGGGACGCGGACGCGCGTAGGGCAGCGCAAAGCCCAACGCGCCGACGCCCACGCAGCCGAGCCACAACACAGCCGTCAGCACGCCGACGGGCGCGACCTCGTCGGCGGGGCGGGCGATGCTGGGCTGTGCGGCAGCGGATTTCAAAGCAGTCGGCGCAGTGTAACGGGCATGCGCGGGATTACCACCACGGCCCTGCGCGGCTCACGTCGGTTCGGGCGGATTGGCGGGTCCCCGTGAACCACGCGAGCGCTTCTCCTGTTCGATCTTGAGAAGTGTGTCGGTCAACAAAGTCTCGCGTTCGTCGCGCGACTCTTTGCGGACGGCATGGAAGTCGAGCATCGCCGCGACCATTGCCAGCGCGGTGATCACGAAGCACACGAGCCAGTAGGCGACGAACGCCCTCGGCCCAAGCCTGCCATCGAGCACCGTCAACCCCGCGACAGCCATGCCGAGGGATGCCCCGATGCAACTGGTTCCGAAGCGGTGTCGGCGCGCCCGCGCTGTGGAGTTCACGTCGGGAGAATAAACAATTGCGGTTCAGATTCACAAGCGGCGGTTGCGCGTGAAGAAAATGCCGCAGCACTCCTCAAAACTTCACCGACACGCCGACGTAGTAGTTGCGCCCGTAGGCTGGGTCAATGCCATCGCCGCGGATGCGGGAGTAGTAGTCTTCGCCAAAGAGGTTGTTCACGCCGGCAAGGATGCTGACGCTGTCCTTGTAAACCTTGAACTCCGCCGTGAGGTCCCAGGTCATGTAGGCCGGCACTTGGAAGGCCGCCGTGTTCGCGTCGTCGGCGAAGTGGTCGTCCACGAACGTGCCGAGGAAGGAAACTTTCGCGCGGTCGCGCCAGCGGTAGTTGACGCCGGTGCGGAGCAAATACTCGGGCGCGTATTGCGGAGCCTTGCCGTTGTTCGCGCCGCCCTTGAACGCCGCGTCGAGGAGCATCGCGTTGGCGTAAAGGCTCACGGAACCCCAGCGGTCGGCGGCGTCGGACTTGTTCACCTGGTCGTAGAGCCCGACGAGGTCGAGTTCGACCGCGCCCTCCCAGCCTTGGTGAATCGAGCGGCCCACGTTTTGAAAGGTCAGGGTGCCGGCTACCGCCGAACCGACCGAACCGACTTGGTTCTCGAAGTCGAGGTAGAACAGGCTGGTGTCCCACGTCAGCCACGGCTGCGGGTGGCCACGCAGGCCGAGTTCGTATTGCCAGCTCTTGCCCTCGGCGAGGTCGTTGTTCACGACGGTGCCGCCGCCCTCCGGCACAGCGGCGGTGAAAATCATCGGGCGGTAGGACTGCGAGACGTTCGCGTAGGCGGAAACCTTGGGCTTCAGTTCGTATTCCAAGCCAAGGCCGACGAGTGGGACGAAGGAGTGCTCGTCCTTCGCCCCAAGCGGCACTGCGGGCGTGGGCGGAGTGGGAGCGGTTTTGCTCGTGTTCACCTTCTCGCGCACGCCCTGCACGATGTTCTCGATGCGCAGCCCCGGCGTGATGGAGAGCTTGTCGAAGGTGAACTTGTTCTCCACGAAGATGGGCGCGTAAAGCATGTCGCGGTCGGCGGAGCGCGCGATGACGCCGTCCTCGGCGGTGGGCGTCGTGCCGGTCTTGTCCACGCGCGGCGAGTCGAGGTGATAGAGCATCACGCCGCCGGCAAACGTGTGCGTGTGTTCGCCCATCTGCCAGTCGTGGCGCAAGCGCGCCTCGGCGGCGGCGGTGTAAAACTCCTGAAACTCGATGGCGTTGCCCGCGCCTGCCGCGACGGTGCCGAAGCCGCCGCCGGTCTGGCGCTTGCTGAAGCGCGAGTAGTAGCCGCCCCACGCCTTGAGTTCGAGCTTGGTGCCCTCGCTGAAATCCTTCTCCCACGTCAGCGATGGGAAGTAGCGCTCCAGCCGGAAGCGGTCGTTGAAGCGCGTCGTCGCGGTGCGGTCCACGTTGTAGTTCGGGCCGGCGGTGAGCGAGAGGCCGCCCGGCTCGCCGTGTTCTTCCTGATAACCGTCGAAGGCGAAAATCAACCGGCTGTCCGTGTCCGCGTCGAGCACGAGCTTCACGCTGCCGGTGTGGAGGTTCACGTCGCTGTTCGCAGCGCGGAAGCCGTCGGCCTGGCGGTGATTGTAATAGGCGTAGTAGCCCACGCGACCTTCGGTGCCGCTGGCGTAGTTGAAGGTCGAGTAAAGGCCATCGCTGCCGAAAATTTGGGACGTGCCGCCGGAGAACTTCGCTGCGCGGCTTGGCAGGTGCGTCACGTAGTTCAGCGCGCCGCCCGGCTGCGGGCCATACATGAGCGACGCGCCGCCGTGGATGAACTCCATGCGGTCCACGGTGTCGAGCGGCGGCGTGTAGTAAGCCTCCGGGTAGCCGAACATGTCGGCGTGGATGGGGATGCCGTCCTTGAGCACCTGCATGAACATCGTGCGATGCGGCGAGAGGCCGCGATAGCCGATGCTCACCAGCGGCGTGCTCTCCTCGCTCAACAGCAGGCCCGGCGTGAGCGCGAGCGCCTGCCGGTAGTTGTTGTTCACGATGGTCGGCAGCGCGTCGAGGTCGAGCACGCTGGTTTTCTTGCCGGAGTAAATGCGCGTGCCTTCGACTGCCGGGAGGAAGGCGGGCTGCACTTTCGCGTCGGCCTCGGATTCGCCGGTGACGACGACCGTCGGGAGCTTCACCGGGGCGTTCGTAGTTTGCGCGGAGGCGAAGCCAGCGAGGAGGATGGAGTTGACGAGGGCCAGTGCGGAGACAGGACAGCAGCGGCGGTGGCGGCGGAGCAAAGATTCGTTCATGCGACGCACAGAGTGGAGATGGCGCGCGCGGACTGCTTCCGGCGGCTTGCGGAATGTTTGCGGTGAGTTGCGCCCGTGCCGGCGACTTCCAGTCGCCGTCTTCATACCAATTCCCAGTGCCAGACGGTGGAGTGCTAATCGGACACCACGGTGCGCACCTTCTCCCTTCCTCGGAGGAGGGGAGAGGGAGCCGGCACGGCTCACTCCTTGTCCGCCCGCTGCGCCGGCATCTGGAGCGGATACAACCCGGGACAGCAGCCAAACGTCTCGTGAAACGCCGTGCTGAAATGGCCGACGCTGGAGTAGCCGACTTCGAGCGCGGCCTGCGTCACGTTGAACTTGCCGGAGCGCAGCAGCTCCGCCGCGCGCTCGAGCCGGACCTGCCGGAGGAATTGCGAGATGGTCATGCCCATCTGTTCAGTGAAGGTGCGGCTTAGGTAAAACGGGCTGCACCCGACGCGCTGGCCCAGCTCCTCCAACGTCAGCGGCTCTGCGAAATGCGTGCGGACGAGCGCCGCCGCCTTCTCCACGCGCTCCTGCGCGACGTGGTTCTGCCGCGTGCAGAACAACGCCTCCTCCGCCGTGTGGTCGAAAAAGAGTTCCGCCGCGACCTCATACACCTTAGCCGTGAACCACATCGTCCGCGCCGCGCCGCTCACCGGCGGCGAGCGCAACGCAGCGACGAGCAGCCGCAGCCGGGGCGTCAATGGCTGGCTCGCGTCCACGGCGGACGCGGGCTTTTTCGCGTCGAGGATGCGTTGCACGAAAGGCCGCACCTGGCCGATGCCGCGCGGCAGGTTGCGCCGCAGAAAGTCCACGCTGAACTCCGCCGTGAGGAACTGATGCCGCTGCCCCGCCTCGCGCCATGCGTTCACCGGCGCGTCACCGCAAAGGTAGAGCGCCGCCGACTCTGGGCGCACTTCGAGTTCGCCCTTCTTCGTCGTGAGCCGCCCCGTGCCGGACAAGTTCAGGCAGACCTCCAGCCCTTGCGGATGAAAGCTTTTTCCCCAGTCCACGCGCGTCGCCGGCTCAAAGTCATGCCACTCGAAGCTCCAGCCCATGTCGCTGAAACTGCCGCAGAGCGGATGCCACGCGCCCGGAAGCGCGGCCCAGAAGGGACGTTCGCTAAAGGAGTGGTTGGCGTTGCTGCCCACGCGCGGACTGTAACGGAGGCGTCAAGCCGGGGAAAACCTCAGCCAGCCTTGTTGGAAGTGGAGCAGTGGGATAACTCGCGCGGGCGGGAGGACGGTTTGCAATCGCCGCTCCGTAGGCGCGCGAAGCTCGTGAAGGAGGCGAAGAAGAGGCGGCACTTCGTCAACGGCCGGCACTCGCATCCGGAACCATTCATTCCGAACTCCGAAGCCGCTTTTCTGACGCATCCCTGCGTCGTCTGCGCCTCTGCGATTCAAGCCAGTGCCGCCGATTTTGCCCACCCTTCCGCTGAGCTCGAATCAGCCAGCCACCGTCTGCTGGCCCGGACGGACCCTGCAAGAACCTGTGATGCGTCCCAACTCCCCGCTTCGCCTCCTGCGGGGTTGTAGCGCCGCTCGCGACCCGCTAGCGTCCCCGCTCTATTGAAATGAAGAAACCCTCGCTGCTGGTGATTTTTTTGACGGTGTTCCTCGACCTTGTCGGGTTTGGCATCGTGCTTCCACTGCTGCCCGTTTACAGCGAGAACTTCGGCGCGAGCGGCTTCCTCGTCGGGGTCATCATGGCGTCGTTCTCGGCGATGCAGTTTTTCTTCGCACCGCTGTGGGGCCGGTGGTCAGACCGGGTTGGTCGCCGCCCTGTGCTGCTCATCAGCAACTTCGGCTCGGCGGTGTCCTATGCAATTTTCGCCGTCGCATCTGGGTTGAAGGGCGACACCGCGCTTTGGATGCTGCTGGCCTCGCGCATCTTCGCCGGCATCTGCGGCGCGAACATCTCCGTCGCCCAAGCCTACATCGCCGACATCACGCCGCCGGAAGACCGCTCGAAGCGAATGGGTCTCATCGGCATGGCGTTCGGGCTGGGCTTCATCCTCGGGCCGGCGTTGAGCGGCCTGAGCCTGGCGGGGTTCAATGTGTTCGGGCTGAAATTCGACGGCTTCGGCAACACCGGCCCCGGCTGGGTCGCCGCGGCGATGTGCTTCGGCAACTTTCTCCTCACGCTCGCCATCCTGCCCGAGAGCCGCCAGCCGAGCTCCGAGCACGCGCCGGATCGCCCGCGTCTTGCGCTGTGGACGCACACGCTCGCGCGCCCACAGGTCGGCCTGCTCGTGTGGCTGTTTTTCCTCGCGACGTTCGCCTTCTCCTGCTTCGAGACGACGCTCGGCCTGCTGGTGATAGACAGCTTCAAGCTGGACATCCACAAGCCCGACGACGCGAAGATCATCGGCTACCTCTTTGCCTACTGCGGCCTCGTGGGCGCGTGTGTGCAGGGCGGAGGCATCGGGCGCGCGGTGAAGAAGCTCGGCGAGCCGAAGCTCATCGCGGTGAGCCTGCTCTTCACGGCGGCGAGCCTCGCGCCGCTGCCGTTCGTGCGGAGCTGGGGCGCGCTGCTCGGCGTGCTGGCGCTGCTGGCCATCGGCTCAAGCCTCGCGCGCGCGCCGATCTTCGGGTTGCTCTCCATCCTCACTCCCGCGCACGAGCAGGGCGAAACCATCGGCGTGGCGCAGAGCTTCGGCAGCCTGGCGCGCATCGCGGGACCGATCTTCGCCGGCTCGCTGTTTCACCTGCATCCGTCGTGGCCGTATCTGGCCTGCGCAGGAGTGTCGCTGGCGGCAGGACTGCTGGCGTGGGGAAAATTGCACCACTCAGTGGGCAGGCCGAAGTGATCGCTTACGGCAGCCGCTCCCCGCGTGCTGTTTCCAGCAGCCGATACCACTCTTCGCGCGTCAGCTCGACGCGCGGCGCGTTCGCCCCCTCGCGGATTCTCTCCGGCTGCGTGGAGCCGACGATGGGCACGATGCCTGCGGGGTGTTTCAGCAGCCACGCCAGGCCCACCGTGCCGCGCGTGCTGCCGCGCACGCGGGCCAGCGCGTCCAGCTCCACCACGATGCGCTCGACGCGGTAGCCCTCCTGCGAGGGCAGCAAGCGCCGCGCGCCATCCGCGAGCAGGCCGCCCGCGAGCGGACTCCACGCCATCGGCGTAACGCGTTCCGCAAGGCATTGGTCGAGTGTTGAGTCGGTGAACGTGCTGAGGTTCGCGAGGCTGATTTCCACCTGGTTCACGAGGAGCGGGAAGGCCAGCGCGCGTTGCAGCGCCGTGAGCTGCGAGGGCCGGAAGTTGCTCACGCCGAACTCGCGCACCTTGCCTTGTTGCCGAAGCTGGTTGAAGGCGACGGCGACCTCGTCCGGGTTCATCAGCCAGTCGGGACGGTGAAGCTGGTAGACGTCAATGGCCTCCACACCCAGCCGCCGCAGCGATTGCTCGCAGCTCCACACGATGTGCGCCGCCGAGAAGTCGTAGCGCACTGGCGCTTCCGGCAGCGGCTGGCCTCCCCGCCGGATGCCGCACTTGGTAGCGATGAACACCCGTTCGCGCATCCCGGCGACCTCGCGCAGCACGTCGCCGAACGCCTTCTCCGCGCGGCCGGCGCAGTAGATGTCCGCGTGGTCGAAGAGCGTGTAGCCCGCCTCCAGCGCCGCGAGGATGGCCGCGCGTCCGACGGTGCGGCCGTGTTCTTCCGTGTCCGCGATGCGCCAGCAGCCGTAGGCCAGGCGGCTGACGCGGAGGGAGCTTTTGCCGAGTAGAATGGTGTTCATGCTGGATGAGAAAGTAAGGGCGGGATTAAGAGTAAGATGATGATTAAGAGCAAGAGCCGAGCACTGTCGTCGCTTCCAAATCCTGCCGTGACAGCGAGGGCTATTCGCCCTCGGCGAGCCTGCGGTAGAGCGTGGCGAGGCTGACGCCAAGCGCCTTCGCCGCCTGCTCCTTGTCACCGCCGGCCTGCGCGATGGCGCGCTGGATGTAGGCCGATTCCTGATCGCGCATGAAATCCTTGAGCTGGCCCACGGGCTGGTTCATCGGACTCGTCACGGGTGCGGCGCCGCCGGTCGCCAGCTTGGGCGATGACGAGAGGATGGTCGTGTCACCGCTGGGCGCGAGCGCGACCTCTGTGTCTGAGAAGCCCTCCTTGCCCAGCGGGTGGAGGATGGGCGGCAGGTCGTTGAGCTTGATGAAGCCTTCCTCGCAGAGCGCGCTGGCGCGCTCGATGGCGTTCTCCAGCTCGCGCACGTTGCCTGGCCAGGTGTGCGCGTGCAGCGCCTCCAGCGCGCGGCGGCTGATGCTGAAGGGCGCGAGGCCACGGTCGGCTGCCTTGCGGCGGAGGAAGTGGGTGACCAGCAGCGGGAGATCCTCACGGCGCTCGCGCAGCGCCGGCATGGGGATGGAGATGACGTTGAGCCGGTAGTAAAGGTCCTCGCGGAAGCCGCCCTTTTTGATGAGCTCCTCGAGCGGCTCATTCGTCGCGGCAATGACCCGGACGTTCACATACACCGACACGTTGTCGCCCACGGCGCGCACCTCACGCTCCTGCAACACGCGCAGAAGCCGGCTTTGCAACACCGGCGACATGGAGCCAATCTCATCGAGGAAGATCGTCCCGCCGTCCGCTTCCTGGAACAAACCCTTCTTGTCCGCGATGGCCCCGGTGAACGCGCCTTTCCTGTGGCCGAACAGCTCCGACTCGAGCAGGTGCTCGGGCAGCGCGCTGCAATTGATCGGCACGAACGGCGCGGCTCCGCGACGGCTGTTGAAGTGCAGCGCCTTTGCGATGAGCTCCTTTCCCGTGCCGCTCTCTCCGCGCAGGAGCACGGTGCTCTCGGTGTCCGCCACGCGCTCGACCATGCGGAAGACCTGCTGCATCGGCGGCGCGCTGCCGATGATCTGGTTGAACTGGTATTTCTTCTTCAGCTCCTTGCGCAGGTAGGCGTTCTCGGAGACGACCGCGCTGTGCGAGAGCGCCTTCCAAAGCTTGAGCCGCAGCTCGACGGCCTTGAAGGGCTTCTGCAAATAGTCGAACGCACCGAGCTTGGTGGCCTCCACCGCAATCTCGAAGGAACCGTAGCCCGTGATGACGATGACGATGGCCGGCGGGGTGAGGGAGCGCGCGCGCTTGAGCACGTCCATGCCGGACGGGCCGGCCTTTCCGAGGTTGAGATCGGTGATGACGATCTCGGGGGTGAGCCGCTCCACCGCTTCCATTGCAGCCGTGCCATCATTGAATGGAACAACCTCATGGCCCTCCGCGCGGAGGATTTCGGAGACGATCTGGATGCTCAACAAGTCGTCTTCCACCAGCATCACTTTGGCCATGCGCGGAGCGTAAGGAGCGGGCGAGGGAGGGGCAAGGCGTGATTGGGGAACCGGCTGAAGAAAGTAAATAGTAATCAGTGATTGGTGCTGCAGACAATTTGCGCCACTACTACTAATCACTAATCACTTTTCCCCGCCTTCACTGCGCCAGCAGCCACTTTGCCGCCGCCGTGCGGTCCGCCTTCGCGGCGGACGTCAGCGCTCCGGCCGCATTCGCGGACTGGTAGAGCTTCGTCGCCAGTGCGGGTGCGGTCTCGCCACCGATCCACAACTTCGCGGGCGCGTTGAGCGCGAGCAGGCCGGGCACATCGCCATACTTCGCGCCGCCGGGCAGGAAACTGGGGTCGCGGTAATCCAGCAGCTTGCCGAAGCGGAATCCACCCGTCTCGACCGCCGCGCGGTCAATCGCCTCGCGTGCCACCGCGCGCGCCGCCGCGACGATTGGCCCCGTGCCGCCGAAGCCCGCCACGTCCACGCTGCTGGGCTTCGGGTGCTGCGCGCTGGTCTCGTAGCTGCGGAGATATTTCACCAGCGTCAGCACGTCGTGCGCGCGCTGGGCGAAGAGCGTGTGATTGTAGGCGAACGTGTAGCCGGCAAACTCGCGCGGGTTCGCGACGAGCCGCGTCTGCTTCACGGGCTGGCCGTCCTTGAGGAACTCCCCTTGGAAGAGCAGGTCCGCGCCCAGCACCGTCGCGCCCGCGTCCACGAGTTGCTTCACCTCGGGCTTCACGGAGCCGTCAGCGTTGAAAAGCGCGGCCTTGCCGGAATCGTCCAGCCACACCACCGCGCGGCCGTTCCATTTCTTCGGGTAAAGCCACGAGACGGGCAGTTCCTCACCGTGCGTCTTGTTGCGGAGGAGGCCGGTCATCTCGACGAAGCCGCCGCGGTCGGCCTTGTTCTTCAGCTCCCACTCGACTTCGCCCGCGGTCGCGAGCGTGCGCCCGATGACGGCCTCCACGCCGCTGCCGATGACCTTGCGGAAATTGTCCGGCGAACTCGCTGCGGTGTTGAGCTGCTTGTCCGCGTCTGCCTTCAGCCACCGAAGCAGGTTGCGCTCGAAGTCCGTGTCGTCGGCCTTCGGTGCGCGGTGCGTGCTGTCATCCCAGACGGTGAGCTGCGCGCGGGAGAGCCGCTCGTAATCACGCTCGATGACCGGTGCCTTGAGACCGAGTTTGAAATGCTGGTTCACCAAGTTGTAGAAGGCCGTGCGTGAGACGGCGTTGTAGTTGTGAGGGAAATGCTCACCGCGCTGGAGCACCACGTTGTCCGGCACGCCGAGAAATTTGTAGAGCTGCTTCAGCTCGGGAAAGCCCTTCGTGGACATCTCCTTCGTCCAATCGTTCGCCGTGGTCATGCCCTGCGGCTTGGGCGCGAAGAGGCCGGCGAACTCGATGTTCCCCGTGTCCACGCGCAGCAGGCACGAGCTTTCACAAGTGCAGCCGCCCTGCATCGCCGTGCTGACCATCACGGCTGGGAACGACAACGCCACGCGCGGGTCCACAGCCCCGAGCAGCATCGTCTGCGTGCCGCCGCCGCTTGCGCCGGTCATCGCGATGCGCGCCGGGTCCACTTCCGCGAGGCCCAGCACGAAGTCCAGCGAGCGCACGGCGTTGAGCGTCTGGAGGCCCATGATGCTCTGCAAGTTCGCCTCGGCCTGCGGGCTGTAGAGGCCCCAGTTCTCCGTCGTGTTCATCTCGGGCCGCTGCTTGGCGAAGCGGTGCACCGTCTGCGCCGAGAACTGAATCGCGTCCGAATCGCTCATCATGTCCCACTGCCACACGACGCAGCCCATCCGCGCGAGCTGCACGCACATGGACTGGAACCGGCTCTTGCCGCCCTCGACGAAGCGCTCCTGGCCAGTCGCGATCTCGCCAGCCAGCGCCGCGTCGCTTTCCTCCGACAACCGCGCGTCCTTCCAATGGCCGTGCGCGAAGAGCACGGCGGGAACTTTGCCCGTCTTGCCCTTGGGCCGGTAGAGATTGCCTGTGACAAAGAAGCCCGGCGCGCTTTCGAAATACGCCTTCTCCACCGTGTATTCGCCCTTGTCAATTTTGCCGTGGATGACGGCGTTGAGCGGCGTCTTGGTCGGCATCGGCCACAAGCCTTGCGAGACGAGCACCTGCCGGCGCACGAACTCGGCGCGCTGGTTCCACACGCCCTTCGATGTCGGCGGCGTGAAGGGGAAGTAGCCGTTCAAGTCCTTCGGCGGCGCGAGGCGAGCGTCGGCGGGCAACTGCCCCGCAGGCAACGCGCGCGGCGCGGCGAAGGACAACGACAGGGAGGGCAAAAGCGCCGCGAGCGCGACGGCAACAAGGGAACGCATGGGGTAACGGACGGCTTTCATGGCGGGGATATTGAAGTGGCTCGCGAGAGCGGGCGAACAAAAAGAAGTTCACTTGAACCGGTGCGCGCCTCTCGCTTTCCTGCCGCCGAGTGGCTTCCCCCTCCTGCGCGTAATCCTGATCCTAATCCTTCTCCTCCCCCGTCGCTCAACGCAGGGCAGGATTAGGATCAGGATTACGAGCAGGAGAAGACATTGCCCACCGCTGCCGCCTTGCCGTTCGTCAGCTCTTCCCGCATTCTCCCCGCATGGGCAACACCTTCGGCCAGCTCTTCCGCGTCACGACTTGGGGCGAGTCCCACGGCGGCGGCGTGGGCGCGGTGGTGGACGGCTGCCCGCCGCGTCTCGCGCTCACCGAGGCGGACATCCAGCCCGACCTCGACCGCCGCCGCCCCGGCCAGTCCAGCATCACCACCCCGCGCAAGGAAGCCGACTCCGTCAAAATTCTCTCCGGCACGTTCGAGGGCCAGACGCTCGGCACGCCCATTTCGCTAATGGTGCAGAACGAAGACCAGCGCTCCGAGGCTTACACGGAGATGGCCGAGAAGTTCCGGCCCTCCCACGCTGACTACACCTATCAAGCCAAGTTCGGCATCCGCGCGTGGCCGGGCGGTGGTCGCACCAGCGCGCGCGAAACCATCGGCCGCGTCGCCGCCGGAGCCATTGCCCGCAAACTCCTTCGCGAACGCTGGGGCGTGGAAATCCTCGCGTGCGTGGAGTCCGTGCAACACCTCCACTGCCATGTGGACGTGGACGCGGTGCAGTCGAAGCAAATCGAGGCGAACATCCTCCGCTGCCCCGACCCCGCTGCCGCCGAGAAGATGATTGCACTCATCGAGCAGGTCCGCTCGCAGGGCGACAGCGTGGGCGGCGTCATCGTCGGCATCGCGCGCGGCGTCCCCGTGGGCTGGGGCGAACCCGTCTTCGACCGATTGGAGGCCGACCTCGGCAAGGCGATGTTGAGCCTGCCTGCGACGAAGGGTTTTGAAATCGGCTCGGGCTTCGGCGGCACCATGCTCACCGGCACCCACCACAACGACGCATTCCGCAACGTGGACGGCAAGGTCCGCACCACGACCAACCGCTCCGGCGGCGTGCAGGGCGGCATCAGCAACGGCGAAACGATTTACTTCCGCATCGCCTTCAAGCCCACCGCCACCGTCTTCCACGAGCAGGACACGGTGGACGTGAACCTCCAAAACACCACGCTTAAGCCGCGAGGCCGCCACGACCCCTGCGTGCTCCCGCGCGCCGTGCCGATGGTGGAAGCGATGACCGCCCTCGTCCTCGCCGACCACGCCCTGCGGCATCACGCGCAATGCGGCTAGGAAAAGCTGGGCCGAAACCAGAAGATAGAAGATAGAAGATAGAAACCAGAAGATAGATGACAGCAGGCAGAAACATGAAGCCGACCGGCCAACAGCGAGGCCGCGCCTGCTCCCCCCTATTTCCTATTCCCCATCCCCCATCCCCCATCCCCTGTCCCCTATCCCCTATCCCCTATCCCCTACAATGACCAGCCGCCGCGACTTCTACGAGCAACGCGCACCCCAGCGCGTCCGCGAGACCGCGCGGCACTACCACACGCTCCTCAACCGCCACTTCGCCTTCCTCATCCCTCCCGGCCAGCGCGTGCTCGAAATCGGCTGCGGCCTGGGCGACACCCTCGCCGCTGTGAAGCCCGCCCACGGCGTCGGCGTGGACTTCAGCCCCGCGATGGTCGAGCTGGCCAAGGCCCGGCATCCCCAGCTCGAATTCCGCGTGGCCGACGCCCTCGACTTCAGCAGCGCCGAGCCGTTCGACTACATCATCCTCTCGGACCTTGTGAACGACCTGCCGGATGTGCAGCGCGTCTTGCAGAACCTCCACGCCCTCGCGCACCCGAAGACCCGTCTCGTGCTGAACTTCTTCAACAACCTCTGGAAGCCCATTCTCGGCGCAGCCGTCTCCCTCGGCGAGAAGGCCCCCACGCTCCGCCAGAACTGGCTCTCCTCCGGCGACATGAGGAACCTCCTCCACCTCGCAGGCTGGGAAGTCGTCAAGAAAGACACCCGCATCACCCTCCCGCTGGACATCCCCCTCGTCGCGCCCCTCCTCAACCGCTGGCTCGGCCCACTCCTGCCCGACCTCTCCCTCGCCGTCTTCATGGTCGCGCGACCGCGCCCCGCCGTGCCGCCCGACCGCCACTACACCTGCTCCGTCGTCATCCCCGCGCGGAACGAGGCCGGCAACATCGAAGCCGCAGTCCTTCGCACACCGGAGCTTGGCAAAGGCACGGAAATCATCTTCATCGAGGGCCACTCCAAGGACAACACCTGGGAGGAAATCCAACGCGTCGCCCTCAAATACCCGCAGCGCAACATCAAGCTCCTCAAGCAGCAGAGCAAAGGCAAGGGCGGCGCCTGCCGCGAAGCCTTCGCCGCAGCCACCGGCGACCTCCTCTTCATATTAGATGCCGACCTCACCATGCCCCCGGAGGAACTCCCCAAGTTCTACGAAGTCGCCCGCAGCGGAGCCGCCGACTTCGTGAACGGAGTGCGCCTCGTCTATCCGATGGAGCAGGAAGCCATGCGATTCCTGAACATGATTGGCAACCACTTCTTCAGCCTCGCCTTCTCGTGGCTCCTGGGCCAGCGCATCAAGGACACCCTCTGCGGCACGAAGGTCCTCTTCCGCAAAGACTACGAACTCATCGCCGCGAACCGGGGCTACTTCGGGGACTTCGACCCCTTCGGCGACTTCGACCTGCTCTTCGGCGCGGCGAAGCTGAACCTGCGCATCCTGGACCTGCCCATCCGCTACCAGGCCCGCACCTACGGCGACACGAACATCGAGCGCTGGAAGCACGGCCTGCTCCTCCTGCGCATGACCGCCTTCGCCGCCCGCCGCATGAAGTTCATCCGCTGATTTGCGCCCATGGCCATCGCCCTCGAACAGCACCAAATCGAGATTGAGGCCAACCTCCGGGCTTGGCAGGGCAAGCCGCTGTTGCGCGAGATCTACGCCGGGTTCTACGAACGCATCGTCCAGCAGATCGACACGTCGCTGCCGGGGGCCATCGTCGAGATCGGGTCGGGCGTGGGGAATCTCAAGTCGCGCCTGCCGCAGTCCATTTCCACGGACCTCTTCCCCAATCCGTGGCTGGACCTGGTGTGCGATGGCTATGAGCTGCCGTTCGCGGACGGGAGCTTGTCGCATCTGATTCTCTTCGATGTCTTTCATCACCTGCGCGCGCCGGGGGCGTTCTTCCGCGAGGCGCGGCGGGCGTTGCAGCCGCAGGGGCGCGTCATTGTGTTCGACCCGTTCATCAGCTTGGCGAGCTGGCCGGTGTATGGGCTGCTGCATCACGAGCCGGTGGCGATCAAGGAGCCGATCAACTATGCGACGGAGCTGCCGAGGCCGCGGGATTACTACGCGGCGCAGGGCAATGCCACGCGGCTCTTCTTCCGGGACGAGGGGGCGGGGTGGCCGCAGGGCTGGGAGGTGTTCCATCGCGAGGCGTTCAGCGCGTTTCACTACGTGCTGAGTGGCGGGTTCAGCAAGCCGGCGATGTATCCGGCGGGGATGCTGGGCGCGCTGCGCGGGGTGGATGGCGCGCTCTCGTGCCTGCCACGCGTGTTCGCGGCAAGGTGTCTGGTGGGGCTGAGGCCGGGGGCGGAGCAGGTGGGAAGGTGAGGCAGAGGGGAACTCAAAGGTGTGGCGGGGACAGCTTGTCCCCGGCAGCGAAGTGGGCGCAAATCCCAATGCCAGCCGGTGGAAGGCAAGCAGGACGCCACGCCACGCGCCTTCTCCCTTCATTGGATGAGGGGAGCAACGGTGGCCGCAGGCCGGATGAGGGGTGGGGCGTCTCATGCCTAACCACGCAACCCCTCACCCCAACCCTCCCCTCCTCCGAGGAAGGGAGAGGGAGCAAGCGCACGTCGCGGTTCCTTGCCATTCCAACGAATCTCTTTCCGAATCGGCGTAAATGCGCAGGCTCCCTCAAAACAGCGGAGGCCTCTCGTCCCCAAGTCCGACAGGCTGCTAGGCCTCAAAGGACTTCCCGCAGCCGCAGCTTTGCTTGGCGTTGGGATTGGAAATCTTGAAACCACCGCCGGTCAGCTCGTCCTTGAAGTCAATGACGCAGCCGCGAAGCAGGTCGGCGCTGATGGCGTCGGTGAGCACGCCCACGCCGTGGAACTCGTCCGCCACATCACCCTCGCGCTTCTCGTCGAAGACCATGCCGTATTGCATGCCGGAGCAGCCGCCTTTCTCGACATACACACGGAGGAGTTTTCCGGCGCTGTCCTTTTCGCTCGCGAGCATGGTCTTGACCTGCTCGGCGGCGCTGGGCGTGAGGCTGACGACTGCTTCGGCGATGGTGGCGGTGCTCATTTGAGTTCAGGGCGAACGTAGGGTGAGCGCGGACGAGTGTCAAACGTGGCGGCAGGTTATTGCCCGCAGCCAACTCGGATGACACGGATGCAGCCAAGGCCCTCCGTGCGTGCGTCCTCTTCCATCCGCGTCATCCGTGGGCGGCTTCTCCCGGCTCCCGGTGGGCCTGATGATGCGCTTGCCGCCAGCCGGGCTTTTCCCTAAACCTGCGGCGCCATGCGTCCCCGTCTCCTGTTCCTGCTTGCCGCCGGCTGGCTGCTGGCGACCGGTGCCGGCGCTGCGGAGCGCTTCAGCGTGGCGACCTACAACGTGGAGAACTACCTCGATGGCCCGGTGCCGGGGCGCACCGCGAAGTCCGTCGAGGCCAAGGCCAGGGTGCGTGACACGTTGCTGGCCGTGCGCGCGGATGTGCTGGCGCTTCAGGAAATGGGCGGCACCAACGCGCTGCTGGAGCTTCGCGCCACACTGCAAACCGCCGGCCTCGACTACCCGCACTGGGAGCACATCACCGGACGCGACACGAACATCCACGTCGCCGTCCTGAGCCGCTTCCCCATCGTCGCGCGGCGGCCCCACACGGACGACAGCTTCCTGCTGAACGCCCGCCGCTTCCGCGTGAGCCGTGGCTTTGTGGAACTCGACATCCAAGTCACGCCGCAGTTCCAGTTCACGCTGCTGGCCGCGCACCTGAAGTCCAAGCGCCCCGTGCCCGAGGCCGATCAGGCCGATCTGCGCGAGCAGGAGGCGCTGCTGCTGCGCGAGAAGATTGACGCGCGCCTCAAGGCCAGCCCCGCCGCGCCGCTCCTCGTTCTGGGCGACCTCAACGACACGCGCGGAGCCAAGCCCATCCGCACCATCATCGGGCGCGCACGCAACGCTCTCGTGGACCTGCGCCCCGAGGAGGCCACGCGCGCCGCGCCCGACGCGCCTCTCCAGCGCCTCGGCACGAACGTGACTTGGACCTACTTCTACAACCGCGAGGACACTTACTCGCGCTTCGACTACGTGCTGGCCAGCCGCGCTCTCGCCAGCCGCATCGTGCCGGAGCTGACGTGCATCCTCGCGCTCCCGTGGTGGCGCGAGGCATCCGATCACCGGCCAGTGCTGGCCACGTTCTCACTGGGGCCGGACAAGTAGCAGAGCGCTTCACAATGGAAGCGAAACGGCGGGGAAGTAAGCCAACGATTCTATAGCCACGGATGAAACACGGACGAAACACGGATGGGGACGAGGAAAACGCATCCTCCCAAGGAGCTGAACGCGCAAACCAAACGGTGGTGGCAAACACGCAGGCATCGTCAAGACAGTCGCCTGCTGTTCCGTGTTGAATCCGTGTTCCATCCGTGGCTCAACTGCCTCGTTCGGGTTCAGTGTTCAGTAGTCAGTGGACAACCGAACCCTCATGCGGACCCTGACTGAACACTGTTCCATCGGGCCAACTCTCCGCTCGCCAACAACCGACGGCGGCGTGACATTCTCCCACCAGCCCCGTGACCATCCAATGACCGCACCGGAAAAACCAATTACCCCAGCCGCCATGCCTTCGCCAACATCCTCCCGTGAACGCTGACTTCCACCCACTCACGCCGCAGCTCGCGGCAAGGAGAACCTCATGACATTCATCGTCCTCTGCCTCGTCATCGCCGTGGTCTGGCTCTTCACCCGGTTGAGCGCGCTCAACGAGGCCAGCACAGACATGCAGGACCGGCTCAACCAGCTCGCCCGCCGCCTGCAAGAAATCCAGGCCGCGCAGAAGGGCGCGGTGGAAACCAAACCAGGAACCTCTGCGCCGCCACAACCGGCCCCCGCCTCCGTTTCGCCCCGGCCCGCCGAGGGCGTTGCGTTGGCCCGGACTCCCATCGTTCCGCCACCGCCCGTCGGGGAGCCGTTGTTGGCCGCATCCCAAATCGAGCTGCCGCCTTCGTCGGAAGCCATCGCGTTGGAGGCAACGCCGATTGCACCAGTGGCGCTGGAATTGGAAGCAAAGTCCGCCCCGGTGTCGCGCCCGATTCCACCGCCGATTCCCGCACGGCCCAGCGTCGCGCCGCCGCTGGCTCCGCCAAGCCACGCTCACCTCGCGTCCGCAGCCCCAGCACCGGTGCCGGAGAAGCCCGCGCCCGCGCCGACCCAATCCCTCGAACTCCGGGTCGGCACCTACTGGTTCGTGCGCGCCGGCGTCGTGATGCTGCTCACCGGGCTGGTCTTCCTCGCGAACCTCGCCTACTCAAAGTGGGTTCCGCTGCTGGGTGCGCCGGGCAAGCTCGCGTTGCTCTACCTCGCCAGCGGCGCGCTGCTCGGCGCGGGGGCGTGGCTCCAGCGCAAGGCTGCGAAGGAATCGCTGAACAACTTCGCGCAGGTGCTTCTCGCTGGCGGATTGGGCGCGGTCTATTTCACCACTTACGCCGCGCACCACTACGAGCCGTTGCGCGTCGTCGGCAGCGCCGCGCTCGACGGCGCGCTGCTGCTCGCGTGGGCGGGCTTCATCGTGTGGCTCGCGGACCGGAAGAAGTCCGAGACGCTCGCGCTCTTCGCGCTCGGCCTCGGCTACTACACCGCCGTCGTCACGCGCGTGGGCACCTTCACGCTCTGCTCGAACCTGGTGCTCTCCGTCGCCACGGTCTTCTTCCTCGTGCGTAACCGCTGGGCGCACCTCACGCTGGCGGGCCTCGTCGCGTCCTACGGCGGCTTTGCGTTCTGGCGCTTCTTCCACGACGGCCACTGGCTGCTGCGCGCGCCAGTGGAGGAACTCACCTTGTCCGCCATGTTCCTCGCGGGCTACTGGGCGTGCTTCACGGTGGCAACCTTTCTGGCGCAGGACGGTTTGCTCACAGACAAGCGCCGCGCTGCATTTCTCAGCGCGAACAACGGCGCGTTCTTCGCCCTGGTCACCCTCTCCATGGCGGCGGCGCGCGACTGGCAGCTCTGGCAATTCTGTCTCGGCCTTGGCGCGGTGCTGCTCGGGCTGGCGGCCTTCGCTCGGACGCGGCTGCCGCAGGAACCATCCGTGCGCGCGGCTTATCTCACGCAAGGGCTGCTGCTCGTCACGCTCGGGCTGATAACGAAATTCAGCGGGCAGAAGCTCGCCGTGCTCCTCGCGGCGGAAAGTGTCGTGCTCCTCATGCTTGGCTGCCGGCAGCCCAGCCGCCTGCTGCGCGCCGGAGCGTTCGTTTCCGCGACGCTCGCCGCCGGCTGGTTCGTGCTGGGCTGGGAAGCGGGGCAATCCGTCGCGCTCGGCGTCGGCATCACGGGCCTGTTGCTGTTCAACGCGTGTTGGATGAGCCGGCACGAAGACCCGGCGGACACCGCGCTGCTGCGGGCGCGCACGACGTGGCTGGCGCTGCTCGCGCTCGTGGCTGGCTGCGCGACGATTCTCCAGCACGTCCAGCCGGGGCACATCGCCGTGTGGCTGATGGGCACGGGGCTGCTGCTCACGGTGTCCGTTCACGTCCTGCGCGCGCGGGAAATCGCGTTGTTCGCGCAGGGCTACCTGTTCCTCGCGCACGCCTTCTGGCTTTGCGCGGCAGGCAGGTGGACATCGCGGCCGGCGTGGGAGCCAACGGTCTTGCTGGCCGGCTCACTGGTGGTCCTCCACTGGTGGACGCGCCAGTCGGCAGTTGGCGAGCGCAAGTTGCGCGAGACGTTCGAGACGGGATACGCCTTTGCCGTGGTGGCGCTGTTGTATTCGTGGCTGCACGGGCGCTTCACCTTCGAGCACTGGCTCCTTGTGTCATCCGCGCTCGCGCTGGTGGTGACGACTTACGGAGCTCTGACCCGCGCGTGGCGGCTGGCAGCGGCTGGCCAGATCTTCTCGCTGGTGGCGGCGGCCGGCTTCGCCCGGCACCTCCAAGCGCCCCACCCGGAATGGGCATTCGCGCTCGCGCCCATCGCGATGCTCCTCGTCACCGCGACCGCGACCCGCTGGGCGGTCGCGCGGCGTCCGGAGTGGGTGGGCGAGTTGCGCGATGTCCTGCAAATCGTGGTTGCCGCCTATCAATGGGCCGCGTTCGCGATGGTTGTGGGGATGGTGTTCCGCTACGTGCCCGTGGAGCACCGCCCGTGGAGCTTCGCCGTGCTGGGCGGAGCGCTCTTCTCCCTCGCAGGTTGGCGGAGCGCGGCGCAGCCGCTGCTGGCAAGCGGGCTGTTGCTCGGCCTGGGACTGCTGACACTGCTCGCGCCGGGCGGCCCGGATGGCACGCTGTTCTCCGTGCCCAACCTGCTCGCGGTGCTCCTGCCGCTCGCGCTGCAACAGGTCGCGCGCCGCGCGCCCGGGCGCTTCCCGATGCCGGCGCACACGCACGCCGCCGTGCTGCTGCTCACGGGTGGTTTTCTCTGGCTTCACCTCTCACGCTGGCTGCTGCCGGAGCGCGACGGCCACTTCTTCACTGTCGCGTGGTCGGTGCTCGGTCCGGTGTTCTTTGCGGCCGGCGTGTGGCTGCGCGAGCGGACTTACTTCGTGCTCGGGCTGGGATGCCTTCTCGCCGCGCTCGCCCGCGTGGTCACGCACGACGCGTGGCAGCCGGAACTGTTCGCTCTGAACCTGCTGCCGATGTTCGCCGTGCTCGCGCTGCAACGCGTCGCCCGCAAGCACCCTGACGGCGCGGCGCTGCCGGACATGGCGCACATGGCGGCGATTTTGGTGAGCGGCTTGAGCCTGTGGCTGTTCCTCTCCCGCTGGGTGGTGCAGGCGTCGGGCGGAAAGTTCTTCCTGACGGCGAGCTGGGCGGCGCTGGCGCTGGCCGTGTTCGCGGCGGGCTTCGCGCTGCGCGAGCGGGTGTATCGCTGGCTCGGCCTGGCCGTGCTGGCTGGGGCGCTGGGACGCGTGGTGCTGCTGGATGTGTGGCAGCTCGCGCTGGTTTATCGTGTGCTGAGTTTCATGGCGCTGGGCATCGCGCTCATCGTGCTGGGCTACGTCTATAACCGCTGGCAGGACAAGATTCGCGAGTGGCTGTGAAGGAAGTTGGGAGCGAAACCAACCAAGTTGGTTTCTTTGCGGCCCTGCGTCTTTGCGTCAATTTTCTACCGCCGGGTTTAGGTTGAGCGCGAGGGAAGGAGCCAGATTGGGGATCAGGATTCCGGGCAGGAGCGGAAAAGCCTCTGCGTTCCAAGAAGGTGGCATGCGCGCCCGGCTGAGAGCGCGTCAACTTTCGCTGGCCGTTTTTCCCCTCGCTCTCTAGCGTCTGACAACAGCCCAACCTGCCATGAATGCACTCAACGCCATTGCTGCTCTTGCCCTGCTGCACTTCTCCTCCGCCCTGCTCCACGCGCAAATCGCCTCCCCCTCCGCAGACCCCGCATTCGCGCGCTGGCTCCAGCCGCACGATTGGCAGCGCGCCGGGGCGACGCCCGCGCTCGGCCTCGGCGAGAAGGGCAAGTTCGACGACCAGCATATCTTTGCGCCGCACGTCGTGCAGATGGGCGGCGAGTTCTGGATGTATTACTGCGGCTCGCAGCGCACCGTGGACGCGGGCACTTACAAGGGCGTCGCGAAAGATCCGGCAAACCCGGCGAAGTCCGACCAGCGCCTCTTCAAGCTCGGCCTCGCGAAGAGCAGGGACGGCGTCCACTTCACACGCCACTCCACCGACCCGGTCTTCAGCTTCGGCGATGACATCCATTCCATCGTCACGTTCGCCATCCTGAAAAATCCCGACGGCTCGCTGCTGCGCGAGAACGGCCGGCTGCGGGCCTACTTCGCCGCCGTGGATTTTCCCAAGGGCACCTACAAGCACGACCTCTACGAGACGTTCAGCACCGACGGCATCAATTGGTCGAAGCCCACGCACGTCATGGCCAACGCCTACGCACCGTGCGTCATCAAGGAGGGCGGCAAGTATCGCATGTGGTATACGTGGATAAACCGGCACCCGTGGCACACGAGCCACGCGGAGAGCGACGACGGCACGCATTGGCGGCTCACCGAGAAGCCTTGCATCGTCATGGACCAGAAGTGGGAGGTGAAAGACCAGGTCTATCCGATGGTCATCAAGGCCGACGGCCTCTATGTGATGCTCTACGGCTGCTACTGGGCCGACGACAAGCACACCGCGCTGGGTTTCGCTGTGAGCAAGGACGGGCTGACGTGGACGAAGCACCCGGAAAACCCCGTCTTCCGCCCGGAGCCGAAGCACGACTGGGAATCCAACTTCACCACGAGCCACACGCTGCTGCGCCTGCCTGACGGGAGCTTCCGTCTCTGGTATGCGGGCCGGAGGCAACCGCCGTGGAGCAATCTCTACTTCGCCATCGGCACGGCGCGGTGGGTTGGGCCGGGGAAGTAGGCGGAGACAGAAATGCGAGGCTACCTGAGCTTCCAAGTGCTGCCGATGGCGATGGCTTCCGCCATTGAGCCCAACGCCTCCGCACGCAGCACGGAGCCGACGAGGCGGCGTTCCTCCAGACTGTTCACCACCGGCACATTCCGCTGCTCACTGGCCAGAAGCGCGGGCAGCGCGTCGGTGAGCGACTGCGCGGGCGTGAGCATCACCGGCACGGGCCGCATCACGTCGCTGGCGATGACGCTGCGCAGCGCGTCGTTATCGCCGCCGAGATGCTCCTTCAAGTCATGCAGCGCCACGAGTCCGAGCAGCCGGTTCTGCGCGTCCACCACGGGCAGGAAGTTGAACGTGTGCTCCAGGAATCGAGCTGCAATCTCCGGCAGCGGCATGGTGTCGCGCACGGGGCTGACCGGCTCGCGCATGAGGTCGCCGATCCTTTGCTGGTGCGCCGCGCCGATGCGCGGCGTGTCCGCGCTGGGTTCGAGGCCGCGCGCTTTCAGCGGCGCGGTGTAAACGGAGTCCGGGTGCAACTGCCGCGCCACGAGCGTGGCCAGGGCGCACGCGAGCATGAGGGGCGGCATCATCGAGTAGTTCAGTGAGATCTCGAACATCATGATCATCGCCAGCAGCGGCGAATGAGTCGTCGCGGCGAGCACGCCGCCCATGCCCACCAGCGCGAACGTGTGTGTCGGGAGTTCCGTCGCGAAGCCCCCGCTGTGCAGGCCCATCGCCAGCACCGTGCCCAGCCCCGCGCCCAGGAAGAGCGTGGGCGTGAACACGCCACCCACCGTGCCCGTGCCCACGGCGGCGACCGTCGCGATGAGTTTGGCCAGCAGCAGGCCGGCTAGAAACTCCCATGCGAGCTGACCGTGCAGAATCTTGTTCGTCGCTCCGTAGCCATTGCCCCAGACTTCCGGGTAGCCCACCGCAATCGCTCCCACGATGGCCCCGCCCAGCGCCAGCCGCAGATACAACGGCGCGCGCAGCCGCCCGAACATCCCCTCGCTCGCCGCCAGCATCCGCAGAAAGCCGGCGCCAAACGCGCCGCACAGAACGCCGAACAGGAGGAACCAGCCGAGCTGCCCGAGCGACGTGAATTCAAACGCCGGCACCGAATACCACGGCGCGATGCCGAAGAATGTGCGGCTCACGAGCGTCGCCACCACGGACGCCACGACGAGCGGGGCGAAACAGCTCATGGAGAAATTGCCCAGGACGATTTGCGCCGCGAAGACCGCGCCCGCGAGTGGCGCGTTGTAGGCCGCCGCCAAGCCTGCCGCCGCGCCGCAGCCCACGAGCAGCCGCAGCCGATACGGCTGCCAGTCGAACCACTGGCCCAGCTTCGACGCCAGCGTCGCGGCCATCTGTGTGATCGAGCCTTCGCGCCCGATGGACGCGCCGGTGCCGATGCTCACAAGCGAGGACAGCGCGCGCACGAGGCCGGGGCGGAACTTCAGCCGCCCATCGCCCGCGACGACCACTTCGAGCATGTTCGTCGCGCCCGCTTGGACTAGTTGCAATCCCCAGTGCAGCACCAACCCCGCGGCCAGCCCGCCGAGCGCGGGGATGAGCAGCCGCTGCCACCACTCGAGCAGTTCCGCGACCGAAGCCAAATCACCGGGCCGGTGCAGCGTGAAATACTTCACCCACTCGATGGCATGGTAGAAGATCAAGTTGACGGTCCCGCCCAGCACGCCGACTGCGGCCGCGAGCAACAGATGGAAAACCTCCTCGTTCCAGCGCAGCCCGGCGCGCACGCGCAGCGCACGCCGCCAGTGGCGCACCCCGAGATTGCGCGCCGCCGCGAGCGCGCGCTCCACCGTGGGGGTGCTGCGCTTTTGCACGGGGTCAGGCTAGCCAAGCCCGCCCCGGCTGGCGATTGGGAAGTCAGCGGCGTCAATGGCCCGGGCGCATCTCAGAATATTTTAGCCGGGCGGCTGACTGCTCCTCTCGTAATTTTAACCCGATTTCCGAAGTTGGCCGCAAAGAGCGCAAGGAGACGCAAAGAAGACAGGGGCTTTCATCGCATTGCCCGGAACTGTTTCACTGCGCGCAGCCTTGACCGCAATCTCTTCTCTTTGCGTCTCCTTGCGTTTATTGCGGCCATTCCATTTCGGAGTTCGGGCTTAGCCGGAACGATGCAGTGCAAAAGAGGTGTGTCGCGCGAAGACCGCGAAGGAAGCGAAGTGAACAGCGAGAAAGCGACGTTTCACGCGATCCGCCGTCGAGTGGGGTGTGACCGGACACCGTGCTTCCACGTTCCTTCGCCTCCTTCGCGCGGCCTCTTACCATTTCAGCTGAATGGTTCCGGTTTGGAGAGGGAGGGACCGTGTGAATGGGACGATGGGCGGCGAGCGCGCTTCCCTCTGGCAGGGTGAGAATCCGTCGAACCCTGCCGGGGGGATGAAGCAGCTACTTGGCAGCCGCCTCTTGCTTGGCAACGTCCTCTGCGAAGAATTTCGCCACGTCCTTGAACTTCGCCGCGTTCTCCGGGTTCAGGTCCATGAGGACTTGATGCGCTTCTAGGCAGTTGCGGGACAGCTCCAGCTTCGACGCGCCAGCGGACTCGACCGCTGTGAAGCTGAGGTTTTCCAAATCCTTGCCTTGCACGACGCGGAAGCACTGGAGCACGCCGAGGTTGTCAATCAGGTCGGCGACCTTGGGCGAGGGGTTGAGCAGCTCGATGGGGCGCTGCTCGGGCGGGAGGTCGTCGGCGGTGAGGCGGGTGACGAGGCTGGCGAGCACGCCGAGGAACGTGCTGTCCATGATGGGGCACGCCGCGAGGTCCACGATGAACCGCTGCGCGCCGCGCGCGCGCGACTCGTGGACCAGCCGCTTGAAGTCCACGCTGGACGCGAAGTTCGCGCGCCCGGAAATCTTCACGCAGACGGTGTCACCGACGCGGGCGGCGAGGAGGGTGGGGGAAGGGGAGGTCATCTAAAAATCCAAGGAACTTCTGTCTGGGTCAAGTGGCACCAAACTCTGACATAAGCATAAAGTGGCTCGCTCGTGCCGGTGATTTGAATGAGCCAAGCAAGAGGTCGATGCGCGTCGAGCGAGGAGTTTGAGATCACGCGGCGCTCCGCAAGCACTACCATTGGACCCACGCTTAACAAATAGAGCATCGGCAGACCGATAAGAAAGCCCACGACGTAAATCCACGTCTTGCCGGACTTGCCTGTCGCTTCATCACTCATGCCGCATTCCGTTTCGGACCCTGAAACCATCCGCCCCAATCAACACCCGCGCCCGCCCCGTGGCAAGGCCGTGACTGGGTGCCGGGTGGAACGGGCCACCGGCCCGTTGCGGCGGGCGACCCGCCCGCCGCTTGCACTGCGCCGAGGGCAACCCGCTCAACTCGATAGTTGGCTGTGCCGAAACTCGGCGGCAGGTTGCCGCCGAGAACGGCCAGGTTGGCCGTTCCACCCTGAACAGGCAGCACAGTCCCGCTGTGTTCGTGGCCGCACCCCTCATCCGGCCTGCGGCCACCTTCTCCCCTCGCTGCGCGAAGGGAGAAGGCGCGCGACGAGCGCGCAACGAAAGCCGTGCCGGCGATTTGCAATCGCCGTCCGTGGGATACAGCAGGCCGAGACGGCTCTGAGCTGGCCACCCGCAACGCGGCGGTTGCAAACCGCCGGCACGGGCTTGCCGCGCGCTCATTCCCCATTCCCAATTCGCCATTCCCAATTCCCTTCATCTCGCCGCCTCCTCCCGCCGCACGATTTGCGTGAGCGTCTGTTGCAACACCAGCGACTCGTCCAGCCCGCTGCTCACCAGCTTCATGTTGCACTGGAGCAGCAGGTCCATCGCGCGGATCAGCTCGGCGAGCGTGTAGCGCTTGGCCTGCGGGAGCGCGCGGAAGAGGACGTAGGGGTTCATCGCCAGCGGGTTGATGCGCTTGTCCTCGGGCAACGCGTCGGCGGGGACGCGTTCGAGCTGGGCCTTGAACCGGTTGTAATCGCCATCGGTCTTCAGCCAGCCGGCCTTGATCATCTCCTGGAGGAAGATCATCACGCGCACCTTCGAGATGAGGCCGTAGAGCAGGCCGATCTCAGACTTCTTGTCTATCTTGAGGCGGACTTCCCACAGCTCCTCGTCGAGGGTTTTGAGGAGCACGGGCAGGTTGCGGTCGCCCAACGCGTCGGCGAGTGCGAAGGCGCGCGCCTGCTTGTTGCGCGTGACGATGGCGTCCACGTCCGCCAGCTCGATGTCCGCGCGCGCGCCCACGTAGGCGGCGAGCTTCTCGACCTCGGTGTGGAGCTGCGCCGCGTGCGGGCCGACGTTGGCGACGAGCTTGGCCAGCGCCTCGGAGGAAATCTCCTTCTTCAACGCCTTGAGTTTCTTGTAGGCGAGGTCCTCGGCCTGATCAGCCCATTGCTTGTCGGCGAGGGAGAGCGCGGCGAAGTGCTCGACGGTGCCGAGCTTCTCCAGGGTTTTGTAAAACGTCTTGCGCTTGTCCGTCTTGCCGGCGCTGACGATCAGGCGCACGCCGTCCCAGCGGAAGGCTTTCAACTCGGCGGCGAGTTCTGCCAGCGCCTCGGTCACGGTGGCGGATGCGGACGTGCGGTCGTCACCGAGGAAACTGCAATCCTTGAACCACACGACCTTTCCGCCGCCGAAGAAAGGCAGCGTCTGGAGCGCCTCGCGGAGTTTGCCGAGCGCCTTGAGCGCCTCGCCGCTGTTGCCGACGGCGGCGTCAATCGTCTCGTGGTCCATGCCGCCGACTTCGCCGCACCACTTGTCGTAGAGCTGCCGGGCGCGCTGCTTCACCGCGAAGTCCTCATCGCCGTGGAGGAGGGCGACGGGGGCGGCGGGTTGGGCGGCGGGGGGCATCGGAGGGGAAAGTATTCAGTGTTCAGTGTTCAGAGAGGAGGCGCGTTCGGTGGCAGGACTGAAAACTGAATACTGAACACTGAATACTTCTTCGCCCTTCACGCCTCCTGCTCGCCCGTCCCCTCGTTCAGCTTGTCGAGATACTCGGTCATGTCCTCGACCTGCTCGAAGAGCGGCTTGTCGAC
>JACRKB010000040.1 GCA_016235545.1 Verrucomicrobiota bacterium | reverse complement strand
GTGGATGACGATGACCGGGGGCGGCTGACCCTGGAAACGCTGCTCGCGGGGGAAGGTTGTCAGCTCCGAGGCGTTGCCGACGGGGCCGCAGCACTGGCGGCGGCGGCGGAGTCGCCGCCGGACCTCGTGCTGCTGGACGTGATGATGCCGGGGATGGATGGCTTCGCGGTCTGCCGGGCGCTCCGGGCAGACGCGCGGCTGCGCGAAGTGCCGGTCGTGATGGTGACGACGCTCGATGACCGCGAGTCGCGGCTGCGCGGCCTCGAGGCGGGCGCGGATGACTTCATCAGCAAGCCGTTTGACCGCGTCGAACTGCGGCTGCGCGTGAAGAGCATCCTGCGATTGAACCGCTTTCGCCGGCTTGTCGGTGAACGCGAACGCTTCGAGATGATGTTTCAACTTTCGGCCGAGGGGATTTTCATCGTGGACGGCAGTGGCATCGTTCAACTGGCAAACCCGGCCATCGAGCGGCTGCTCGGCTTCGGCGCGGAGACGCACATCGTCGGACGCAGCCTGATGGACTTCATCGCTCCGGAGCAACTGGAGCACTGCATGGCCTGCTTCCAGAAACTCATCACCGGCGCGGGCGAGCCGGTGCGGGTCGAGACATGGTTCCGGCGCGCGTCGGGTGAACTCGTTGCGGTCGAGGTGAACGCGGGCAAGTTCGAGTGGCTCGGCGCGGCCGCGGCGCAGGTGTTCGTGCGCGACATCACGGAGCGGCAGTCGCTCGCTCGCAAGGTCGTCGCGGCACAGGAAGCCGAGCGGCGCTTCATCGCGCGCGAGTTGCACGACGAAATCGGCCAGCACTTGACCGGTTTGAAGATGAGCGTGGAACTCGCCGAGCAACTGCCGGCGGATGCGATCCCAGCAAAGCTGGCCGAGACCCGCGCAGCCGTGGACGAGCTTCTCGCCAAAGTTCGCAGTCTTTCGCTCGACCTTCGCCCGCAAATGCTCGACGAACTCGGATTGCTGCCAGCGTTGGAGCTGCTCTTCGACCGCTATATAGCGCAGACGCGCGTGCGCGTGGACTTTAAGCAAGTCGGTCTGGCTGGCCGGCTCGCGCCCGAAATCGAAACTGCCGCCTATCGCATCGTGCAGGAGGCGCTCACCAACATCGCGCGCTATGCGAAGGTGCCGAAGGCCGACGTGCGGCTGTGGGTGGCGGACGACGCGCTGGGAATCCAGGTCGAGGACGAGGGCGTTGGCTTTGATACCGACGCCGCTGCGAGCCGCACCGGCTCCTGTGGACTCGCCGGGATGCGCGAGCGCCTCGTGCTGCTCGGCGGCAACCTGCGGATTGACTCCGCGCCCGGTGCGGGGACGTGCATTGTCGCCACGCTGCCGCTCAGATCCGCGTCCGCGAGCTGACCACGCAAATGACCACCATCGTCATCGCCGAAGACCATCATGTCGTGCGCGACGGCTTGCGCGCCTTGCTCGCGGCGCAGAAAGATTTCTCGCTCGTCGGCGAGGCGGCGGACGGCTTGGAGGCGGCGCAGCTCGTCGAGAAGCTCAAGCCCGACGTGCTCGTGCTCGACCTCACGCTGCCGCGCCTGCACGGGCTGGAAGTCGCGCGCAAAGTGAAGAAGTCGTCGCCGAAGACGCGCGTGCTCATTCTCTCCATGCACGCGAACGAGGCCTACGTGCTCGAAGCACTGCGCAACGATGCTGCCGGTTACCTCCTCAAGGACTCCACTGGTGCGGAACTCGTGCGCGCCGTTCGCGACGTGGTGGCCGGGCGGCGTTACCTCAGCGGCTCGCTCTCCGAGCTGGCGATTCAGGCCTACATCCAGCGCAAGACCACCGACACTGCGCAGGATATGTATGAGGCGCTCACCGACCGCGAGCGCGAGGTCCTCCATCTCGCTGCCGAGGGATTGAACAACCCGGACATCGCCGAGAAGCTCTTCATCAGCCCGCGCACCGCCGAAACGCATCGCGCGAATGTGATGCGCAAGCTGAACTTCAAGACCCAGACTGACCTCGTTCGTTTCGCCATCCGTCGCGGGATTCTGCCGATGTGAACGAAGTGTGCCCGCGAGTTCGCTCGGCTTCCTAGCCCGTAGGGCTTTCCCATCGTAGCCGAGGGCAACGCCCTCGGTGCCAATCATGAAGACGAACCGCGCCCTGAAGGGGCATCCCATCCGTCAATTCCACAAATACCGCTCGTCGTATTCCGCCCCGTATTTCTTGAGGATGCGCAACAACTCCTCCTGGAACGTCTCCTTCCGGTGATGCTCCTCCTGCCCAAGGATGTATTGATGCACCGCGCCGCGATGCGACGGACTCACGCCAAACAATCCGTATCCATCCTGCCAATGAAACTCGCCGAGGTCCGTTCCGAGTGTCTTCACGAACTTCGACGAGTCCTTCTTGAGAACTTCGAGCACCTTCATCGGCGCGTGCTTCTTGGTGAGGTTGCACAACACATGAACATGGTCCTCCACGCCGCCGACGGTAATCGAATGACATTCGAAATTTTGCAGGATGCGTGACATGTAAGCCCACACACGCGGACGGATGTCAGCGGTCAGCCACGGCCTCCGGCCTTTCGTCGAGAAGATGATGTGGGCGGGGAGAATGTGGAGGGACTGTGGCATGGGGGAGGTTGACACGGTTTGGAATGCCCTTACAGGGCGAATTGCATTCGTGGCGTTGGCGACCGAGGGCGTTGCCCTCGTCTACGATGGGACAGGCCTCCGGCCTGCGAAAACGCGCCCTGCCTCTGCGGGCATTCCCCGCTGCGTTTCCGTAAGTGCCCGAATGCTCCTTGGCCGCCCGCTCCCGTAGCGTCGGCGGCCTATGAGAACAACATGTTCCACTAACGGCCCTCGCAACTGCGAAGGGAAAACCAACTGCAACCTCCGCCAGCGCTTCAGCGACTTCGTCGCGCGATGCGTGAACTGGTTCCGCTCGCGCTTCACGCGACGCGCATCGCTCTGGGCGCTGGCCGCATGGCTGGCGCTCGGGGCGACTGGCGGCCATGCGCTCGCGCAGGACCAAAGCGGCCTCACGGCGATGCTGGTCACGATGAAAGTCGTGCCGCTCGCGGACGGCAAGGAGCGGCTCGTCCACGCCGTGGAAGTCCGGCCCGGCGAAGTCGTGCAATACGTCGCGACTTACCGGAACGCCTTTGCGGCGGGCATCCGCGACCTCCAGCCGGCGCTGCCGATTCCCGCCGGGATGCAATTCGTCCCCGGCTCTGCGACGCCGCAGCCCACGCACGCGAGCCTTGATGGCCGCGTGTTCGAGCCGGTTCCGCTCACGCGGCTCGTGAAGCTCGCTGACGGCTCCGTCCGCACGCAGGCCGTCCCCGCCTCCGAGTATCGCGCGCTTCGCTGGTCACTCGGCGACCTCGCGGGCGGCGCTTCCACCAACGTCACTGCCCGCGCGCGGCTCCTCCTTCGCGGGTGGTGGAAGGTTGATTCCAAGTCCGAATCAAAATCATGCAGCCAGCTAACCTTTAACTCATTCAAATCTATGCCCATCTCCGGCGCGTCCTCCTACATCCACACCCTCAATGATTTCCTGCCCCACTGGGAGCAGGTCAACACCAGCCTCGGCGCGGGCGGGCCGCTCGTGCTGCGCAATCCTAACGGGCCGACACGGCCCACGATCAACCGCGCGGCGCTCGTGACGATGCGCGATGACCTACAAGCCAAGCACACGGACATCACTGGCCAGATGAACAACGTGCAAATCGCGGCGGCGACGCTCAAGACAATGAAGGAGGCGTTGCACTTGCGCGGCGGGCAGTTCAATGACGCGGAGCGCAGTGATTTGGCGGGCACGGCGTATGTCGAGGCGCTGCCCATGCTGCCTTCGCCGGGCGACGGACAGGAAGTCTTCGTCGAGCCGATGGATGACATCGCGACGTTGTGGCCCAAGGTCAACGCGGCGGCGGGCATTCCCGGCTTCACACCGCCCTTGCTGCTCTTGGGCGCGTATCCAGTGGCGGACTTTGCGACTGCGCTGGGCTTGCTCAAGGGGCAGTTCGAGACGGTGCGGAAGGAGGACTTCCTCGTGTCGTTCAAAATCAAGGAGCGGAACAAAATGCAGGATGCGATATATCCCGTGCTCAAGGCGTATCGGCAGGCGGTGCTGACGAAGTTCGCCGCGAATGACCCGCTGGTGCTTTCACTGCCCAAGCTGACGCCTGAACCCGGCTCGACGCCGGAC
Organism: Verrucomicrobiota bacterium; assembly: GCA_016235545.1. Taxonomy (GTDB): domain Bacteria; phylum Verrucomicrobiota; class Verrucomicrobiia; order Limisphaerales; family SXTU01; genus SXTU01. Next base: position 8,205 of record JACRKB010000040.1, on the reverse strand, counting down.
CCGGTGACGGCCAACGGGACTTGGAACGCGCCTTCAACGCAGGGGAAGCTGACGTGGGATGCGTCCATCGCGCCGGACCTTGACCAGTATGAAGTGCGGTGGAGTCCGGGCCCGACTTATGACGCTTCGCTGGAAGTGGTCATCGGCAACGTCGCGCCCACGGCGACGCGGGAGTTCCTCACGACGCAGGGTTTGCTCACGTCGGGCGACGTGAGCAACTTCAAGGTGTATGTGAAGACCACGACGGGCAATGAGCGCGGGTCGAACACGGTGAAGATTACGCGGCCTTGAGGCTCGGCGGGATTTGAGTTGGCGTCCGTTGACAGGACGTTTTCTTCAGGTGAGGCAGGGCAAGCCTTGCCCAGGGCGGCGGGCGCGTCGCGTTTTTCATCAAGGGTAAAATCAAGGGCGACTACCTACTCACCGCCGGTTACGACTCGGACAAGGACACGCGCGAGCGGCTCTTCCGCGACATCCGGCCCGACGAGTTTTATCCGGTCTATGGCGACGCGTCGGTGCGCGGCTTCGACGCGCAGTCCACGGGCCGGCTCTACGTGCGCGTGGACAAGCGCAAGAGCTACCTGCTCTACGGCGATTTCAACACGGCATCGCCCGCGCTGGAAGGCCGCGGCCTCGCGAACTACAGCCGCAGCCTCACGGGCATCAAGGAGCATTTCGAAAACAGCCGCGTGCGCGCGAATCTCTGGGCGAGCGAGGACAGCACGCGGCAGGTCGTGGAGGAAATCGCGGGCAACGGCACGTCCGGCCCGTATCGCTTCCGCACCGGCAACGCGCTCATGAACAGCGAGAAGGTCGAGCTGCTCACGCGCGACCCGAATCATCCCAACATCATTCTCAAGGCGCAGCCGATGGCGCGCTTCACGGACTACACGTTCGAGCCGTTCACGGGCGAGCTGCTCTTCAAGGCGCCGGTGCCGAGCCTCGACGCGAGCCTGAATCCGATTTCGATTCGTGTGACCTACGAGACCGAGCAGGGCGGCGACAAGTTCTGGGTTTATGGCGGCGATGCGCAGTTGAAGCTGACCGAGCGTGTGGAAGTCGGCGGCTCGGCGGTGCGCGATGAGAATCCGCTGAACCACTACGGCCTCTACAGCGCGAACGCGACGCTCAAGCTCGCGCCGCAGTCGTTCCTGTTCGGTGAAGTGGCGCGGAGTGAATCTGAACTCGGCGGCATCGGCGACGCGGGACGAGTGGAGTTGCGGCACAAGTCGGCGAACACGGAGCTGCGCGCGTATTTCGGCGAGACGGCGGGCACGTTCACCAACGCCGGCTCGATTCAGTTGCCGGGCCGCATCGAGGGCGGGTTGAAGTTGTCGCAGCGGCTCGACGACAAGACGCGCGTCACGGTGCAGGGCGTGTTGACCGAGGAAACCCAGACGGGCAACACGCGGCGCGGCGTGGGCGTGGATGTGGAGCGGACCTTGCCGGGCAACGTGCGTGTCGAGGTCGGCGGACGAGTGAGCGATGAAAAGGCGGCCGCCACCGGCGCGCCGGGCAGCGTGAACAACGAAGTCCGCAGCGCGCACGTCAAGGTGAGCACGCCCGTGCCGAGGCTGCCGGGCGCATCCGTGAACGCGGAATACGAGAACGACCTGGTCGCGACGGAGCGGCGCACGGTGGCGGTGGGCGCGGATTATCAGTTGCGGAACAAGACGCGGCTTTATGCGAAGCACGAGTTTGTGTCCGACCTCGCCGGGCCGCTGGAGGCAAACGCGTTTGGCCAGCGCAACACGACGGTCGTCGGCCTCGACACCGAATACATGCGCGACGGGCAGTTGTTCAACGAATACCGCGCGCGTGACTCGGTGAGCGGGCGCGAGGCGGAGGCGGCCATTGGCTTGCGCAACCTCTGGCACGTCGCGGACGGCTTGCGGCTGAACACGACCTTCGAGCGCGTCACGGCGATGCAGGGCGACGGCCGCAATGAGTCCGCCGCCGGAACTGCCGCCATCGAATACACGCGCAACCCGGACTGGAAGGGCACCGCCCGCCTCGAACTGCGCGACGGCGCGAACAGCGACAGCCTGCTCAACACACTCGGCTACGCGCGCAAGTTCGACCGCGACTGGACGTTGCTCGGCAAGACCATCCTCTATCTCGTGGACAACTCCGCGCCCGGCGCGCATGACCGCGTGCAGGGGCGCTTTCAGACCGGCCTCGCGTGGCGGCAGACGGACGTGGACCGCTGGAGCGCGCTGATGAAATACGAGTTCAAATACGAGGACGGCGACGTGTTCGACGCGACGAGCAGCCTGCGCCGGCAGGTTCACATCCTCTCGCTGCACGCGAACCACAAGCCGAGCGCCGAGTGGACCTTGAGCGGGCACTACGCGGGAAAGCTCTCGCTCGACACCGCGCCGCAGCGCTCGACCTATCACGCGCACCTGCTGTCCGGGCGCGCGCAGTATGAGCTGAACTCGCGCTGGGACGTGGCGCTGAACGTGAGCACGCTCTTCAGTGAGCGCATGGCGAGCGCGCAATTCGGCGTCGGCCCGGAAATCGGCGTCACGCTGCGGCGCAACCTGCGGCTCGGCATCGGCTACAACTTCTTCGGCTTTCGCGAACGCGACTTGAGCGAGCAGGCCTACACGTCGCACGGCGTGTTCATTGCGCTGCGGCTGAAGTTCGATGAAGGGCTGTTTGGTCTAGGCCGCAAGAATGAGGGGACGAACTGAACGACATGACCCGAAGCAGACGGCGTGAGGAGGCTCTGACATCTGGAGCGATTTCGAAAACGCCGCTCGACACCAGTGAACTCCGGGTGGAACGGGCCACTGGCCCGTTGCGGCGGGCGACCCGCCCGCCGCTCGTGGTGCGCCCAGAGCGACCAGATGACGACGAACATTGGCTGTGCCGAAGCTCGGCGGCAGGTTGCCGCCGAGAACGGCCAAGTTGGCCGTTCCACCCGGAGGCAGGAGCGTCGTTTAGCGCCCGTTGGCTCGTCGTGTTGCTTGCGCTTTGCGTCTTTGGTCTCTCCGCTTCCGCCAAGAATTGCGTGGACACGGCTTGCGTGCAAATCAGCAGCCGGCTCGCGTCCATCAGCAGTGAGCGCGGCGTGCTCCTTAATGCGCTCTCCAGCCAGTTCCTCGACTCGCCCGTCAACGTCACCTCCAGCGACTGGCAGACGCTCGCGCAGACGCCGCTGAACTTGCAGAAGTTCGTAGAGAAGCTCCAGGCCCGCACCGGCGCTGCCACGCCGGACGCCGCGCTCGGCGCGAGCGTCTCGCTGTTGACGGTCATTGATGCCGCGCGCGACGCGCTCATCGAGCAGGGCCAGACCGCCGCCGCGAATGCGCTCGCGCCACTGCGCCAGGCTGCGAGCAATCTCACCGGCACGTTCCGCCTCAGCGACATGATAGACGCGTGCGCCGACTGCGGTGCGCTGGCCAACATGAACCTCTCCACGTTCGATTTCCTTTCCGGCAACCTGTCGCTCTACAACTACAAGAACGGGCCGAGCACGCCTACGCCCGTCACGATTTCCGGCAGCAGCCTCGGCCTCGGCGACACGGTGAACTCGATTGAGTTCTACGCCTCGGCCACCGAGCCGCCGCGCATCGTCTGCGGCCCGGCCGGCACAAAGTTTTATTCGTCCGCGAACCGCTACAAGTTCGCGGTGGACCTTGTGGACAAGAACCTCACCGGCGCGCTGAACACGCAGCTCGCCGCGGGCGGTGTCGCGCTGCCGGTCGGCGCGACGGACGTGCAGGTGCAACTTGGGCGGCTGGAGTTTTACGCCGTCACCGCGCGCGCTGAGGGCGCGATTCAATCCGTGAACGCGCTCGCGCAGACTGTCACCGTGCAGGCGAAGCCCGGCGTCGCGGACCTGTATCTGGGCCGCATCGCGGACAGCGTGTTCTTCGACAAGGCGCGCACGCTCCAGCCGGCGACGGACTTGCAGTTCGGCGACATCGGCACGCTCACGGCGAGCATCGCGGGCACGCCGGTCACGGCGGCGATTCGCGCGAAGTCCTCGGCACAGGGCCAGTCGCCAACGAGCACGACGCTCAATTTCACCGGGCCGTATCCGCAGACGCAGACCGCGAGCAGCGGCGCGGGCTTCACGGACAACCTCGTGCAAAGCCTCGTCAACAATCTCGAACTCGAAGTCGTCGCCACGTCGCCAGCGCCGATGGACGCCGCGACGCAGACAGCCTTCGACTCGCTGGTCACGGCGATTCAGCCGGGCTTGAAGACGGTGTTTCAGCAAGCGCTTTCGCCGGTGCTCTCGACGCTCGTCACGCAGGCAGTGAATCCGGTGCTGGAGTTGAACGGCGTGCGGCTCGGCGAGGCGGACGTGACGGTGTTGATCGTGTCGCAGGAATGCACGTTCGACGTGTCGGGTCGCGTGTATCTCGACGCGAACCGCAACGCGACGCGCGACGATGCCGAGTCGGGCACCGCGTTGACGCTCTATGCGAAGCTCGTGTCCGCCAGCACGCCGAGCGGCCCCGCGACACAGGCCGTGGTGGTGAATCCGGCGACTGGCGAGTTCGCGTTCACCGGCGTCGCTGCGGGCACCAATGTCATCGTGCTCGATGACACCGCGAGGTTGACGGACGTGACGCCGACGATTCCCTCCGGCTGGGTCGGCACGGAAAGCCCGTCGCTCAAACGCACTGTCGTCCTCGCGCACGCGGATTTGCTGAACCAGAACTTCGGCCTTGTGAACGCCACGACGCTCAAGGGCACGGTCTTCAAGGACACCTGCGCGGGCGGCGGCACAGCGAACGACGGCGTGAAGAACGGCACCGAAACCGGACTCGCTCGCGTGACAGTAAAGCTGACGGATGCGACGGGCGCGACGGTTCTCGACACGGCGACGACCGATGGTAGCGGCAACTACACGCTGTTCATTCCGGCCTCGGTCACCGCCGGTGCGACGCTCAAAGTTGTGGAGGTGAATCCCACGAGCCACATCTCCACCGGCGCGAGCGTCGGCGACACGGGTGGCACCTACGACCGCGCGAGCGACGCGGTCACGTTCACGCGCGCGGCGAGCGTGAGCTACAGCGGCGTGAATTTCGGTGATGTGCCGGAGAGCCGTCTGCTCACGGACGGGCAGCAGTCCGGGTTGCCGGGGAGCGCGGCGTTCTACACGCACCAGTTCGTCGCGGGCACGGCGGGGCAGGTCACGTTCACCACGGCAAATGCGGCGTCGCCGGCGAACAGCGGCTGGTCGCATGTGCTCTACCGCGACGTGAACGGCAACGGGAGAATTGACGCGGGCGAGCCGGTGGTGAGCGGAGCGATTGCCGTCGGAGCGGATGAGAAGGTGTCGCTCATCGTGAAGGAATTCATCCCGGCAGGCGCGCCGTTCAACGCGCAGGACCAAGTCACGCTGACGGCCAGCTTCGCTTTCGCCAACGCCAGTCCCGCGCTCGCGACCACGCTCACGCGCACCGACTTGACCACGGTTGGTTCACCCACGACCGCCGGGCTGACGCTAGTGAAGACCGTGAACAAACCCACGGCCGCGCCGGGCGAGGTCATCACCTACACGCTGGCTTACGCGAACCAGAGCAGCGAGCCACTCGCGAACATCGTCATCAGCGACGCGACGCCGTCCTTCACGACCTTCGTTGCTGCAAGCAACGGCCCGCTACCGCAGAGCCTGACTGCGTTGACGGTCACTGCGCCCACAACCGGAGCGAGCGGCCCGGTTCAGTGGACCTTCACCGGCACGCTCGCCCCCGGCAGCAGCGGCACGGTGAGTTTTCAAGTGATGCTGCAATGAAGCCTCACGCGCCTTGCTGTTGCCGACGCGATTGCAGATAGTCTTGCTCCCTTGGCCGCCAGCGACACTTAACCATGATACCCGCCCCCATCCCAGCGAACGATGCCGAACGCCTCGCTGCGCTTGCGCGCTACGACATCCTCGACACGCCGGCGGACCCCGCGTTCGACGACCTGACGATGCTCGCGGCGCACATCTGCCAGACGCCCATCGCACTAGTGTCGCTGGTGGACGCGGACCGGCAGTTCTTCAAGTCGCACTACGGCCTCGATGCGACAGAGACGCCGCGCCAGGTATCATTTTGTGCACACGCAATTGTCCAGCCGGAGCTGTTCATCGTGCCGGACGCGCTGGCGGACGCACGCTTTGCGGACAACCCGCTCGTCACCGCCGACCCGCGCATCCGCTTCTATGCCGGCGCACCGCTGAGGACACAGGGGAGCCACGCGCTGGGAACGCTGTGCGTGATTGACCGCGTGCCGCGCACGCTCACGGCGCAGCAGCAGGAGGCGTTGCGCGCTTTGAGCCGGCTGGTGGTGAGCCGGTTGGAATTGCGGCGGACCGAGGCCGCGCTGCGCAAGTCGGATGCGTTTCAGAAGGCCATTCTCGCCGGCGCGGACTACAGCATCATTTCCACCACGGCGGACGGCGTCATCACGACGTTCAACGCGGCGGCGGAGCGGATGCTGGGTTACAGCGCTGCCGAAGTCATTGGGCGCAACAGTCCCGTGCCCATTCACGACGCAGACGAAGTGATGAAACGGGCCGAGGAACTTTCCTCCGAGCTGGGGCGGCGGATTGAGCCGAGCTTTGAAGTGTTCGTGGCGAAATCGCGCGGCGGCCAGCCGGAGGAGCGGGAGTGGACTTACATCCGCAAGGACGGCTCGCGCTTCCCGGTCCTGCTTTCGGTCACGGAGTTGAGGGATGACGGTGGGCAGCCCATCGGCTTCCTCGGCATCGCGCGCGACATCACGGAGCGCAAGCGGATGACCGAGTCGCTGCAAGAGAGCGAGGCGCGCAAGAGCGCCATCCTCGAAGCCGCGCTGGACTGCATCATCACGATGGACGAGCGCGGGCACATCGTGGAGTTCAACCCGGCTGCGGAGCGGACGTTCGGCTACAAGGAGAGTGAAGTTGTCGGTTCCGAGCTGGCTGAGAAAATCATCCCGCCTGCGCTTCGCGAGGCGCATCGGCGCGGGCTGGCGCGCTTCCTTCACACGGGCGATGGCCCTGTGCTCGGCAAGCGCATCGAGATAACGGCGCTCCACGCGGACGGTTCCGAGTTTCCCGTCGAGCTGGCCATCACGACGATTCGCCTTGGGCCGAAGCGGCTCTTCACGGCGTATCTGCGCGACATCACAGAGCGCAAGCAGCAGGAGGAGGCGCTGCGTTGCGCGAAGGAGGCGACGGACGCCGCGAACGCCGACCTCGCGCGCGCCAACCGGCTCAAGGACGAGTTCCTCGCGAACATGAGCCACGAGTTGCGCACGCCGCTGAACGCGATTCTTGGCATGTCGGAGGCGATGCTTGAGCAGATACTGGGGCCGCTGACTGAAAAGCAGACTCGCTCGCTGAAGGTCGTCCACGAGAGTGGCACGCACTTGCTCGCGCTCATCAATGACATCCTCGACCTCTCGAAAATCGAGGCGGGTAAGATGGCCCTCCAGTTCGAGGCGGTGGACATCAAGGCTGTCTGCGAGGCGAGCTTGCGGCTCGTGAAGGAAACCGCGCAGCGCAAGCGGCTGAACCTGACGTTCACGCAGGCGTGCGAAGGCGCGGACGTGCGGGGCGATGAGCGGCGCATCAAACAAATCCTCGTCAACCTCCTGACCAACGCGGTGAAGTTCACCCGTGAGGGCGGACGCGTTGCGCTGGAAGTGAGTCTTGATGCCGAGCGCGGCACGGCGAACTTCACCGTCGCCGACTCCGGCATCGGCATTGCGCCGGAAGACTTGGAGAAGCTGTTCAAGCCGTTCGTGCAACTCGACAGCGGCCTCGCGCGCCGGCACGAAGGCACGGGCCTTGGTCTCGCGCTCGTGTGGCGCTTGAGCGAACTGCACGGCGGCAGCGTGAGCGTGCAGAGCACCGTCGGCGAGGGGACGCGCTTCACCGTGACATTGCCGATGCAGCCAAGTGGTGACGCCGCTCGCGAAGAGTTGCGTGGTGCGACCAGCATCGCGCCAACCGCCGCGACGACGGCCGCGCGTGGCCCTTCGCCGTTGCTGCTCCTCGCCGAGGACAACGAGGCGAACATCGCGACCTTTCGCGAATATCTCGAAGCGAAGGGCTACCGTGTCCTTGTCGCGCGCCAAGGCGTCGAGGCCATCGCACAGGCGCAGGCGCAGCATCCGGAGCTCATTCTCATGGACGTGAAGATGCCCGGCATGGATGGTCTCGAAGCCATCCGTCGCCTGCGCCTGGACGATGCGTGCAAGTCCACACCCATC
>JACRKB010000036.1 GCA_016235545.1 Verrucomicrobiota bacterium | reverse complement strand
GCAGGTAGCCGACGGCGAGTTTGGCGGCGATTTTCGCGATGGGAAAGCCGGTGGCCTTGGACGCGAGCGCGGAGCTGCGGCTGACGCGCGGGTTCATCTCGATGATGACCATGCGGCCGTTCTCCGGGCTGACGCCGAACTGGATGTTCGAGCCGCCGGTCTCGACGCCCACGGCGCGGATGACGGCGAAGCTCTGGTCGCGCATGATCTGAAATTCCTTGTCGGTCAGCGTCTGGATGGGCGCGACGGTGATGCTGTCGCCGGTGTGGACGCCCATGGGGTCGAAGTTTTCGATGGAGCAGATGATGACGCAGTTGTCGGCCTTGTCGCGCATGACCTCCATCTCGTATTCCTTCCAGCCGAGAAGGGATTCCTCAATGAGGACTTCGTTGACAGGCGAGAGGTCAATGCCGCGCTTTGCAATCTCCTCGAACTCATCGCCGTTGTAGGCGATGCCGCCCCCGGTGCCGCCGAGCGTGTAGGCGGGGCGAATGATGACGGGGAAGCGGCCGATCTTCTCCTGGATGGCTCGGGCTTCGCTCATGTTGTGCGCGACGCCGGAGATGGGCACGTCAAGGCCGATGGCAAGCATCAATTCCTTGAAGACGAGGCGGTCCTCGCCCTTGTGGATGGCCTCGGGCTTTGCGCCGATCATTTCCACGCCGTGCCGGGCCAGCGCACCGTTCTTATGCAACGCCATGGAGGTGTTCAGCGCCGTCTGGCCGCCGAGCGTGGGGAGGAGGACGAGTTTGCCCTTCGCGCCCAGTTTCGCCATCTGCTCTTTCTCGCGGATGATGATTTTCTCCACGCACTCGGGCGTGATTGGCTCGATGTAAGTGCGATCAGCGAACTCCGGGTCGGTCATGATGGTGGCCGGGTTGGAGTTCACGAGGATGACGCGGTAGCCCTCCTCTTTGAGCGCCTTGCAGGCCTGGGTGCCGGAGTAGTCGAATTCGCACGCCTGCCCGATGATGATGGGGCCGGCGCCGATGATCAGGACGCTGTGGATGTCAGTGCGTTTGGGCATGGCGAAATCAAGTGCTGCCAGCGGGCGTGTTTGAGAGCAACCACGCTCCGCAGAAGCTCGGCGAGTGAACGCAATCTTGCGGCGCTTGTCAGCGGCTTTTTTCGCACGGCGTTTTTCCGCGCGCTTGCTCGCCCTCGGCCAGTCCAAGCGCCGGGCGGCGGCAGCAAGCCGTCGGCGCAATGCGCCCAACCCGGCCTCTGCGGGAATTACCCCATGCCTTGCGACGCTTTCCATTTTGACCACGCTTCCGGGATGGACTATGGACTGGCCATGCACTGCGATGGTTCTGGCCTGCGACGCTCCCTGCGGCCCGCGCTTCTCGGGGCGGCGCTGGCCTGCGGAGCGCACGCCCTGTTCGCCGGCGAGCCGATTCGGTTCTCGGGCCGTGCTGGTTCGCCCGCCCCGCAGGATTTCGACCGCCGCGAGCCGTTGCTCCCCGCAGAGGTGCGCGCCTTCGCCCGTCCCAACGTGGCGATGGACTCATTGCAGATGCCTCCGCAAACGGTGACGCCCACCACCGGCCTCACGCGCCGGCAGTTGGAGGCGCAGGAGCAGAAGCGCAATTGGATTTTCCAGTCATCCGAAACCATCCTCAAGCAAGCCTCCGAGCGCGACGACGACAAGTCCAGGCGCGATGACCGGGAGAAACCCAAGTCCAGCGCAGAGCGTTTCCTCGAAGGCGCTGACAGCAAGGCGGACCCGGCAGACCAGTCGAAGAGCGCTGACCCGGCGCACAAATCCAATCGTGACCGGAAGGACAACGCCGGCAATTCCTCCCGCAGCCCGCGCGACCCGCGCGACCCGCGTTCCGACAGCGCCAAGTCCGGTGAGAATTCCACAAGCTTGGAAACACGCGCGTCGGCCACCCAGCGCGGCTCGGAGGAAAGAAGCCTGTTCAACGCCGCCGACGCGCGCGGCGGCTCCGTCGGCCGCACGATGTCCGAAAGCCGCGACCGTGAACGCCAGCGCGAGCGCGATGCGAACCTCGATGCCTTCAAGCGCTCCCTCAACAACCCGTGGGCGCAGCCTGCTGCCACGGGTGTGGATCCGGCCCGGCCTGGCGGCAGCGCCGTTCCCGGCAATGCGGGCCTGCCCACGACCGGCTTCGATCGCCGCTCGACCGCAGGCGCACTGGGCCAGGCCGGACGTTCAGCTATGGACTTCGCACCGCGCGGTGGTCTCGGCGGATTCGATCCAAAGAACCCGCTCAACTACGGCACGGCGGACACTGTGCTCAAGAACCAAGAACCACCGCGCGCCGCGTCGAAACCGGTCGTGCTGGAGATTCCCAAGCGGAAGTTTTAGCACGCGTTCGGTGTCCACGCTTTTGCGTGTCAGCGGCGGAGGACACCCTGAATGGTGGACACCAAGCGCCCTCACCCCACCACGATGTTCACCATCTTCTTCGGCACGATGATGACTTTCCTCACCGTCTTGCCTTCGAGGAAGGGTTGGGCCTTTTCCGCGCGGCGGGCGGTAGCTTCGATGGTGGCGTTGTCGGCGTCGGCGGAGACGCGGATGACATCGCGGTGCTTGCCGTTCACGGACACGGGGATTTCCATTTCGCTCTCGACGAGCAGCGCGGGGTCGTAGCTGGGCCACTCGGCGTAGCCAAGCGACGGCGGGTTCTGGCCGAACGTGCGGTGCAGGCGTGCCCAGAGTTCTTCCGCGAGGTGCGGCGCGAAGGGCGCGAGGAGTTGCAGGAACGTCCGCATCACCGAGAACGGGCGCGTCTGCCAGCCGTTCGCCTCGTTCACGAAAACCATCATCGCGCTAATGGCCGTGTTGAAGCGCAGGTGGTCGAGGTCTTCGGTGACTTTCTTGATGCACGCGTGGAGCACTTTGAGCTGCGCGGGAGTGGCGGAGACATCGGCTATCGTGCCGTTCATCACGAGGTGGTCGAGCAAGTCGGCGTCCGGCTGCGTGGCGACGGTCTGCGCCTGCTCGAAGGCGGTCTCAGACTTCTCCTCGATGAAGAGCCGCCAGACGCGCCCGAGGAAGCGATACACGCCCTCGACGCCGCGCGTGTTCCACGGCTTCGTGTCTTGCAGCGGGCCCATGAACATCTCGTAGAGGCGGAACGCGTCCGCGCCGAACTCCACGAGCACGTCGTCGGGATTCACCACGTTGCCGCGCGACTTGGACATCTTTTGGCCGTCCTCGCCGAGGATGAGGCCTTGGTTCACGAGTTTGAAGAACGGCTCGGTGGTCGAGACGTGGCCGAGGTCGAAGAGCACCTTGTGCCAGAAACGCGCGTAGAGCAGGTGGAGGACGGCGTGTTCGGTGCCGCCGACGTATAAGTCCACGCCCGGCGTGGATTTAGTTGAGAGTTGAGAGTTGAGAGTTGAGAGGGAACCCATCCAGTAGCTCTCCGCCTCCTTGCTCACGAAGGCGTTGCCGTTCTTCGCGTCGAGGTAGCGCAGGTAATACCAGCAACTGCCGGCCCATTGCGGCATGGTGTTCACTTCGCGGACGGCGCCGTCGGGGAGGCTCACCCAATCCTTCGCGCGGGCCAGCGGCGGCTCGCCGGAGGCGGTGGGCTTGTAATCGGTGAGCGCGGGCGGGAGCAACGGTAGCGCGCTCTCGGGCAGCCCCTCGTGATACGGCTGGCCGGAGGCGTCGCGCCGCCAGACGATGGGGAACGGCTCGCCCCAATACCGCTGCCGGCTGAAGAGCCAGTCGCGCAGCTTGTAGTTGATGGTCTTCTTGCCGAGGCCCTTGGCTTCGAGCCAGGCGGTGATTTTGGCTTTGGCTTCGGCGGTGGGGAGGCCGTTGAGAAAGTCCGAGTTCACCGCGACACCGTCGTCTAGGAAGCCGATGGAGTCCTTCCCAGCCGGTGCCTGCACGACAACGCGAACCGGCAGGTCAAACTTCCGCGCGAATTCCAAGTCACGCGAATCGTGACCCGGCACCGCCATGATGGCTCCGGTGCCGTAGCTCGCGAGGACGTAGTCGGCAATCCAGATGGGAATCTTCTCCCCGTTCACCGGGTTGATGGCATACGCGCCGGTGAAGACGCCGGTCTTCTCCTTCGCCAGTTCGGTGCGTTCGAGGTCGCTCTTTCCTGACGCGTAAGTCCGATACGCTGCCACCGCTTCGCGAGGCGAAGGCTTGAGAGATGGCTTGGCTCCATAGAAATCGACGAGAATCCGCTCGATGTCGGATTCCGATGCGACCCGGAACTCCAGATTCTCGACCGAAAGTTCGTTCCGCAGCGAGTCCATCATGTCCAAGTCCGCCGGGTTGCTGATGGCCACGATGAGCGTGCTCTCCCTGTAGTAAACTGGAACCGCACGGAAACGAATTGCGCGCTCCGCAGTCATGACCTTGAGCGCTTCGGGAGTCGGGACCAATCCATTCAAGTCCGCCTTCACCATGCCGAAGGCAATCTGACCTGCGGTGGCAGATTCCACTACGGTAATGGCAGGCTGGTATTTGCGTTGGCCCTTCCAAGCGTCAGGAGTTCCGCTTGGCCACTCTTGCGGAACAATTTGCTCCACCAGCTTGTGCTCCGGCGAGAGCACCATGTAGGTCGCGCCGAACAGAGTGTCGGGGCGCGTGGTGAAGACGCGGATTCGTTCGTCATCAGGCCCGCCGGGTTGAAAGCGTCCGCCACTCGCCATCAACAGGGGGAAATCCACCTCGGCTCCCTCGCTGCGCCCAATCCAGTTGCGCTGCATCTCCTTGAGCGAGTCGGTCCACTCGATGGTGTCGAGGTCGGCCAGCAGGCGCTCGGCGAAGGCGGTGATGCGCAGCACCCATTGGCGCATCGGCTTGCGCACGACGGGGAAGCCGCCCACCTCGCTCTTGCCGTCCACGACCTCTTCGTTGGCCAGCACGGTGCCCAGGTCTTCGCACCACCACACAGGTTGCTCGGAGACGTAGGCGAGACGTTTTGAGTCGCGGAAGGCGCGGCGGCGGGATTCCAAATCCCCCGGAGCGCGGCTCTCCGAGCCGCAGCCGGCGGCTTGCGCAGTGGCGCTTTCGGAATTCGTGGACGCAGCTTCGGGCGTGGCTTGCTGCGGCTCGGAGAGCCGCGCTCCGTCCAGTTCTTCGGGAAACTTCAGCGTGGAAATTGGCTCCGCACGGTTCGTCTCCGGGTTGAACCACGCGTTGTAGAGCTGGAGGAAAATCCACTGCGTCCAGCGGAAGTATTCTGGGTCGGTAGTGGCCAGCTCACGCGACCAGTCGTAGCTGAAGCCGAGGGATTTTATCTGGCGCGTGAAGTTGGCGATGTTCGCCTCGGTGGTGACGCGCGGGTGCTGGCCGGTCTTGACGGCGTATTGCTCGGCGGGCAGGCCGAAGGAGTCCCAGCCCATCGGATGCAGGACGTTGAACCCCTTCGCGCGCCGGTAGCGGGCGAGGATGTCCGTGGCGGTGTAGCCCTCCGGATGCCCCACGTGCAGCCCCGCGCCAGACGGGTAGGGAAACATGTCGCGGATGTAAAACTTCGGCGGGAGCTGCGCGGCGGAAGCCGGCTTGCCCGCGACCGAGTGACGCACGCCAAAAGGATGCCCGTCCGGCACGGACTCGCCGGGGTTGAAGGCGCGGAAGGTCTGCTCCGCGTCCCACGCGCGCTGCCATTTCGGCTCAATCAAATCAAACGGATACTGTCTGCGACTCGACATAGGGCGGGGATTATTGAAGCAGCGCGGAAAGGCGGGCAATGGCGGAGTTGCGAGATGGCACCGCAGAGGCGGGACAGGCGCAGAGGAAGAGCCGAACCTCCGACGGACACGGGTGGAAAGTCACGTCTGCGCGGTCATCCGCGTGCATCCGTGGTTGAAATGCGAAGTTCCTGCACTTCGCTCTCTGCGGTTCAGCCGCGAAAGGGCGCAAAGAACACAAAGGAGCCGAGTCGGGGATGGTTGGAGCTGGGACAAATTAACTGCAGGTGGCTCTGCACAAGGTCAATTCTCCAAGCTGCGGAGCAGCGGCAGAGAGTAGCCCAGGGCGCAAGCCCTGGGTGACAGCGCCCCGATTGAGCCCCAGCGGGGCGGCAGACGGCGACAGCCACAAGAATAGGTGGCGGATTCTCTACCGCCGCGCTGCGGCTCACCCCCGTCACCACCTGACCCACGGCTCACACCGTGGGCTACTTTCTTTCGCAGCTCCGTTGCTGCCCCTGCTCGCCACTGGGGTTGCAACAAACTGAGATTCGCCTCCGCGGTGCGTCGCGAACATTTCTCCGCTCGACAAGCGCGCTGGGGGCGTTGGACATTTTCACCATGTCGCAACGCACGTTGACACTCGGCCACTCGCCGGACCCGGACGACGCCTTCATGTTCTACGCACTCGCGAAGGAACTGATCCCGACGCACGGCTGGAGTTTCGAGCACATCTTGCAGGACATCCAGACGCTCAACGAGCGCGCCACGCGCGGGGAGCTGGACATCTCCGCCGTCAGCATCCACGCCTACGCGCATGTGAGCGATCAATACGCGCTGCTGCCCAGCGGCGCGAGCATGGGCGATGGCTACGGGCCGATGCTCGTCGCGAAACGCCCGCTCACACGCGAGGCCATCGCCACCAAGCGCATCGCCGTGCCGGGCAGGATGACGAGCGCGTTCCTCGCGTTGCAACTTTATCTCGGCAAACCGGCGCGAGACTTCGACCACGTCATAGTGCCCTTCGACCTCATCTTCGAGGCGGTGCAGAACGGCGTCGCTGACGTGGGCCTGATCATCCACGAGGGACAGCTCACGTTTGAAAAGCACGGCTTCCAGCTTTGCGAGGACTTGGGCGCGTGGTGGGGCCGCGAGAATGACGGCCTGCCGCTGCCGCTGGGCGGGAACGTGATTCACAAGCGCATCCCGCCGGCCGACCGCAAGGTCATCTCCGACATCCTCACCGCCAGCATCCGGCACAGCCTCGCTCACCGGCCCGAGGCGGTGGCGCACTCGCTGCGCTGGGCGCGCGGGATGGGCATGGACCTGGCGGACAAATTCGTCGGGATGTATGTGAACCACTGGACGCTCGACTACGGCGAGCGTGGCCGGGAGGCGATCCGGCGGTTTCTGGGGAAGGCGGCCGAGCAGGGCTTGATGCCCAAGCCGCCGGAGCTGGAGTTCGTCGTCTGACTGCGGGAGACCCGGACGCTACCTCACCCGGCTCATCTTCTCGCGGCAGTCCGGGCAGCAGGTGTGGAATGCGGTCTCGCCGGTGCCGATTTGGAAGGGCAGCTCGATCTTGCGCCACTGGTCCTGAAGGTCCTTCGCGCTCCCGCAGACGCTGCAGATGTGGACGAAATCCTTGAGCTGGGCGACGCCCGCAAGCGATGCCTCGGCCGTGGAGAGGCGCTGGATGAGATAGGACTGCAACTCCACCGCACGGACACCGACCTTGATCCGCGCCTGCAACACTTCCTTGTCGAATGGCTTGCTGATGAAATCATCCACGCCGGCATCGAAGGCGTCGAGCAGGCTGTCCTTGCCCCCGCGCGCGGTGCAGAGCATGACGTAGAAAGGAGCGATGTTCGCGTCGCGGATGCGGCGGGTCAGCTCCATGCCGTTGATCTCCGGCATGAACCAGTCGAAGAGGCCGATGCGCAGGTCCGTGTCGTGCTGGAGCACCTCCCAAGCCTCCGCGCCGTTGGTCGTAGGGACGACGCCGTAGCCCCATTTCGACAGCAGGTTCATCAAAACCTGTCGAATGATGGGATCGTCGTCCGCGACTAGAATCTTCATGAATTGGCTGTGACCAAATGAGCAGTTGCCCGGCTGTTTGGTGGAGTGTGTAGCCGAGAAAGGATGGGAGGGACAATCAAATTATCCTGAATACCCTGAAAGGCGCATCTCACTTTCCTGCAGACCGGACGCGAGTCGGTGCTTCGGGCTGAAAGCCCGGCATTCGTCAGCCTGCGGTGAAGCCCCAGGTCAACGAGGCCACGAGGAAGCCGAGCGCTGTAAGCGCGTCACCTTGGCAACCGGGCGGCGGCGTGGCGGGCTTGCAGCCCTCGGCACGGCCTGGCGGGGCCACCTGGGGCTGCGTTCACTACGTTCACTCCACCCCAGGCTGACGAATGACGGGCTTTCAGCCCTGCCGACCCGGGTTGCGAGAAGCTGAGATGCGCCCCAGCCTGAAGTGGGCACCCCAATTTCAAGCAGTCTGGTGCCATTTCCTCTCCTGCCCGCAATCCTGATGAAGTGAACGCCACGCCATACCCATGTGGCTTCTGTGGAGATCAAGTCTCCTCAGAACGAGAGTTGTCCTAGACGAGCATGGCGTCGGTCGGACGAAAGCACCCGGCAGCTTGAGCGGCCCGCCGGCATGGCGCCGGCTGTTGTTCACCCCAATGGCAGCGAGGTGTTTTTCTGGGGCTGCCCGGAATCACCGTGTGGCAGAAGGCGGCAGACCGCGTTGACGACCTGCGCTTCCCGGTGTCCGGCAGGACTTCAAAAAATGCCAGCAAGGTGGTGGTGGCAGTGCTCGCGTCAGATTCATTGGCAAATCCTGCTGGAGGAAAAGCGGTGCTGCGGCTGTTTGGAGTGTCGAGCCATTCCCCCGTCGCAGGAAAGTCCAGGGCAGCCGCAAACGGCCTTGCGCTCCGCTTGGCACTGCCCATCATCCCGCGCGATGAACGACGAGCCGTTGCTCCAACTGGACCTCCCCGGCGTCCCCAAAATCAAAAGCGGCAAGGTCCGCGAGGTCTTCGATCTCGGTGACCGCCTGCTCTTCGTCGCCACCGACCGCATCTCGGCCTTCGACTGCGTCATGCCCAACGGGATCCCGCGCAAGGGCGAGGTGCTCACGCAGCTTTCCCACTTCTGGTTCGGCCAGACGGAATCGCTCGTGCCCAACCACCTGCTGGCAAAGTCCGGCGACCCGTTGCCGCCGCAGCTCCAGCCTTTCGCCGCGCAGCTCGCGGGCCGCAGCATGATCGTGAAGAAGGCCGCGCCGCTGGCGATCGAGTGCGTCGTGCGCGGCTATCTCGCCGGGTCGGGCTGGAAGGAATACACGAAGAGCCAGACGGTTTGCGGCATCCAGCTCCCCTCCGGTTTGCAGGAATCCTCCGAGCTGCCCGAGCCGATTTTCACGCCTGCGACGAAGGCCGAGACGGGGCACGACGAGAACATCTCCTTCGAGGCCGCCGCGCAGATCGTCGGCGCGGACACCGCGCAGCGCGCGAGGGACTTGAGCCTGCGCATCTACAATTTCGCCCGCGACTACGCCCGCAAGCGCGGCATCATCATCGCGGACACAAAGTTCGAGTTCGGCCTTTTCGAGGGCGAACTGCTGCTGATAGACGAGGTGCTCACGCCGGACTCCTCGCGCTTCTGGCCGGCGAACCAGTTTCAACCCGGCAAGGGCCAGCCGAGCTTCGACAAGCAGTTTGTGCGCGACTACCTCGAAACGCTCAAGTGGGACAAGACCCCGCCCGCGCCGTCGCTGCCGCCCATCATCGTCGCCCGCACGCAGGCGAAATACTTGGAGGCGTATGAGCGGCTGACGGGGAGGAAGCTGTGAAAGGCGGGGAAAGTATCCAGTGTTCAGTGTTCAGACAGCCACACGCTCACCCTCCCCAATGAACACTGAACCGGAACCATGCAGTTGAGCCACGGATGAAACACGGAATAAACACGGAACAGCAGGCCACTGTCTTGACGATGCCTGCCGCGTCCGCCACCACCGTTTGGTGTGCGCGTTCCTCCACTTGGAAGGTTGCCTTTTCCTCGTCCCCATCCGTGTTTCATCTGTGTTCCATCCGTGGCTAAAGAATCGTTCCGGCTGAACACTGAACACTTTCCGAAAATGCTGACCTACGAAGAAGCCCTCGCCCGCGTCCTCGCCACGCTGCCCTCAGTCCGCTCGGAGCAGGTCCCGCTGGCGGAGGCCGCCGGGCGTTTCCTCGCGGAACCCGTTTCCTCCCCGCTCGACCTGCCGCCCTTCGACAACTCCGCGATGGACGGTTACGCCGTGCGAGCGGCGGACGTTGCCTCCGCGAGCGCGGACAAGCCCGCCGCGCTCCGGCTCATTGGCCAGGTGGGCGCGGGGCAGGTCTTCAAGGGAAGCGTCGGCGTGCAGACCTGCGTGCGGCTCTTCACCGGCACGCCGATGCCCGCCGGTGCGGACGCGGTGGTGATGCAGGAGGACACGCGCGCGGAGGGCGGCACCGTGCTCGTGCTGGACCGCGCTCGCCCGTTGGAAAACGTCCGCCTGCACGGAGAGGATGTGAAGTCAGGCACCGTGCTCGCGACGCCGGGCACGCGGCTGGGCGCGGGGCATCTCGGTTTGCTCGCCGCCGTGGGCACCGTGCGGGTGCGCGTGGCGCGGCGCCCGCGTGTCGCTCTCGTCGCGACCGGCAGCGAGCTGCGCCCGCCGGGCAAGCCGCTCGCGCCGGGCCAGATTTACGAGAGCAACCGCGCGCTGCTCTCGGCCCTGCTCGCCGCGTGCGGCGCGGAGGTGCGCCCGTTTCCGCTCGTGCCGGACACGCTCACCCGCACGCGCAACGCGCTGCAACGCGCCTTCGCCGAGAGTGACGCCGTGGTAACGACCGGCGGCGCATCGGTCGGGCAGCTGGACTTCGTGAAGGCCGCGTTCATCGAGCTGGGCGGCAGCCAGGAGTTTTGGAAGGTCGCCATCAAGCCCGGCAAGCCGTTCGTCTTCGGCACGCTGCAAGGCAAGCTCCTCTTCGGCCTGCCGGGCAATCCAGTCGCGGCATTCGTGACGTTTCTGCTGCTCGTGCGGCCGGCGTTGCTGCGCTGGCAGGGCGCGGGTGAGGTGGGCCTGCCCGCGCATCATGGAGTGCTGGCCGGGGCGCTCGCGAACCGCGGCGACCGCCGGCACTTCGTCCGCGTGCGCGTGGATGCGGAGGGGCGCGTCCACTCCGCCGGCACACAGGAGTCACACATGATGCACTCGCTGGCGGCCGCCAACGGCCTCGTGGACGCACCGCCGGCGACGACGCTGGCAGCGGGGACAACGGTGCGCGTGCTGCGCTTCGATGATGCAGGAGCCTGAGCCAGACCGAAGCAGGGTTCCCCGCTGTATTCAGTGGAATAGAAGTCAGCAGTGAAGGCGTTTATCCCGGAGGGATTCTGGAACTTAGCCGGAGGTAGAGCGTGAGCGACACCCCCGGTGAGCTGCCCCAAAATGCAACGGCACCCCGCAGGGGTGGAGGAACGGCCAGCTCCCAGCGCGGGTTTCCGCGACCCCGCCGGGGTCGGGACAGAGGCGGCGGCGGTTCTGGGGGTGGCGTCGCTGACGCTCCTGACCCCCGGCTGAGTTCCAGCATCCCTCCGGGATGCCCGATGCCCAACCCGCCTTCACCCACCATTCATTCCACCGAAAACAGCGAGGAACACGAAGCAGTCGGTGTTTGAGTGGAAGTGGGTGTCTGAATGGGACGATCCACCGGCCCGTTTGCGGCAGGCGACCTCCGTTGATGTGGTTGAACCGTGAGTTGATGAGGTTGAATCGCCCATTGATTGCCACCAATCGCCCGTTGATGGGAAGTATCCGCTGATTTATGACATAAACCGTCGAGTTCACCCCATCAACGTGCCAGTGGACCCCATAAAGACACGATTCCGACGCATCAACGTGCCAACAGAACCCATCAACGCACTATTTCACCCCATCAACGCACAAGTTCACCGTTTTTCCCCGTCCCCATCCGTGTTTCATCTGTGTTCCATCCGTGGCTAAAGAATCGTTCCGGTTGAGGTTCACTTCCAGTGCGTGAAGAGGGCCCGCACGTCGCGCGGGTTCGCGCGGGAAACCAGCGCCACCATCGTCCGCTTCTGCCCGCCGATGTCCACAGTCACCTCCACCTCGAAGACGGTGCTGCGGACCGCAAGGAACTGGCCGAGCGCCTGAAGAACTGGCTGCGGCACCGGGGCCACGCTCGCCATTTGCGCGGGCATGCGGAACGGGGCGTCGTCCTCGGTGCCTTCCTGCCCATCCAGTCCCGCCCGATACATGACGATGGCCTGGGCGGCGGCGGTGTCCACCCCGAGCACCGTCTGCAACACGAGCGCCGAGGCGGTGTTGATGTTCACCGCCCGCACCGAGGTGGTGGTGAAGATGTCCCTCAGCGCGTTGGTGTAGATGGGGCCGGTGTATTTGTTCACCGCCAGCGCGCGCCCGGTCACACTGCGCGGAACGTCGATCTGGCTCAGGTCCGTCCCGGTGAACATCTCCGGCACGACGCCCCGGATGAGCATCAGCTCGCTCAAGTCATCGAGCGGACCGTTCTTCGCCTGATACGGCGGGGTGAGGCTGAGATAATAATCGCTCTCGGCCCCGCTGATGCGCGGCTGATCGTCGCGGTCAATCCAGTCCTGTATCGAATCTGAAATCTGGCCGGCCTCGTTCGCGTCCACGCCGCACAGTTGCAAGGCACGCGCCAGCCTGCTCGCGTCGGCAAAGTTGATGTTCAGCTTCCGCTCGCAGTCCAGGATCTTGACTTGGAACGTGCCCGGGCCGAGCCGCACGTCCGTGAGCGAGACGCTGGCCAGCGCATCGTTGGTGCCCATCGGCCCGCCGGCCCACTTCTGGTTCAACGCGTCGTAAGGCTCGTTCGGGATTTGCTGCGCGAGAACAAACCGCGCCAGCTCCACGCCCGAGCGGCCCAGCCACTCGAAGTCCTGGTCGTGCGAGGCGTTGCGCGCAAGCGTCGTCTCGACCTTCACCGAGTAGGCGAACCCGCCGGCGAGCACCGCCAGCACGAGGATCACCAGCATCACGATGATCAGCGCAATGCAGGAGCGGGGCGTGCAGCCCGTGCCGGCGGCATGCAGCCGCCGGCCTGTGCCTCGACGCGTCAAGGATAGCGGCCGCAAGTGGCCGGCACGTGACATGGGACGGAGTTGCATCGCGCTTGATCAGTTGTTCCCCTGCAAGCCTCGCGGCACGCCCTGACCGCCCGGTGAAATCACGCTGCTGACGACAATGGAGGGAGCAGCGCCGGCTTTCCCATCCCCGCCGAAACCGAGCGTCACGCGCAGCATTTTCGGCAACTGATTTGTCGGCAGCCACTCCACGTCCCAATCGTTCAGATTCGTGCTCCAGAACTCGACGCCGAAGATCGCGAGGTTACGCGAGAGTGTGAGCGTGTAAGACTCCTCGATGGGCGAGTTGGTCGGAGTCAGGAGCGATGTCTGGCGCAGCAGCAGCGCAGGCGGGCCGCTGTTCGTGCCAGGCTGGACGGCGAAGGTCACGCGGCGCAGCGGCTGGTTCGGAAACATCCCGCTGCCGGGAAAATCCGGCGGCAGGTGCGCGATGAAACTGAGCAGCGCGAACTTCTCGTCCGTGGTGTCCGCGATGAAGGAGTAGTAGCGCGGGTTGCTCGCGTAGAGCACGGCAGAGGCGAGAGATTGCTCCAGCGCCTGGCGTGCGATGCGCATCCGCTGCACCTCGTCCGCCGCTGCGTTGCCGATCTTCGCGCCCCGCAGCACGGCGGCCCAGCTCGCGTAAATCGCCGTCATCACCAGCGCGAGTATGCCGATGGCGAGGAGGACTTCGATGAGGGTGAAGGCAGTTGAGAGTTGAGAGTTGAGAGTTGAAAGGGGGCGCGCGGCGGCCGGACGGGCGTCGGCCCCGCCGCGCTTGCTGACCGCTGACCGCTGACTGCTGACTGCTGCCAGCCGCTTGTCACGCACGAGTTTCATCGTAGCAATCCTGAGCTGATGCCCATCGACGATTCGGGCCGGTAGAGGAAGATGGACAGCGTGCTCTGCACCGGTTGCCGCCCGCCCGCCGAACCGTCCAGCACGGTGAAGTCCACTTGGAACAGACCATTGGTTCCGACGATCTTGATCTCGCGCGACCAGGAGACGCCGGGGTAAAGGCTGCCGAAGTTTCCGGAATCGCCGCCCTCCTCCAGCTTATTCGTGAGCGATAGCTCGGAGGCGAGGCTGCCGATGTCCACCGACGGCTTCTGAAGCCGCTGGACGTGGCGTAGATTCGTCGAGACCAGCTCGAGAATCACGAAGATGCACATGAAGAAGATGCCCATCGCGATCATGACTTCGAGCAGGGTGAAGGCGGATCCGGGAGCCAGAAGCCGGGAGTCAGGAGCCAGAAGCCGCGCGCAGGGACGAGACGAAACTCCTGACTCCTGCCTTCTGTCTTCTGTCTTCTGAACCTTCATCGCAGCAAGTCGTAGTCGGCCCGGCCGGTGATGGGGTCGAGGGTGATTTTGCGCAACTCGTTGTGCAATGAGCGCAGCACGACGGTAAACTCGTCGCTCGTGCCGTTGGCGTGAAAACGCACCGATACGGCCTCAGCGTCCTTGAGCAACTGGAAGTTCACAGCGAGCTCCTCGATTCCGACTTCCTCCGGCAGTTTGACGGTGAAGATGGCGTGGCCATCTCCGGCCTTTGGCTGCGGGCGCGCATCGCCCCCGCTTGCGGCGCCCTCGCGCTGGCTCGTGGGCGAGACTTCAAAGGTGTAGTCCTGCGGGCGGATGCGAAGTTCCACCAGCGACCCGGACAAGATGGCCTGCGCCCGGGCGGTGGCGCAGGCTTCCATCACGCCTTGGAGCGCGTTGCGCATCGGCGTCTTGTTCTGCGCGGAAACGAAGGCGGGGATGGCGATGGTCATGAGGATCGCGATGATGCCCACGACGATCATGATCTCGATGAGGGTGAAACCAGCGGACAGCGGACAGCGGACAGCGGACAGCGGGCGCGCGGTGGCCGGACGGGCGCCGCACCGGCTGGCTTCTGACTTCTGACTCCTGGCTCCTAGCGTTTTCATCTTCCTCCAAAGCTCTCGCCGATGCTCGACGTGATCATGAACATGGCCTGTAGCACGCTCAGCAGGAGGAACACGACCACGAGGGCGATGCCGACAATCATCACCGGCTCGATGAGGTTCATCATCACGCGCAGCGTGATGTTCAGATCGTTCTCGTAGGTCTCGGCCACGTTGCGCAGCGCGCCGGGCACGTCGCCCGTCTCTTCGCCGATGCGGATGAGGTCGATCATCAGTTGCGGGAAGACCTGGCTGCGAGCGAGCGGCTGCGCGAGAGTTTTGCCGTCGGTCACGGCCTCGCGCGTCTTGGCGATGGCTTCCTTGAGCACGACGTTGGGCAACACCTGCTCGGTGATCTTCAGTGCGGTCAGGACGGAGACGCCGTTTTGCATGAGCGTGCCCAGCGTGCGCGCAAACTGGCCGAAGAGGTAGAGCCGCATCACCTTGCCGAAAAGCGGGAGCTTGAGCTTCCAGCGGTCGAGCACGCGCCGGCCCACTTCGCTGGCGCGAAAGCGGATGTAAACGATGCTCGCTGCGACGCTGACGAGCGCCATGGTGAGGAGGTATAGCGGGTTGCGAAGGAAGTCGCTGATGCCGATGAGCAACTGCGTGGAGAGTGGCAACTGCGCCTTCATGCCCGCGAAGAGCGAGAGGAAGGTCGGAAGGATGAAGACGATGAAGACGATCACCATCGCGAAGCCCACGAGCATGACGATGACGGGGTAGATGAGCGCGGACTGCACCTTCGAGCGCACCTCGGCGAAGCGCTCGTAATGCTCCGCGAGCCGCCGCAGCACTTCCTGGAGCGAGCCGCTCTGCTCGCCGGCGCGGACCATGTTGACATACATATCCGCGAAGATGACCGGCTGCTTGGCCATCGCGTCGGACAGGCTGCGGCCCTCGGTCACATCCTGCCGGAGCAGCTTGCTCACATCGGTGGGGATGCCCTTCGAGCCGAGGTAAGTCATGCTGTTGAGCGCGGTGGTCAGCGGCATTCCGGCCTTGAGCAGGTTGGCGAGCTGCTGGGTGAAGGTCGCAAGCTCCTGCATGCTGGGCTGGCGCGGCCGCAGCGCGATCTCGCGCAGCGCTGGCGGAAGAAACCTTGTCAGCGAGATGGAAGCCGCCGCCTTGCCCGGCGTGGCCGCAGCCCCGCCCTTGGCCGCCTCGACAGCGACGGGGAACAACCCCATGCGATCAATCTGCGCCAGCGCCGCGCTGCGGTCGTTGACGTCGAGGAGGCCGCTGACCGTCTCGCCGGAACGCTTGCGGGCCTTGTAGCTGAATTGCGCCATGTGACTGCGCGATACTTAACCAGCCCGGCGAAAAAGTTGCGAGCGCGGAAGCCACGGTGCCAGGCAAAGAGAGCCGTCGCCACAAGCGGATTTGACCGGGAGGAACTTTGCCGCTCAACTTGCTGCGCATGCCACTCCTCGAAGTCCGCAACCTCAAAGTCCACTTCCCGGTCAAGCACGGGGTCTTCAGCCGCGTGAACGCGTGGGTGAAGGCCGTGGATGACGTGAGCCTCACCGTCGCGCCGGGCGAGACCGTCGGCCTCGTGGGCGAGAGCGGCTGCGGCAAGACCACGCTGGGCCGCGCCATCATCCGCCTGCTGGAGCCGACCGCCGGCAGCGTCACCTTTGAGGGCGAGGACATCACCACGCTGGAGGGCGCGGCGTTGC